>NZ_FAOZ01000003.1:0-300000 GCF_001536285.1 Parafrankia irregularis | reverse complement strand
GCGAACGATGGTTGGTGAGCACCGGTGACCAGCACTGACGTGATGACCGTCCGGGCGGACGAAGCGACCGCCGTCCGGACGGACAAGGGGTCAGCCGGCCGGACGGCTCTGCCGGCAGCCCCCGGGGCCATTCAACCCGGGGGTCAGCCGGCGGCTCCTCCGGAGGTTCGGCGCCCGGCGCGCCGAGCGGGGCGCCGGCGACGGCAGCGGACCGTGCGCGGCGGCCTGGCCGGCCGCAGGGCGATCGCGCCGATCGGGCTCGCGGCGTTCATCACCGCGCTGGACAACACGGTCGTGAACGTCGCGCTGCCGTCCATGCAGCGCGACTTCGCGCTGTCCGCGGCTGGGCTGGAATGGGTGGCGACGAGCTACATCCTCGCCTTCTCCAGCCTGCTGCTGCTGGGCGGACGTCTCACCGACCTGTTCGGCCGCTGGCGGGTCCTCCTGCTGGGGCTGGCGGTCTTCGCGGTGTTCTCCGGTGTCGCCGGCGCCGCGGACACCTCCCTCGCGCTGATCCTCGCGCGGCTCGCGCAGGGGGCGGGTGGAGCGCTGGCGCTGCCGGCGGCGCTGGCGATCCTCGCCGCCGACCTGGACGAGCGGGATCGCCATCTCGGCGCCGGTGTCCTCACCGCCGCCATCGCGGTCGCGCTCGCCCTCGGCCCCGCCGTCGGTGGGACGATCACCCAGTACGCCCACTGGAGCTGGATCTTCTACCTGAACCTGCCGGTGTGCGCCCTCGCCATGCTCCTGGCAGCGCGGGCGAGCCGCGGTCAGCCGTGGGGACCCGAGCACGCCGGCCGACGGCCGCGGCTCGATCTGCCCGGTGTCGTGCTGTCCGGGCTCGCGCTGCTGGCCCTCACGTATGCGCTGGTCGAAGGCAACACGCTGGGATTCGGGTCGGCCCGCATCCTGCTGTCCTTCGCTGTCGCGGCGGTGGCCGGCAGCCTGTTCCTGGTGATCGAGGGACGGGCCAGGGAGCCCATGGTGGCCCTGAACCTGTTCCGGCTGCGGGCGTTCAGCGGCGGAATCGTGGCCCAGGTCCTGTGGGGGCTGGGGGTGAACGGGGTCTTCTTCTTCACCGCCCTGTTTCTGCAGCTTGTGCTGGGCTACAGCCCCACCCGGGCGGGCCTGGCCTTTGTTCCGCTCGCGCTGGCCCTGATCGTGATGGTTCCCCCGGCCGGTCTGCTGGCCCGCAGGTGTGGCGCGCACTGGACGGTGGCCGGTGGGCTGCTGATGGTGGCCGGCGGGCTGTTGATCATCGCCTGGATTCCGGTGGACGCCACCTTCGTCGAGCTCCTGCCGGGCCTGCTCGTCATCGGGGCGGGCTCAGCCCTGACGACGCCGATGACGTCCCGGATCCTGGAAGTTCTCCCGGCCTCGACCGAGGGCATGGCCTCAGCTGTGCTCAGTTCCGCCCGTGAGGTGTCGGGCGTGCTGGGGGTAGCGTTGACCGGCGCGATTCTGCTTTCCCGGCAACGCGCACTGATGGCGGATGGCGCGGCCTTCCCGGAGGCATTCGTCGCCGGCTACGCCCGCGGGTTGGAGGTGTCGGCCGCACTGGTCGCCGCCGGAGCGGTTGTCAGCCTGCTTACTTTACGGCGAGCTCCTCGGCATCGACGGCGCGGGGGAGCGCACCGCCTCGCCGGAGCCGCCGTTATAATTCCTCACGCGCAATTCGCCGGCCCGGTTTCGACCGGGCGGCCGCGGCGCCGCGTCCGATGATTTCGTGGGAGACTTCTCACATCGCAATCGCTATGCTCGCCTCAATGGGACTTCTCCATCTCACGGTGCATGGTCAGGGCCGCCGTGCACGAGTCGACGATGGAAAAGGCTCACTTCTGGGGGTGACAGCGTTCAGTGGAATTACGGATATCCGCCGGTTCCCGGCGCGGTGCTGCACAATCTGGCCGCGGGGCCTCGGCGCGGCCGGCCCGATGTCGCCCGGGCAGGCGCGCACGGGGGCCGCGGCGGGTCGCGGGAACCTCCGGCGCGGCGCTGGGACTGGTGCTGCTGCTCGTGCTGGCGGCCTGTGGCAGGGCCAGGAGCGACGCGTCGCCGCCGGTACCGGCGTGCACGACGCCGGGTTTCTCCGGCAGCACGGTGCGCGTCGGTCTGGTCTACCCGGACACCGGCCCGCTCGCCCTCCCGTTCAGTCTGGCGCGTAGCGGTTTCGAGGCCAGGATCGCGCTGGCGAACGAGGCGGGTGGCGTGCACGGGCGCCGCATCGAGGCGGTGCCGGCCGACGACGCCGCGCAGAAGGAGACAAACCTGGCCGTGGCGCAGCGGCTGATCGAGCGGGAGAACATCTTCGTGCTCGCGGAGTTCACGACGGCGGCGTCGGGGTCGGCGGACCTGCTGGCGGCCAACGGAATCCCGGTGCTCGGCGTCGCGGCCGAGCAGGCCTGGAGCAACTACGAGAACATGTTCGCGGCGACCTACATCTACGCCTCAGAGGACTCGGTCACCACGTTCGGTGTCTTCGCCCGGGCGCAGGGCGTGACGCGGGCTGCCGTGGTGGAGGACCCGGTCTCGGACTCCGCGCAGGTCCTCGGGGATCAGATGGTCGCGAGCATGCGGTCGCAGGGTGTTGACGTGGTCTCCCGCATCCCGTACCGCCTGGGCGCGACCTCGGCGGCGCGGACGGTGAAGGCCATCCGGGAAAGCGGTGCCGACGGCCTGATCGTCTCCATGGAGCTCGCCGGCCTGCGGGAGCTTCTGGTCGCCGCCCAGGAGGCGGGGGTCGGTTTCAAGATGGTGCTTTCACCGCTCGCCTACGACCGGAGCGTGCTCGCCGCCGACGGCCAGCACTTCGCCGGGGTGTCCGCGTACTTCGTCCAGATCCCGTGGGAGTCGAAGGATCCCGCGCTGAAGACCTATCGAGACGCGATGGGCCGTTTCGCGCCCCAGGTGTCCGACCCGGACCAGAACCTCGTGCTGAACTCCTACATCACCGCCGACATGCTGCTTCGTGGCCTGGAGCTCGCCGGCCCCTGCCCGACCCGGGCCTCGTTCCAGAAAACCCTGCGCGGGCTCACCGACTACGATGCCGCCGGGCTCATTCCCGGGGGAGTGGACTTCAGCACCAACCGGACCAGCCTTTCCCTGTGCTACCGCTTTGCCACGGTGAACGAGAAAGGCACCGCCTTCGAGAGCCGGCGCGCCGCCGACGGCACCGAGCGGTGGTGCGGCACGCGCCTCACCGACTGACGGCCCGGCCCGGCCCGGCTCCGGTCGACTCGTCGTCCCCGCCGGCCGGGCCGGGCCGCCGTGCGCTCACCCGGCTGGCGGTGCCAGCTCGTAGACGTCGCCGGTATGGCTGGTGACGTACAGCCGGTCGGCGCGGAACCCGCGCCCGTCCCCGGCCCGGACGGACGAGGCCTGCGCGAGGCCACGGGCGAGGACACACGTCGTCCCCGTGGCCGGATCGATACGGACCACCTCGCCGGCGAGATACCGGGTGGTGATCAGCCCTTCCGCGGTGACCGTCAGATCATCGGGGAAGGCCAGCAGCGGATGTGTGGCGACCTTGACGGCGTGCGCGGGGTTCGCGACGTCGACACGCCAGGTCTCCCCGGCGAGGGAACGGTTCACATACAGCCATTCGCCGCTGGGGTCGAGCGCGACGCCGTTGGTTCCGTCCAGGGCTGACCAACGCGGGGTGAGCACCCCCTGCGGGCTCACGTGGGCGACGGCTGACGAGGAGCCGAGCCCGAGGTCGATGGTCCGGGTCACCACGAGGGCTCCGTCGGGCAGGCGCGCCAGGCCGTTCGGCGCGACCAGCCCGGTCGCGACGGTGGCGCGGTCACCGCCGTCGACGCGGAGCCGGACGATCGTCCCGTCGGCGGTTCCGAGCAGGCCGGACAGCGCACTGGCGCCGGTGGCGACGTATACCCACTGCCCGTCGCGGGCCAGCCCGCCGGCGTAGGGCAGGTCGGTGGCGAGCGGGGTCACGGCGCCGTCGGGGCTGAGCCGAAGCAGTTTGCCGGCACTGTCGTTGGTGCTCACCAACAGACCGCCCTGACCATCCGGGACGAGGTTCTCGGCGGTCCCGAGCCCGCTGGCCACCACCCGGGACGTCCACGTGGCACAGGCCGGACCGGTCTGACCGGTCTGACCAGCCGGCTCGGTCGAGGTCGAGGTCGAGGGCGAGGCGTGCGCGGGCACGGCCAGGAAGGCAGCCATGACAGCGCCCGCGGCCGTGACGGCCAGCGCTCGGGCGGCGGCTGGGCGCCGGGTCGGTCTGGTCGAGGTCTGCACGGCTGCCGTCCGCACGGCGTCCTCCTGGAGGAGTCGGGCTACGGGAGAAGCACCGACGGGGTCGTGCCGGTGCGGGCGAGGGCGAAGGCGATCCGCAGCGCGCTGGCGTCCCGGTACCGGCGTGGATCTCGCCCGGTCAGGCTGACGATCTTCGTGATGCGGTAGCGCAGGGTGTTGACGTGCACCGGCAGGCTGCGGGCGGCGGCCTCGGGGGAGCCGTCGCAGCGCAGCATCGCGTCCACCGTCTCCACCAGCCCGTGGCCGGCGCTGACGAGCGGGTCCACGCAGGTCGCCACCAGCTGCCGGGCGGCCTGGGTGTCCCCGCACAGCACGCGCTCGACGAGCAGATCCTCGGTGCTGACCACCGCCGGGTTCCCCGGCCACGCGGCGAGCGCCCGCAGTCCGGACAGCACCGCCGCCGTCGCGGGGCCCGCCCGGGCCACCGACGCGACCGGCTCGCTGATGACGATCCCCGGGCCGGCGGGGCCGTCGACCAGCCCGCGTAGCCCGGAGACCAGGTCGACCGGAGCGCCGCCCTCCATGGTCGTGCCCGCACCGCCGCGGCTCCCGCCTCCGGTGCCGGTGCCGGTGCCGGCAGCGACCGCGGCATCCGCCGGGTCCGCGGCGAACACCGTGGGCCCGCCGCCGGTCGCGGCCGTCGCCGAGGAGGGTCCCTGGACGGCGATCACGACCACGGCCTTCCCGCGGGCCGCGGCGCAGGAGACCAGCCCGAGACGGCCGGCAATCCGGGCGATCTCGTCGAGCAGCGGGTCGGCCGCGCCCTCGGGCGGGGTCATCCCGAGGATGCGTACCGGGAGCCCGAGCGGAACCACGTCGGCGGCCCGCGCCGCGATCTGGTCCTCACGCCCGTCGACGAGCGCCTCGAGCAGCAGCGCGCGTCGACCGGCTACCGCACGGCCCCGGTGCTCGGCAGCCTTCGCGTAGACGGTCGCCGCCTGGAACGCGACCTCGCGGCCGTAACGTTCCAGCTCGGCGCGCAGCACCGCGGACGTGGCGGGGTCAAGGGCCTCGTCCGCCTCCGCGTTCGCCACGCGCAGGACGACGTCGACGGTGACCTGGAGCAGCTCGACGGTCTGGTCGAACGAGATCTGCCGGGCCACCTCCGCGGGCACTCCGGAGAAGATGTTCTGCAGCGAGGGCGCCCGCGCCGCCACCAGGCTCTGCGCCATCGTGGCGATCTCCTGGTGCGCGATGAGCCGGACCCAGGACCGGCTGTGCGCGGACAGCCGGGTATACCACGGCAGGCCGCCGAACGCGGCGACCACCGTGTCGGACAGCCGCCCCACCGACTCGTAGAGCCACGCGGACGCGGACGCGCCCGGAGCCGCCGCATCACTGCCCGGCGTCACCGGCGACCTCGACCAGTGCGCTCGTGACCGCCGCCGGCTTGGTGATCACCAGGTCGTGCCCGGTGTCGATGGACCACCGCCCGGCGCCGCGTAACCTCCGGGCGACGGGCTGGCAGCACCAACCGCCACGCCCGCCCCCGTGCACCAGGACGTACGTCGCCATGACGGTGTCTCCTCGGATCCGGACCCGGTCGAGGAGCCACCTGGTCCACGGCCAGCAACGTGATTTTCCAGACAAACATAGTACGGAGGCATTGTCTGGCGGGCCCGCATCGTCCCAGGCGCCACCGGCGGGCGGGGGCGACCGGTGAACCGGGTTGCTCAACCGGCGGAGCCGGGCGGGGAATCCGGTGCCCAGGGGTCGGGCGCGTACGCGGAGCCGATGTCGCGTCGCCACTGCATCCACCGCTGGAATCTGGCCAGGGGCGTGAAGCCGGCAGCGGCATAGTGGGTATGGGCATCGTCCGTCACCAGCGTGAACTGCGGGATTTCGCGTAACAGTCGGTGCTGGAGCAGCCCGCAGACCAGCCAGCGCCCGACTCCTTTCCCACGATGGTCCGCATCGACGAAGACGTCGTCGATGAATCCGACGGCCACCCGGTCGGTCACGCAACGGGCGACTCCCCGCTGCAGACCGGCCGAATCGTAGACGCCCACGGTGAGGGAAAGGTCAAGGGCGGTGTTCACGGCCTCCGGGCTGCGGCCATGCGCCCACGGAGCCTCCAGCGACAACCATCTCCACACCCGGGGGCGGTCCAGGAGCTCGGGGTCGTCCGACAACTGCCAACCTGCGGCCCGCAACGGCTGCCAGGGCGGGGTCACCGGATCCTCGACGTGGCCGGCCCGCCGGGCGTACCGGCCTCGACGAGTGCCCGCAGGCGGTCCAGGGCCATGCGGGTGCCGGTCTCGTTGTCCGCGGCGGGGATGGCATCCGGGATGCCGTCGTGGACGAGGACGACGAGGGTGCCGCCGTCGTCGGTGTCGGAGAGCGTCGTGGTCATCGTCATCGGGGCGCCCAGGGCCGGGTCGGCGGTCTCGAACGCGAGCACCTCGACGACCTGCTCGTCGGGAACGAGCCGCACGAAGTGGCCGTGGTACGTGTCGGTGTTGCCGGCGGTCTTTCCGGCCACGTCGGGGCGGTCGTAGGTGAGCGAGATCCGGAAGGCGCCGCCCTCGCGGGCGTCGAACTCGTGCAGCCGTGCGCTCATCCCGTCCGGGAACCGCCACCGGACGATTGCCGCCGGGTCGATCAGTGCCCGGTACACCGTGGCGCGTGGAGCGGCGAGCGGACAGCTCAGTCGCAGCGAATACACGGTCCCGAAGGTAGTGGCGGTCGCCGCGGGTGGGCCAGTGCCGCCGGCGGATGACGTTCTCGGCGCGCCGCCGAGGGATTCGGATCCGGCATAGGTCGATCTGGCAGGCACGTTCGAGCCATGCCTGAAACATGGCCGCGAAACCCTGCGGTCAGTGGGCCCGGGGGCCCGAAGCCCGCCTGGTCCCCCGGTGCAGGGACCTGCGGCATCCGACAACGGTGCTCTTCGCCGTGGGCCGGTGCTCACCGCCCGCGTAGCTTGGATGACCGGCCGGCTTCCCGCCCGTCGCACCAGGCATCTGACCGCGCCATCCGGAAGGGAAAGATCGCAGTGATCATAGCGCTCATCCTGGTGTTTCCTTTCGCGCTGATGGCGATGATGCTGGGCATGCACGCCATCGAGGCGGCGCTGACGCGGGTTGCCGCTCCGGCCCGGCTACCAGCCGGCGAACGCGGCCCCGCCGCGGTGGTGCGTCCGTCCGCCGGTCGCCTGTCCGTGGTGCCCACACAACCCGCCAGGGCTCGAGGCGACCGTCCGTCGACCGCCTTCGTGCCGGATGCCCCCACCTCCGTGCGCCTTTCGCTGGTCACCGCGGCGCCGGATCGCCCTTTGACAGCCGGTTCGCCGGATGCTTCCGCACCCGCCGAGCCGTCGGGCACCGACTGGGCCGAGACCGCGGGGCCCGCGGCGCTGACACTGGCGGAGCCCAAGCCCAAGCCCAAGCCCAAGCCCGCGACCGTGGATGCGGCGACGCCCAGAACCCCGACGCCCAGAACCCCGACGGCCAAACTCCCGCTGTCGAAGCCCGCGGTGCCGCGGCAGGTCGTGCTGTCGGTCGTCCCGTCGGTGCTGCCCACGGGCGGTTAGGACGCGGCCACGCGTATCGCGTGCCGTGCAGGCGGACGGGCTGGCCGAGACCGTGTGGGCCGGTTGTTGCCTGTGTCGCGGGGCGATGCCAGGAAGCGACGGGGCGTCGGTTAGCGTTCGCTGGCGTGGAGGATTCCCAGCGCCTGCGCGGCAGTGGGTCGCGCGCGCGGGCGGCGGCGGTGCGCTTCGAGGCCGTCGACCCGACATCACCGGCGGCGGTGTGGGCTGTCGGCCGTTACTTCGCGGAGATCGGGCGGCGGTTCGGCTTCGATCCGTCCACCGAGCCGGATGACGGTGCGGCGTCGCTGGCGGCACCCGGGGGCTGTTTCGTCCTGGCTGTCAGTGATGGGGCCGCGGTGGCGTGCGGTGGTGTGCGGACGATCGAGGACGGTGTCGGCGAGATCAAGCGCATGTGGGTGGATGACGCCTGGCGCGGCGCGGGCCTGGGTTCCCGACTTCTGCTCCACCTGGAGCAGACCGCGCACGCCCTCGGTCACCACACCGTTCGGCTCGACTCCCACGAGTCCCTGACCGAGGCCATCGCGCTGTACGGGAAGGCCGGCTACCGTCCGATCGGCCGGTACAACGACAACCCGCACGCCACCCACTTCTTCGAACGGGTGCCCCGGCCTCGCCCCTGACCCGCCGGCCGGCCCTGCCACCCCGGCCGGCCCTGCCACCCCGGACCCGCCGCGGGACACCGTGGCCGGCCTGCCCCGGGGTGTTTACCAGCTGACAAACGGACGATTTTCGGGCCGCGTGAACGATAGATACTCCGCTGTGGTTGAAAACCGGAGCAACCGGAATGACCGGCACCCGTACGCTGGCAGCACGGCTGCTCCGCGGTCTCCTCATCCAGGGCCGCCGCGGGCCCCTGCCCGGCGCGACGAGCCCGACGGCCTTGTCTATGACCTGATTCGCTGGCCGGCGCGGCTGATCGCGCTGGTGATCGTCGTTCCGCTCCAGCTGCTGTGGCAGGGGCTCGTGCTGGTCGGCCGCGGGCTGCGCACGCTGCTGTGGACGTGGTTCCTGCGCCCGCTCCTGCTGGGCCTGAAACGGCTCCTCTGGGACTGGTTCCTGACCCCGCTCGGACGCCTGCTGTGGCGATGGGTGATCAATCCGGTCCGGCTGGCCGTGTTGTTCGTCTTCCGCTACGCCATCGCGATCCCGCTGCGTTTTCTCGTCACCTGGCTGGTGATCATGCCGGCGCAGTGGCTGTGGCAGACCGTGCTGCGACCCGTGGCGCATGCGTTCGCCGGTGTCCTGCGGCTGGCCGGGAGGATCGCGGCGGCGGTGCTGACGGCGCTGGTGGTGGCGCCGGCGCGCTGGGTGTGGCGGGCCGTGGTCGTACCTGTGGGGCGGATCGTCGCCGAGGCCTGCCGGTTCGCGATGCGGGTGGCGACCGCGATCGGGCGTGGGATCGCCGCCGTCTTCCGGGTGCTCGTGGTGGTCCCGACCGCCTTCGTGTGGCGAACGGTGGTCGTCCCGGTGGCGCGGGCGGCCGCCGCGGTGTGGCGCGTGATGGTGGTCGTGCCCGTCCGCTGGGTGAACCGGGTCCTCTGGCAGCCGGTGGCCAGAGCCGGCCGTGAGATCCGCGGTGCGCTGTTCGGTGGTCCGGCCGTCCGCCGGTGACCTGACGGCGACGAGCCGGGCCCGATCCGGATTACCCAAAGGCGGAGATCTGCCGGGTTGTCCGGCGATAGGCTGCCGCGTGCCGACGTCGGCGTGTGAACGGCCGGGCTGGGGGGCAGGCAGACGTGGACGCGGGAATTGTCGCCGCCCTCATCTCCTCCGTTGTCAGTGCCCTGGTGGCGGTGGCTGCGACGGTGTGGACCCATCGCCAGGGCGTCGAGATGGAACGCATCCGTTTCGAGCTGGACCGTTCCACCAGGGACAGCGAGAAACGCTCGGCGGCGAAGACCGAGCTGGACCGATACCGGGAGCCGCTGCTCGTCGCGGCCTTCGACCTCGGCACCCGTATCCACAGCATTCGGAAGAAGGAGTTCCTGTCGTATCTGAAACCCACCTCGAAGGAGCCGGATCGTCGTAGTCGGCTCGCGCTGCTGGCCACGCTGTTCTGCATCGCGCGCTACTTCGGAACCCTGGAGATCGTGTACTCGCGGCTCGCGTTGCTGCGGTTCGAGAGCGCCGAGGACACCCGCGTCGTCGCCGCGCTGCTCGCCGACATCGGCGGGGCGTTCAGCAGCGACGAGTACGACCGCGTCGACACCTACCACTCCTCCCGGTTCATGCTGTGGCGGGAGGAGCAGCGGGCGATCGGCGAGCTGATGCGTGGCGGGCCGGGCAGTGCGTCCAACGAGTGCCTGGGATTCGCCTACTTCCATGACAACTACGAAGCCGTCTTCGCCGAATGGTTCGATGCCTTCGCCGAGGCGTTGCAGTCGCCGGCGGCCATCACCAGCGCCCGGCTCGCCCGGGTGCAGACCCTGCTCGCCCTGCTCGTCGGTCTTCTCGACGAGGAGGGTGCGTTCACCCTCACGGTCGGCGGTGAGCGGATCGCGCCGGACTGGGTCACCCCCACCGGCCTCGCCTGATCCAGTCAGGGGATAACCGGCCACGCCCGGATTTCTTCATTTCACGATGTGTGGTACGTTCTGCGCGGATCCGGTGACCGGGTACCTGTCGTCGCTGATCCCGACGTTTATCGGCCTCGTGCTCGTCAGTCGACGTTCCGGATGTCAGCTCACGATGCGTTCGCCGATCGGCGTCCGCGTTATCAATAAGCCAGTACAGGCGGGGGCTGTATGGCAAAAAAGAATCAGATCTTCGAGATCGTGGTCGGCAAGCGGGCGCTCACGATCGGGCACGAGGTGTACCCGCTCGCCAACATCTCCCGGATTCAGACCCGGGAGCTGAAGTGGTTCGGGAAGTACAGCACCTTCTACCCGCTCCGGCGGATGGCGTCACTCGCGGGAGGCGTCGCCCTGCTCGTGGTGGCGGTGATCGTGGGCCCACGCTACGCCGACCCTGACGGGGAGTACGCCCTCGAGGACATCGGCCGGCAGTTCGCGGTTCTCGTGCTCGTTCTGGCCGGCGCGGCCACTCTCTGGCTGAGCGGTGTCCTGATCTACCGGGTGTTCTTTCGGCGCACCTACTACCTGCTCCTGCTCGAAACCGCCGGCGCGCAGGCAGCCCTGCTGAACGGAACGGATCTCAAGGAGATCATGCGCATCCGGAACGCGCTCGTCGCCGCCATCGAGGATCCACCGGCATCCGCGTACAACATCGAGGTCCACGGCGATGTTTTTGCTGGCGACAAATTCACCGGGCGGGGCTACAACGTCAACAAGAGTGGCCGAGGTGCCGGCCAGTGACAGGCGGCCGGCCCGGTCCGGGCACAGGGCGGGGGAATGATGGGTGACGTCTTCTCCGGTGACAAGTTCACCGGCCAGGGCTACACGGTCAACAAGGCCGGTCGTGACATCAACCAGGTGGTCAGCAGTCACCAGGTCGGCTCCGCCGCACAGCTCGACGCGGCGGTGGGCGAGCTGCGCGCCCTCATCGACCAGCTGATCCGGGACAGGGCGGTCACTCCGGACGGGGAGGCCGTCGCCGACCCGGCGGCGGTCATCGCGGCGGTGCGGGACAACCCGAGCCGGCTTCAGGAGCTCGGCGTCGCCGTGGCGGGCGGGGCGAAGGACGCGGTTCTGTCGATCGTCCAGGGCGGCGTGGCCGCGATGGTGGTCGCGCTGCTCGGCCGGTAACGGATCCGGGGGCCCGCACCCGCCGCGCCCGGCCTCGGGTCGACCCGAGGCCGGGCGCGGCCGGTCAGCGTGCGGTGCCGCGGCGGCGGATCAGCTGGACGGCGGCGACGGCGGCCAGAAGCAGCACCGCGACGGAGATCACGGCGATGATCCACCACACCGCGTTGCTGTCGGACGACGACGGCGGCGCGGACGGCTCGATCCGCACCGTGGGTGTGGGGGACGCGGCTGCCGGAGCGGCCGGGGACGAGCTGCCGGCGGCCTGCGCCGGGCCGGCCAGCGGCGACGCGGAGGTGGGCGAGGGACTGGGCGCGGCCACCGTGAAGGGGAACTGCCCGTTGATCGCATGGCCGTCGGCGGAGACCACGGTCCAGACCACCTGGTAGCCGCCGCCGGTGAGCCCGGAGACCGGCACCGTCACGGTCTTGTCCACGGCGGACAGGGCACCGACGGCAGCCGGTGCCCCACCGTCGCCGGTCACGGAGATGCTGGAACCGTCGCCTCGGACAGTCCCGCTGAAGGTCAGTGAGATCGCGCCGGGTGCGGCGTCGAGGGTCGCTCCCGCGGCCGGATCGGACGAGGTCAGCGCGGTGTGGGCGGACGCCGGCGAGCCCAGCAGAGCCACCAGAACCGCGGTCAGGGCGACGACCGGGGCCGCTCGGCGCAGGGCCTGCCCGCGCGGGACCGTCCCGCGCGGGGAGGCGCCGGGCAGGGGCAGATTCGATCTTCTGTGCACCGCTCGCATGCTATGGGCCCGCGTCGGCGACGCCGCGGGGTTCCGCCCTGGCGGGTCGTCGCGCTCTCCCGGGGAATCCGCACCCGACCTCCCCTGGGGCCGGGCGCAGGCTTCATCGCCGTCCGTCGCGCGGGACGCGGATTTCATAGAAGTAGGGCGTGCCGTTCCCGTGCTGCGCGGCCAGATCGGAGGGGGCCGGCGTGCGCGGTCTGGGCGGCACCCCGGACCTGAGACCCGGAGTCCTGGTTCGGTGGCCGTTCCACTTCTCGTTGCCGCCGGGATCGCCGGCGCGGCCGACGAGAAGCGGGGTGGTGGGTACTGTCTGCCGTTCGACGCTTCCCTCGATTCCTTCGACGGTCACCGGATTCGCCCTGCGTGCCCTTGGCGGTCTGTCCGTCCTGCCCGCGGTGTACGTGTCCTGACGGCTGGTCCGTGACGCGTTCTCGGCGTGTGACAGCCGGAACAGGTGCGCGATCGCCGGCAGTGCGGCCACGCGCAGGACGAGGGCGTCCACCGCGACACCTGCGGCCAGGCCGAAGCCCATCATCTTCAGTGTCCGCGGGGGCTGCGCCGCGATCGCGACGGCCACCAGGAGCATGACCATGTTCATGGTGAGGACGACATGCCCGAGCTCTGCGTGCCCGCGTGCGATGCCGTCCCGGGCGCTGCGGATGATGCTCCTGCGGCCGCCGGCGCGCTCCCGCGGGCGGTCCTGGCCGTTGCCGGAAGGCCCGCCCGCGGATCGGTCACTCGCGGCACGGTTCTGCTCGCGCAGCCGCCCGAGCAGGACGAGGTTCATCCCGGGGGCCAGGCCGAGCACCGCCACGAACACCGGAACGAGGACGAAGGGCTCGACCGGGCTCACCATCACACCGAGCCTCTCGGCGAAACGCTCGTTCTGGAAGAGGATCGTCAGGACGCCGCCCGCAGCCTGGACCGACAGGGTCGCGGACAGGCCGAGGAGGGCGGCCAGCACCGCCGACCGTGACACCACGAACGCCACCAGCGCGACGGTGAGCAGGACGATGCACAGCAGCGCGACCACGCTGCCCCGGAAGCCCGCCGCGGCGTCGTCGAACAGGGCGGTCGGACCACCGACGTCCGCGGTCGTCGCCGTGTCGCGCAGGACTGCCGGGAGAACTTCCGCGCGCAGCTGGTGGATCAGCTCGCTGGCCTCCTCCGACCGTGGGCCCGGCTGGGGGAGGACCCGGATGACCGCCAGCCCTTTGGCGGTGTCCTCCAGCATGACGGCCGCGTTGCGCACCCCGGGAGCCGCGGCGAGCGCGGCGGCGACATCCGCGGAGGTGACGGACCTCGTGGCCGGGCGGGCCTTCGCCGGCGCCTGCCGCACGGCCACCAGGACCGGCCCGTTCAGTCCGGGGAAGAAGCCTTCGCTGACAAGGTCGTACGCCCGTCGCGACGTTGTAGACGTCGGCTCGGCACCCGAGTCGCCACCGCCCAGGCGGATGCTGCTGGCCTGGACCGTCAGCCCCACCAGCAGCATCCCGGCGACCACCGCGACCTGGGCCGGGTATCGGCCGACCTGGGTGGCCCACCACGATCGCAGGCCGGGTCGGCGTCCGAGGCCGGCTCCGGCCACGGACAGGAAGCGTCGCTCGGTCCAGCCGAGCAGCCGCGTGCCGGCCAGCCCGAGCAGCGCGGGCAGCAGGGTGAGTACGACGAGGATGGTGATCGTGCCCACGGCGGCGGCAGCGAGCGCGATGCCACGGAAGCCGCTGAGCCCGACGATGCTCACCACCGCCATGGCCACCGTCAGGCTCAGCCCCCCGACTGCCAGCGCCGCGCCCGAGGTGGCGGTGGCGGTCTCGGCGGCCTGGATGCCGTCCTCGCCGCGCAGCAGGGCTGACTGCGCTCGGTAGACGATGACCACCGCGCCGCCCAGGCAGATGCCGAACGCCAGGAGGCCGGCGACCATCGGCGCGAACGGGGTCATGACCACCGTGTGCGCCAGCTTCGCGGTCGCCGCGACCGCGAGCGTGGCGGCGACCGCTCCCGACACAAGACAGATGAGCAGCCCGGACGGGGAGCGGACCGCGGCAATGACGAGTAGCAGGCCCGCGAGCAGGGCGAAGATCAGCGGAGTGGTCGAGATGCCGGCGGTCTCGATCGCCGTGATGCCTGGCCCGGACATCTCGACCTGGAACTGCGGGTCGTCGTAGGCCAGTGCGAGGTCCTGCACGCGCCGTACCGCGGCCAGGTCGGGTGCGAGGGCGGTGCCCTTCAGCACGACGGAGATCATCGCGGTCCGCCGGTCGGCGCTGATCGGGGTGACCCCGACGGTGGCCGGCCCGAGCGGTCCGCCCGGATCCGCGACGAGGGCGACTCCCGGCAGCTTGCCGACCTGCGCGATGAGCAGGGTCATCCGGTCGCGCGCCATGCGGTCGTCGAGAGTGCCCTCCCGGGCCCGGACCACGATCGTCTCGACATCGGGTAGCTGGCCACCCGGCGAGATCGCCGTCACGTTGGTCAGCGCACGGTCGGATTCCGAGCCCGTCGGCGCCACCTGCTGGGTGTACTGGGCGCCGGCACCGCGCACGTAGAGGGCCGCCGACGCGAGGACGATGATCCAGGCGACCAGCAGGAACCCGCGGTGACGTGCGCAGCCGCGCGCGAGCCTGCCCACCGCACCGGCGAGTGAACTGTCCAGAAAAGCCACTGGCGCACCCTAAAAGGACGTAGTTAAGTCGTATAACTCATTTGGCTCGCGGGGACCTCCTCGAACGCGCTTCGTCGAACGCGCTTCGGGGAACGTGCCGACGCGACCGCGAAGGAGGGTGACCGGACAGGTCATTCCCACCAGCAGGGACCATCACGGAGGTGCGGGGGTGTCGGGTCCTCACCGGCGAGTGGTGGCTACCGCTACCAGGCCAGATCCCCACACGGCCGGATGATCCGCGCAAAACGGACGATAATTCGGTCTTACGGATGAAACAAGTGTGATGGAATGCAGTTAAGCTCGACCGTTGCGTGAAATCTCGCGAGGACGCCCGAAAGTGCCGTCGGCTGGGTGCTTTACTGCCGTGCCGTGAACACCGCCGTCAGAGCGGGGAGGCCGGCGTGGTGCTGCCTGCGACCTGCGCCGCGCCGGCGGGCCCGCGCCGACGGCCATGGGGACAGGGTGGGAAACGCCCTGTCAGCAGGCACAGGCTCACGACCTAGGCTGAGCGCGTGAGCGTGACCGCACTGACGACGGCTGACCCCTCCGCGCCAGAACCCGGCCAGACCGCGCGGGCCGTCGCCGCGTCGGCCGGCACGCTGCGCGCACGGCTCTGCCCGCCGATGCCCGCCGACCGGGTACTGGGCTGGGCCGCCGCGCTCGCCGTCACCCTGCTCGCCGGGATCCTGCGGTTCTGGCGGCTGACCGAGCCGAAGGGCATCTACTTCGACGAGGTCTACTACACCAAGGACGCCTGGGGCCTGATGACCCACGGCTACGAGGTGGACAGCAACACCTGCTCCGGTCCCGCCTTCGTGGTGCACCCGCCGCTGGGCAAGTGGTTCATGGCGGCTTCGGAGAAGCTCTTCGGCTACCAGGACTGTGCCGGCGCGGTGCACGGCAGCCCCGAGCTCGGCTGGCGGTTCGCCTCCGCGTTCTTCGGCACGCTCGCGGTGCTGGTCTTCACCCGGCTCGCCCGCCGCATGTTCCGCTCCACCCTGCTGGGCTGTTTCGCCGGCCTGCTGATGACCCTCGACGGGCTCGAGTTCGTCCAGAGCCGGATCGGCATCCTCGACATCTTCCTGATGACGGGGCTGGTGCTCGCGCTGGCCTGCCTCGTCCTCGACCGTGACCACGGCCGCACCAGGCTCGTCGACCGGCTCACGCGCACCGACGGTACCGAGAGCACCGACGGCACCGACGGCACCTACAGCACTGTGGGAGTTGCGGGCGGAGGCGCCGACGCCCGGTACGGGCCGCGGCTCGGCTGGCGGCCCTGGCGGCTCGCCGCCGGTCTGTGCCTGGGTGCGTCCATGGGCGTGAAGTGGAGCGCCCTCTACACCCTGGTCGGGTTCGCCGCGCTCGCGCTGGCCTGGGACATCGGTGCCCGCCGCACGGCGGGCTTCCCGGCGCCGGTCCGCGGTGCGCTGCGCCGGGACCTGCCCGCCTGGTTCGGCTGCTACATCGCCGTGCCGATCGTGACGTTCCTTTCCACCTGGACGGGCTGGTTCCTCACCGACGGCGGATACGACCGGCACAGGTACGGCGACGGCTTCGTCGCCGCCTGGCGCGGATGGTGGTCCTACCAGCAGGCGATCCTGGAGTTCCACGAACACCTGTCCGCCCGGCACGTCGCGCAGTCCACGCCGATGAGCTGGCTGGTGATGGGCCGGCCGGTGGCCTACGACTACGAGGGCCCGAAGTTCGGCGAGCAGGGCTGCCGGGCGGTCGAGGGCTGCGCCCGGGAGGTGCTGGCGCTGGGCAACCCGGCCGTCTGGTGGGTCGGGACGGCCGCACTGGTCGCGATGATCGCGCTGTGGGTCGTTCGCCGTGACTGGCGGGCCGCTCTCGTGCTGGTCAGCTTCGGGACGTCCTTCCTGCCCTGGCTGGCCTTCCCCAACCGCACGATGTTCTTCTTCTACGCCCTGCCGCTGCTGCCGTTCATGATCCTGGGGATCACCGCCTGCGCGGGCCTGGTGCTCGGCCCACGCGAGGCCTCCGACACCCGCCGCCTCGTCGGGGCACTGATCTTCGGTGTGTACCTGATCGCCGTCGTGCTGCTGTTCGCCTACTACTACCCGATCCTGGCCTGGGAGACGATCCCGCTGGACGACTGGCGCGACCGCATCTGGTTCCCCGCCTGGATCGTCGCCTGAACCCGCGAGCCGCGAGAAACCGGCCGGTGCGGAACTGGCCGGTGCGGAACCGGCCGGTCAGGTGAGCAGCTTCTTCTGGACCTTGCCCAGGGGGTTGCGCGGCAGCGAGGTGACGAAGCGGACCTCCCGCGGGCGCTTGTGCGGGGCGAGGGCCGTGGCGACATGGTCGACGAGCACCGCGGCGTCGACGGTCTCATGCGGGACGACGAACGCGACGATCCGCTGGCCGAGATCGTCGTCGGGAACGCCGATGACAGCGGTCTCGGCGACCGCGGGATGGGCGAGCAGCGCGTTCTCGATCTCCCCGGCCCCGATCTTGTAGCCGCCGGACTTGATGAGGTCGGTGCTCTGACGGCCGACGATGCGCAGCTGGCCGTCCGGCTCGAACAGGCCGAGGTCGCCGGTGGCGAACCACCCGTCGGGCGTCAGCGCCGCCGCGGTCGCGGCCGGGTTGCCGAGATACCCGGAGAACACGTTCGGGCCGCGCACCTCGACCGGCCCGAACTCGTCGGTGCCGGTGACCCGGACGTCGACGCCCGGCAGCGGTGCGCCGACGAGGCCTGGCCGGCGCTCGCCGTCGGCGCGGGCGGCGGTGTTGATGAGGGTCTCGGTCAGCCCGTAGCGTTCCGCCACCCGCTGCCCGGCCAGCGCGACGAGCCGCTCGAACACGGGCACGGGCAGCGCCGCCGAGCCGGAGACGAGCAGCCGGGCGGACGCGAAGGCAGCCGGCTCCGGCACCCGCGACCACATGGTCGGCACCGCGAAGTACAGCGTCCCGCCCGGGGTGGGCGCGAACCGCCCGGTGTGGTGCAGCGCGGACCCTAGGCGCAGCGGGCCGAGCGTCCCGAGCACGAGCCCGTGCACGTGGA
Organism: Parafrankia irregularis; assembly: GCF_001536285.1. Taxonomy (NCBI): domain Bacteria; kingdom Bacillati; phylum Actinomycetota; class Actinomycetes; order Frankiales; family Frankiaceae; genus Parafrankia; species Parafrankia irregularis. The sequence goes on along the minus strand of NZ_FAOZ01000003.1, from coordinate 282,030 downwards.
ACAGCGGCAGGGCGTGCCCGAGGACGTCCTCGGGTGTCCAGGCCCAGGCCTGCGCCAGCGCGTCGATGTTCGCCGCGATGGCGCGGCGCGGGATGACCGCGCCCTTCGGGGGCCCGGTGGTCCCCGAGGTGTAGATGATCAGGGCGGGTGACTCGTCCCCGCCCCGCCCACCCGGCCCGCCCTGCCCGCCCGGCAGGTCCGCCGCTCCCGCCGCGCCGGCCGCCGGTTCGGGCTCCGCCGGCAGCGCGGCGCGGGCGGTGAGGTCGACCTGGTCGAGGATCAGGTCGGGGGCGCTGTCCTGCAGGACGTACGCCCGTTCGGTCTCGCCGGACTGCGGGTTGATCGTGACCACGGTGACCCCGGCCTCGACGGCGCCGGCGATCGCGACGACCGTCTCCATCGTCGGGGTGGCCACCACGGCTACCCGCCGCAGGCCGCGCAACCGCTGCGCGACGGCACCCACCGCGCCCGCGAGATCGTCTCCCTCCAGGGAGACGTCCGACATCTGGACCTTCGCCTCGCCTCGGCGCAACGCAGTCAGCACGCTCTCATTGTCGGGCACGCAAGCCGACCGGGGCGCCGAACTCGGGTCTTCGGGGCTCAGGAACCGGTCGCGATGTGCAGCGCGGCGAGTCGCTCGGGGTCCAGCAGGAGGTCGATCTCGATGATGCGCCCGCCGCTGACCGTGACGCCCGCGACGGCGAGGACGCCGTCCGCCGACGCGGCGAGCACACCGGCCGCGCCGTTGACCAGGGCGGTGCTGCACAGACGGGCGAACCGGATGGCGTGGGTGGAGATGTGGCCGGCGACGTCGGTGGCACCGGCGAGCACCGTGGGGCCGACCCAGGGCCGCGAGCCGGGGTCGACTCGCAGGACGATCGCGGGATCGAGCAGGGTCAGCAGCCGCTCGAAGTCGCCGGCGCGGGTGGCGGCGAGGAAGGCGTCGACGACCTTTCGCTGCCGGGCAAGGTCGGCGTCGGGCGTGGTGACCGTGCCACGCAGCCGGCGCCGGGCCCGGCTGGCGAGCTGCCGGGCCGCCTCTGGGCTGCGTTCGACGATCGGGGCGATCTCGGCGAACGGCACGCCGAACATGTCGTGGAGCACGACGGCGAGGCGCTCGGCCGGTTCGAGGCTGTCGAGCACGACGAGCAGGGCGAGCCCGACGGAGTCCGCGAGCAGGCTGGCCTGTTCGGGGTCGAGGCTCTCGCCGGTGCTCACGACGGGCTCGGGCAGCGTGGTGCCCATGAGGCTTTCCCGGCGGGCGGTGCGGGCCCGGAGCATGTCGATGCAGACCCGTCCGACGAGTGTCACCAGCCAGCCGCTGATGTTGTCGATCACCGTGCTGTCGGCGCGGATCGAGCGGATCCACGCCTCCTGCAGCGCGTCGTCCGCCTCGGTGAGCGAACCGAGCATCCGGTAGGCCACCGCCCGCAGCCGGGCGCGATGCCGGTCGAACTGCTCGGCGAACCAGAGCATGTCATCGTGCTCCGGGGAGGCCCCGCCGCTCACGGCCGGGAGGGATTCGCCAGTCAACGCTTGTCGTCCTTCCGTCGTCGGTCGGGTTGGCGGTGGCTCAGCCGCGGGAGAAGGCCTCGCGGCGCATCATGCCCAGCAGGGTCGGGGCGCCCTCGGTGGTGTTGACCGCGACGCACCTGCCGACCCACTTGTCGTCGCCGGCCAGCGCGAGCATGCTCGCGGCGAGGTCGGCGCGGCTGGTGAAGATCCGGTCGGAATGGTCCTCCTGTAGCTCGTAGGCGGTCGGTTCGGGGGCGTCGAACAGGCCCCCGGGGCGCAGCACCGTCCAGTCCAGGCCGCTGGTGCGCAGGAACTCCTCCATGGCCCGCATGTCGCGGTAGGTGGTCCGCCCCATCGTCGCGGTGAGGAGCGGCTGCATCACCCGGTTCAGCAGGAATCCGCCGTCGGCGTGCCGGGTCGGGTAGGCGGCCGACGAGCTCACCGCGACCACCCGCCGCACATCGTGGCGCCGCATCGCCGTCGCGATGATCTCGATGCCCTCGCTGTAGACCGTGATCTCGCGGCGGCTGAACGGCACACCCAGGGTGGAGAGCACGGCGTCCGCACCGCCGACGATCCGGGTGACGGCCGCCCGATCGTGGACGTCCGCCTCGGCGACGAGCAACCGCGGATCGCTCAAGGGAAACCGGGCGGCGTCGCGGGTCACCGCCACCACGTCGTGCCCGGCGTCGACCGCCTGCTGGCACAGCACCCGTCCGGTGCCGCCGTTCGCTCCGAACACCACGTATCGCATGCCGCCGCTCCTCGCGCCTCGCTCCGGGAGACACCGGGACGTCCCACGCCCGGCGGTGCGCCCCGAGCGAGGCGCACACAGAGGAGTCGAAGCCCGCGGCCCGGATGTGACCGGGCCCGGATGCGACCGGGCGCCGATGCGACCGGGCGCCGATGCGACCGGGCGCCGATGTGACCGGGCGCCGATGTGACCGGGCGCCGATGTGACCGGGCGCGGAGCCGGCCGGCCCGGAGGTGACGGGTGCGGGCAAGGGGTGGGCCGGTGCTCCGGTGGACGGCGACAATGGCGGCGGGGGAGATCACGACGTGGAGGAGAATGAGTCGATGTATCCCGGAACGTTCGCTGCGAGGTTCGCCGACAAACCGGCTGTGATCATCGCGGAGACGGGGGAGCGGCTCACCTACCGTGAGCTCGAGGACAATTCACTACGTTTAGCCCGGTATCTCTACGACGCGGGCTTCCGGCGGGGCGACCATGTCGCGCTGCTGGCGGACAACACTCCGCAGGCCTACGAGGTGTACTGGGCGGCGGTGCGTTCGGGCTTCTACATCACCGCGGTCAACTGGCATCTCGCGGTGCCGGAGATCAGCTACATCGTGAACGACTGCGGGGCGCGGGTACTGATCGCCTCGGCCGCGCTGCGGGACGTCGCGGCCACCGTCGTCATGGACACGCCCGCCGTGGATGTCCGGCTGATGTTCGGTGCCCAGGCCCAGGCCCAGGCCCAGGCCCAGGCCCAGGCCCAGGCCCAGGCGCAGCCGCAGGCGCAGACCCAGGCACAGCCGCAGCCGAGCGGATCCCTTCCGGGTGGCTTCGGCTCCTATGAGGCGGCGTTGGCGGGCGCCTCGCCGGAGCCGCTGCCGGCGCAGCCCCGCGGGGCCGACATGCTGTACTCGTCAGGCACCACCGGCCGGCCGAAGGGAATCAAGAAGCCGTTGCCGGAACGGCAGGTCGACGAGCCGGGCGACCTCTACACCGAGCTTCTCCCGCGTATGTACGGCTTCGACGCCGACACCGTGTACCTGTCTCCCGCGCCGGTCTACCACGCGGCGCCCCTGCGGTACTCGACCGTCATCCACGCCGTTGGTGGAACGGTCGTCCTGATGCGTGCTTTCGACGCGCAGTCCGCGCTGGCTGCCATCGAACGCCACCGGGTCACGCACAGCCAGTGGGTGCCCACGATGTTCGTCCGAATGCTGAAGCTGCCAGCCGAGGCGCGGGAACAGTACGACCTGTCGAGCCATCGGGTCGCCGTGCACGCCGCGGCGCCGTGCCCCGTCACGGTGAAACAGGCGATGATCGACTGGTGGGGCCCGATCCTCCACGAGTACTACGCCGCCACCGAGGCCATCGGCACGACGCTCGCCAGCAGCGAGGAATGGCTGCACCGTCCGGGAACGGTGGGGAAGGCGACGCTCGGCATTCTGCACATCTGCGCGGATGACGGTACGCCGCTGCCGCCGGGCGAGACCGGGACCGTGTACTTCGAACGCCACGACCCGCTGTTCGAATACCACAACGACCCGGAGAAGACGGCCCAGGCACGGCATCCGGACCACCCGACCTGGAACACGACAGGTGACGTCGGGTATCTCGACGCCGACGGCTATCTCTACCTCACCGACCGGAAGGTGTTCCTCATCATCTCCGGCGGTGTGAACATCTATCCGCAGGAGATCGAGGACAGTCTCGTCCTGCACCCCAAGGTGTTCGACGTCGCCGTCGTCGGAATGCCCGACGAGGAGATGGGTGAATCCGTCCGGGCGGTGGTGCAGCCCGCCGCGGGCATCATGCCGGGGCCCGGTCTGGCGGCCGAGCTGACGGAGTTCCTGCGCGGGCGGATCGCCTCCTACAAGATCCCGCGCAGGTTCGACTTCGTGACCGAGCTGCCGCGTACACCGACCGGCAAGATGGCCAAGAAGGCGCTGCGCGGCTGATCCGCTCCTGCGGTGGCCGAGGGCGGAGGCCGAGCGCGGAACGTGGTGCTCGGCCTCCGCGTCGGGCTCAGGCGAGGGCGGGCATCACCCTGTCGACGACGATCCGCAGGTAACGCCACGCGATCTCGGGGGGCAGGCCGCCCACCAGCGGGTGCAGGTTGATCGTCTGGCCGCCGCGGGCCAACTCGACCGCCTCCTCGACGGTCATCACGCGGTGGCTGCGGTTCTCGGCTCGCAGCTCGTCCACCGTCGTCGCGAAGGAGAGACTGGTGGTGGTGGTGTCGGTGCGCTGATCAGCCTCGTTCCAGCTGGCGTAGCTGACGGCGTCGTGCAGCAGGTGCGGGCCGACCTCCTCCCACGCCCGGTCGACTCCCGGGACGGGCGGTCGGCCGTGCGGGCACCCCTGGGTGTGGCGACCCGGTTTGGAGAGTCGCAAGAGTGAACGATTGTGGTCGTTCCAACGACCAAAATCCTTCTTTCTTGCGGGTGGCCGGGTGAAGCTTCGCCTTTTTTGTTGCTTTTGATGTGAATTTCCGGTGCTGCGTGGTGGCGGTTTGGGGTTGGCGATCTCATCCGCGCCCTCCCGGCTGTCGATCTTGTTCGACGTCCGGCAGGTGTCAGGAAGTTCCGGGGCGGGTTGTCGCGGCCGTGCGCGGCACCGACGCAGGCGTACACGGCGTCGACGCGGCGGACCCGACGTACCGCGGCCGCTGAGCCGTCTGGCCTGCCCGGCCCGTCCGGGTGCCTTGTCCGCCACTACGACGGGCGCACGACGTCGCTGTGCGCATCCGGAACGTAGCGTCGGACCGAGCGAGTGGACGGGCAGAGGAGCGACTCGGTACCCGCGGGATCGGGAGGTCCACCATGAGTGGCAGCACAGGCAGGCACCGAGTACTGATCGTCGGCGGCGGGACGGCGGGAATCACGGTCGCGGCGCGGCTGCGCCGGGCGGGCGTCACGGACGTCGCGTTGATCGAACCGTCGAACACGCACTACTACCAGCCCATGTGGACCCTGGTCGGCGGCGGCCGGGCCCCGGTGGAGCCGACCGCCCGACCGGAGCAGGACGTCCTGCCGCGCGGCGTGCGCTGGTACCGCGACGCTGCCGTCGAGATCGACCCCGACGCGCACACGGTCGGGCTCGCCGGCGGCGGCCGGGTGGCCTACGACTTCCTGGTGGTGGCGCCCGGCCTGCAGCTGCGCTGGGACGCCGTCCCCGGGCTGGAGCGGACGCTGGGCCGCGGCGGGGTTTCCAGCAACTACAGCTACGACTTCGCCCCGGCGACCTGGAACTTCATCCGCAACCTGCGGTCGGGGACGGCCGTGTTCACGATGCCGTCGACGCCGGTCAAGTGCGGCGGGGCACCGATGAAGATCGCCTTCCTGGCGGCCGACTACTGGCACCGGACCGGTGTCGCCCGCGACATCAGGATCGTCCTGGCCTTCGGTGCGTCGGCGCTGTTCCGGGTCGCGGCGTACCTGCCGGCGCTGGAGGCCGCCGTCGAGCGCTACGGCCTGGACCTGCGGCTTTCCACCGAGCTGGTGGAGGTCCGTCCCGAGCGCCGCCAGGCCGTCCTGCACGAGCTGGCCGCGGGCGCGACCGGAGGCACCGGTGGCATGACCGAGCTGGACTACGACTTCATGCATGTCACTCCGCCGCAGCAGGCCCCGGACTGGATCAGGTCCGGCCCGCTCGCGGGAGCGGACGACCCCGGCGGCTACGTCACCGTCGACCCGGCGACGCTGCGGCACAACCGCTACCCGGACGTGTTCGCGCTCGGTGACGTGGCGGGCCTGCCGACGTCCAAGACCGGTGCGGCGATCCGCAAGCAGGCACCGGTGGTCGTGGCGAACCTGCTGGCCCTGCTCGACGGCCGCGAGCCGCGGGCCCGCTACGACGGCTACACGGCCTGCCCGATCGTGACCGCCCGCGACCGGATGGTGCTCGCCGAGTTCGACTACGCGCTGCAGCCGCGCCCCAGCATCCCGGTGATCGACACCACCCGGGCGCGCCGCGACATGTACCTGCTCAAGCGCTACGGCCTGCCGGCCTTCTACTGGAACCTGATGCTGCGCGGCCTCGGCTCGTGAACGCACGGGCGGTCCAGGGGTTTCCGGCACCGGGACGGATCGGGTTTCCCGGACGGATCAAGGTTTCCCGGTAGGAACCAGGGTGTCAAAGTAGGTCGGTGAAGGACACTTCCGACCGGCGTGTGCTGGCCCGGGCGAGGGCCGCGACGATGGTGACCCACTTCGTGCTGGCGCTGGTCCTCGCCGCGTGGGCGCCGCGCATTCCGCAGGTCCGCAGCGACCTCGGCCTCTCCGACGGTGAGCTGGGCCTGGCCCTGCTCGGCGGTCCGGTGGGTGCGCTGGCCACGCTGTGGGCCGCCGGCACCCTCGTCAGGCGGCTGGGCAGCCGGCGGATGGTCGTCGCGTCGCTCGTCGGCTACTGCACCGCGGGCACGCTGCTGGCGGTGGTGTCCGGGGTGCCGTCGCTGTTCGCGGTGCTCGCGGTGTGGTGTGCGCTCAGCGGTGCGCTCGACGTCGCGAGCAACGCGCAGGCAGCCATGATCGAGGAGCTGTTCGGCCGGCGGATCATGATGACGGTGCACGCGGCCTGGACGGGAGGCGCGCTTGTCGGCGCGGGTCTCGGTGCGGGCGCCGCGGCGCTCGATGTTCCGCTCGGCCTGCAGACCGCCGTGCTGGGCGCGGTCGGGCTCGCCGTCGCCCTGCCCGCGACCGGCTGGATGCTGGACGGTGACCACGCTGTCGCGGCACCTCGCGCCTCGCCGCGCGGGCACCGCCGGTCGGCGGAGCTCCGGGCTTCGGTGCGGTGGGTGGTGCCGTTCGTCCCGCTCTGCGTGGTCGCGTTCGCGAGCTTCCTCGGGGAGGGGATCGCGGCGGACTGGAGCGCGGTCTACCTGACGGACGTGACCGGTGCGTCGCCCGGCCTGGCCGGGGTGGGCCTGGTCGCCTACATGACCTGCATGCTGGGCGTACGGCTGGTGGGTGACCGGGTGGTGGAGGCCCACGGCGTCCGGCGGACGATCCGGCCGCTGGCGCTGGCCGCGGGGGTCGTGTTCGCCTGCGCCCTCGTCCTCGGCGGGACGGCGGCGGGCACCGCGCTGGGGATCGTCGGCTTCGCCGTGCTCGGCGCCGGCCTCGCCTGTGTGGTACCGGCGGCGTTCTCCGAGGCGGGACGTCGGGCGACCCGCGCCGGGGCACCCGCCGGGCCGGCGATCGCCCTGGTCGGGTCACTGGGCTATGCGGGCTGGCTCGCGGGGCCGCCGCTGATCGGCGGCGTGGCCGAGCTCGTCGGCCTGCGCACGACCATGTGGGCGGTGGTCGGGCTCACCTGCGCCATCGCGGCGCTCACCGGTGTCCTCGCCACGGCCAGCTCGCCCACGCCGCCCGAATCACCCACGCCGCCCGATTCGCCCGTGCCGCCCCGTCCCGATTCAGCCGTGCCGCTGCCGACCACGGCGAGCCTGCCGCCCGCGACGACGTCGGCGTCCGCCGCGGGTTAGCCGGGAGGGGCTGCTGGACAGGCGGTTCGGCCCCCCTCCGACCTGGCATCGGCCCATCTCACAGTCGTCGCACAGGGACAGCACAGCGGTGCCGAAGGCTCGGCGCCGACGGTGGACCCATGACATCCTCACTGTTCGTCGGGGCACCGGTCGCCGGGGTGCCGGCCGCGCGTCGCCACAACGGCGGGGCCTCGAACACCGACGCGACGCTCCCGGCCCCGGTCGTCGGCTCCACGCCCGCGGTGACGACGGCCGTGGCCGCGGTTGTCGGGGCCGCGGTTGTCGGGGCCGCGGTTGTCGGGGCCGCGGTGGCAGCGCCCGGGACGGTCGTTCCGGCACCGGGCGGGGAAGGGCTTGCCCCGGTGCTCGACCTGGTCGTTCCCGTGTACAACGAGGAGCGGGATCTCGCTCCGAGCGTGCGGCGGCTGCACACCTATCTGAGCGCGACCTTCCCCTACCCGTTCCGCATCACGATCGCGGACAACGCCAGCACCGACACGACCCTGGCCACGGCACACGGGCTCGCCGCCGAACTGCCCGGTGTCGCCGTGACGCACCTCGACGCCAAGGGCCGCGGCCGGGCGCTGCGTACGGTGTGGGCGGCCTCCGACGCGGCGGTGCTCGCCTACTGCGACGTCGACCTGTCCACCGATCTCGCCGCGCTGCTCCCGCTGCTCGCGCCGCTGCTGTCAGGCCATTCGGAGCTGGCGATCGGCAGCCGGCTGGCCCGTGGCTCGCGGGTGGTGCGCGGCCCGAAGCGGGAGGTCATCTCCCGCTGTTACAACCTGCTGCTGCGTGCGACGCTGCGGGTGCACTTCACCGACGCGCAGTGCGGGTTCAAGGCCATCCGGGCCGACGTCGCCGCCGCGCTGCTGCCCCACGTGGCCGACAACGGATGGTTCTTCGACACGGAGCTGCTGGTCCTGGCGGAGCGGTGCGGGATGCGCATCCACGAGACGACCGTCGACTGGATCGACGATCCGGACAGCCGGGTCGACATCGTCTCGACCGCCCTGGCCGACCTGCGCGGGATCCGGCGGATCCGGCGCGAGATCGCCCGGGGAACGGTGCCGTTGGCGCAGCTGCGCGCGATCTTCGGCCGGGAGCGGCTGTCCGCCCGGCCGTCCCGGCCCGTCGTGCCCGCCTGCTGAACGGCATCGATCCCGGCACCTGCGGCCCCGACGGCGATGCCCGGCCAACTGGCTCCTCGGCCTGCTCGGTGCTCCCACCACCGAGCAGGCCGAGGCCGCCGGGGCGGATCGTGGCTCCGCCCGACGTGGGTGTCCCAGTCGCGGCGGTCAGGCGGTGCGGGCCAGCGCCGCACCGACGAAGGTCAGCTGGGCCGGCGTGACGGAACGCCAGTAGCTGGGAGTGTGGCCGCCGGGCCCGAAGTTCCGTTCCTGCGCCCGCAGCGTCACAGCGGCCTCGCGGGAGACGCTGATGAAGGGATCCGACCCGCCGCAGTCGATCCGGTAGGCCACGCCGGGGGCGGGTGCGGTTCCCAGCACCGGGTGGGCGGCGAAGTCGGCCTTCGAGTCGAACGCGCCGGGGGCGCTGGCACCGTAGGAATGCCACATCGCCGGGCTGCTCGCGGCCACGGCGACGACCAGCTCGGGGTGGCGGTGCGCGAGCAGTAACCCGCCGTAACCGCCCATCGACCAGCCCGTCACCGCGATCCGGCTGGTACGCAGACCCAGCTGGTCGAGCCGCGGCAGGACCTCGTCGAGGATCATCGCCTCCGGGTCGTCGCCGGAGGCCCGGCGATGCCAGTACGTCTCGCCGCCGTCCAGGGTGACGAGCGCGAACGGTGCCACCCCGGCCGCGAGCACCGTGCCGAGCTGGGCTTCCAGCCCGAGCAGGGAGACGGCCCGCGCGGCGTCGTCACCGCGCCCATGCAGGACGAGGCAGACCCCCAGCCCGTCCGCGACGCGCGGCGCGACCACCGCCATGCCGACCTCACGGCCCCGCGCCGCGCTCGTGAACCTCGTCCGACGCACCTCCACCGGACCACGGGTCGCCGCGGCACCGGGCGTGGACGTCGACGTGGAATGCGAAGCAGGCGGCGAAACGGGCGTGGCCGGAGTGCCGACCGGGCGTGGGGGGTCACTGACGACGAGACCGTGGGAGGGCTGGGAATCCGTCCCGCAGGCCGTGGGAAGACCACCGGCCGCGGTGACGGTCGCGATCAGCAGCGCACGCCTGCTTGGGCCCATGCTGCGGATGTTCTCATCACGCGGCGGACCACCGCGACCACGGTACGGTGGTCCGCCGTTGCGCCGTTGCGCCGGTTCCTCGGTGCGCGGCCCGTTCAGCGATGCGTGGCCGGCTCCCACTGCCAGCCGGGGATCCGTTCCAGCGCGGACCGTCGCGCCGGTGGGAGCCGATCCTCCAGGTGCGCCACGCGCTGACCGGCGACCCAGGTCGCGAGGGGGAAGCCGCTCGGATCCAGCTGACCGTCCGGGACCCGGGTGTGGCCGTGGCTGTGGCTGAACTCGCGCAGCGCCGCCAGGCCGAGGCGGAACTCGTCCTCATCGGCCTGGACCTGCGCGTCGGACAGCTGCTGGACGCTGTGTTCCAGCCGCTCGCGGCGCCGGGCGCGATCCGCGGCGGCGATCTGCGGTTCGTTGTTCACAGTGCTGACCTTCCTGCCGGCAGCTTCTGTCGAACACTCTCCTCTCCGTGCATGCCCGCTGTTCGACAGGTCGCACGTGCCCGGCGGGGACGAGATCCGGCCCCGCCGGGCGGGCGGTCAGAGCTCGTTGCCCCAGAAGTAGCGGGCGACCATCTCGACCCGCTGCAGCTTCGCGCGCTGGTGTGCCGCGTCCAGCGGCACGGTCGTGGCGTGGAACCCGCCGTTCGTCGAGATCGCGATGTCGTCGACGTCGATCAGGGCGGCCGCGTCGTCGATCCGGCCGACCAGTTCGTCGACGGGCTCCAGCTCCGGGTCGTCGACGTCGACGATGCCGAGTGACACCACCAGGCCGGCGGGCAGCTGCCCGAGCGGGAAACGCTCCGCGGGTGCCGCCGGGTATTCGACGCACAGCCGGCCGAATCCGAGGCCGCCCAGGAACCGCTCGACGGCAGCCGGGTCGTAGCCACCGCCGACCGCACCGGTGGCGGTGATGTCGAGGCCGACGCGGAACTCCGCCGGGGTCTCCAGGCCGGCGAGGACCTGGGCGTCGACCTGCGACATCCGTTCGATGGTCGAGTCCGGATCGATGCCGCGCGACCGGGCCTGCGACCGCCCCTGCTCGGTGAGCAGGAAGGTGTACGCGGGGTTGGTCAGCAGGATGTAACGGATGCCGTCGGCGGCCAGGGCGGCGATCTCCGCGCCCAGGATCCGAGCGAGATCCGCACCGACCTGCTCGACCTGCCCGGCCGCCCCGGACGTCCCGCCCTGCCCGGCTTCACCGCCGGTGACGGCGACGCCTCCGGCCAGCTCGGCGAGGAAGCCCGGGGACGGTAGCGCCACCAGCGTCGGGCGGTCGGTGCCGGACAGCAGACAGTCGGCCTCGTGCTTGGCCAGCCGGCCCTGCCCGACCGGGCGATCGGTCAGCCCGCGGACCTCCGGCGCGTGCGCGATGCCGACGAGGTCGGCGAACGCGCCGCCGGGCAGCGGCTTGTCGGTGAACCCGGCGACCCCGTCGTAGACGACGGACAGATGGTTGCGCCGGCGGAACTCCCCGTCGCTGAGCGCGGCCAGGCCCAGCCGGCGCTGGGCGAGCAGCGCCTGGCTGATCGCGGTCTCCTCGGCGGCCAGCAGCGCCGCACCGTCGACGGCTCCGCGCAGCTGTGCCGCCCGGGTCTCGACCAGCTCGGCCGGTGGCAGCAGGCTCGCGTGGTGGTCGATGTGGTACTTGAAGTCGTCAGCCATGTCCGTTCGCCTCTCGGCGTGCCCCGGCCCAGGCCGGGAAGTCGACGGCGAAGCCGGCGGCCGCGACGACGGCTTCGCAGATCTGCTGGTCCTCGTCCGGGCTGCCACCGGAGATGCCGATCCCGCCGAGGATCGCGCCGTCCCGCTTGAGGGTGTAGCCACCCTTGGTGGCGACGATGGGGTGCTGTCCCATCCGTCCCACCTGGGTGAAGAAGACCGGGTCGGACTGGCGCCAGTTCTCCAGCATCTCGGTCGGCCGCTGCATGACGGCCGCCGAGTAGGCCTTCGACAGGGCGATGGCCGGCGTCATGGGGCGGGCACCGTCCATCCGCTCCACCAGAACGGTGAAGCCGCCGTAGTCGACGACGGCGATGCTCAGCGCCTTGCCCAGTTCGAGCGCGCGCTCCCGGGCGTCGTCCACGAGGGTCCGGGCATCACTGAACAGCAGGGTCATGCCGACGCTCCAGCGGTCGCGAGCTCCGAGGCGTACGCCTTTTCCAGGAAGCGGATGAGGGCGGCGTTGAACAGGTCGGGCGCCTCCCAGTACATCGAGTGCGGCGCGGCCGGGACGAGTTCCAGCGTCGCGCTCGGGAGAAGTGCCGCCGCGGCGCGGACGGTGTCCGGGCGCAGCACCGCGTCGTTCTCCCCGGCGAGGAAACAGAGCGGAATGCCGGAGCCGGCGAGCTCGGCGACGGTCGGACCGTCGGTGTTGAGATTGCGAAGGTCCGCCATCTTCGCGGTGTTGAAGGTGCCCATCTGCCGGAACAGGAACGTCTTCTCCTGCTCCTCGGCCTGGAAGCGGGGAGTGAGCAGCCGGTCCAGGACGGGCAGCTTCACCGCCTCGGCCCGGTCGGCCTGGACCCGTGCGGCCAGGTCAGGATGGTCGATGCCGCCGAGCGAGTGCGCGAGCACCACACCGGCGGCGAGACCGGGCCGGCGCAGCGCGGCACGCAGCGCGGCCGCGGCCCCGATGGACTGCCCGACCAGCACCGCGCGCTGCACCCCGGAGTCGACGAGAACGGCGGTGATGTCATCGGGAAACGCCCGGCTGTCGAACTCGTCCATGGTGGAGTCCGAACGGCCGAAACCGCGCAGGTCGAGGGTGATGACGGTGAACCGGTCGCGCAGCACGGGAACCTGCTGCCACCAGGCGGCGTGGTGCCCGCCCGAACCGTGCACGAACAGGACGGCCGGGCCGGTGCCGTGCACCTCGTAGTAGATCCCGGTGCCGTCCGAGGACGTCGTGGTGGGCATGGGTCACGCTCCCTTGGCGGCGGAGTCGGCGGAGTCGTCGATGAAGGCGGGCGCGGCCGCGGGGGTGGGTGCGGGTGCGGCGGCCTGGCGGGGTGGCGCTCCGCCGCCGGCCCCGGGGCGGTTGCCGTGGTAAACGATCTCGATCATGGTGTGGTCGGGGTCGTGGATGTAGCAGAACTTCGAGTTGTTCTCGGGCCGCTCGATGGGCCGGGTGTGCCGGACGCCCAGTTCGTGCAGGTGGGCGAGAAAGCCGTCCCAGTCCTCCACCTCCATGGCGAAGTGGTAGGGCGACATGCGGTCCATCTCCTCGACCGGGGTGAAATGCAGGTCGAAGTTCCCGCGGGTCATCAGGACCACCCTGGTGTTGCTCTTCGGGGTGATCGCCCTGAGCCCGAAAACCTTCGAGTACCAGGCCTTCGTGCGCTCCGGATCGGTGGTCGGGAAGTTGACGTGATGGATATAGGCGGGTCGGTTGCTCATCATTTCTCCTCGGCCGCTGCTGACGACTTCTCCAGCTCCACCGGATTGCTCAGCGTGCCGATGCCGGAGATCGTCACGCCGACGGTCTGGCCCGGTTCCATCGCCACGACCGACTCGGTGCCCATCCACAGGACGTCGCCGGGCATGAGCGTGATGTAGCGGGAGATCTCGCGGATGTAGTCGTAGGGATCGAAGATCATGTCTCCGGTGGCGAACCGCGCGACCTCCGTGTCGTCCAGACTGACCGTGGTGGTGGCGGCCAGAGCGTCGACGTCGGTCTCGATCCACGGACCCATCGGCTTGAAGGTGTCGCTGTTCTTGGACCGCCACAGGGTGCGGTCGCTGCGCTGCCACTCCCGGGCACTGACGTCGTTGCCGATCGTCCAGCCGAACACCGCGTCGACGGCCTGCTCGCGGGAGCAGTGCCGCACCCGGCGCCCGATCACCGCCACCAGCTCGCCCTCGGTCTCGAACCGGCCGGTGCAGTCGGCCGGTTTGACGATGGCCTCGCCGGGCCCGATCAGTGCGCTGTTGGCCCGGTAACCGATCTCCGGGCGCTCGGGCATCACCGCGAGGGCGTAGCCGCGTTCCCGCGCGTGCTCGATGTGGCTGGCGTAGTTCAGGCCGACGGCGAAGAAGGTCGGGGGCAGCACCGGCGCCAGCAGCCGCACCTCGGCCAGCGCCACGGGCTCGCCGCTGGGCCGGTGCCCGGCGAACGGGTCACCGTCGACGGGGCAGACCTGCTCGTCGACGATGACCCCGAAGCTCGGCACGCCACCGCGTTCGAAACGGCACCATCGCATCAGATCGCCCGCATCAGATCGCCCGCATCAGATCGTCCGCATCAGATCGCCAGCCGGTGCGAGACGCGCTTGGTGACCAGGTAGCCGTCCAGGCCCTCGGATCCCCCCTCGCGCCCGTGGCCGCTCTCCTTGAAGCCCCCGGACGGCGCCTGCGGCACGGACCCGCCCACATGGTTGATCGACAGGATCCCGGCCTCGAAGGCGTCGGTGAGCCGGGCGACGGTGTCCGCCCGGTGGGTGAAGCCGTAGGCGGCCAGGCCGTAGGGGAGCGCGTTCGCCTGCGCGATCGCGTCGTCGAGCGCGCGGAAGCGGATCACCGGAGCCACCGGGCCGAACGGCTCGTCCCGCAGGATCTCGGCGTCGGCGGGGACGTCCGCCAGCACGGTCGGGCGGTAGAAGAATCCCGGGCCGGGGAGGTCCTCGCCGCCGGTCAGCACGGCCGCCCCGCGGTCGCGGGCGTCGTCGACCAGGCGCCGGACGGCGGCCCGGCGGCGCTCGTTGGCCAACGGGCCCATCTGGACGCCCGGCGCCAGGCCGTCCCCGACCACGACCGCCTCGGAGGCCTTGACGAACGCGTCGACGAACTCGTCGTGGATGCTGTCGTGCACGAAGAAGCGGCTCGGTGAGGTGCACACCTGACCGGCGTTGGTGTACTTGCCGCGGGCGCAGGCGGCGGCCGCGGCCGCCGGATCGACGTCGTCGCAGATGATGACCGGGGCGTGCCCACCCAGTTCCATGATCGTCGGCTTCATCACCGCGGCGGCGAGCCCGGCGAGCTTCTTGCCGACCGGCACCGACCCGGTGAACGCGACGAACCGGATCGTCGGCGAGGCGACGAGATGTTCGGACACCTCCGCCGGGACGCCGAAGACCAGGTTCAGGACCCCGGCCGGAACCCCGGCCTCCTCGAAGCACCGCACCAGCGCGCAGGCGGTTGCGGGCACCTCCTCCGAGGCCTTGATCACGATCGAGCAGCCGGCGGACAGCGCGGCCGCGATCTTGCGCATGGGGCTGCCGGCCGGGAAGTTCCAGGGCGTGAAGGCGGCGACCGGGCCGATCGGTTCGCGGCGCACGGTGAGGGTCTCACCGGGCCCGGTCGGGATGATCCGCCCGTAGGCGCGGCGGCCCTCCTCACAGTCCCAGTCGAGCAGGGTCGCCACCCGCTGGACCTCACCGACGGCCTCCGACAGTGCCTTGCCCTGCTCGAGCGTCATCACCCGGCCAATCTGGGGGGCGCGTTCACGCAGCAGGTCCGCGGCCCGGCGCAGAATCCGCGACCGTCGCTCGACCGGCGTGTCGCGCCAGATCCGGTAGCCGCGGGCCGCCGCCGCGAGCGCGGCGTCCAGGTCGGCCTTCTCCGCCAGCGGAACACTGCCCAGCGGCGTGCCGGTGGCCGGGTTGATGACGGCCTCGCGGCGGTCACCGCTGCCGTCGGTCCAGCGGCCGTCGATGTGCATCGCGAGGGTCGGATAGTCGGTCGCGACCGCAACCGGCTCGGGCACCTCGTAAATGCCCGGCTGCGTCGTCATTGTGCGCTCTCCCTGTTGGTCTGCAGCGTCCAGAGGTGGTGCGGCGGGGTGACCTCGTGCGTTCGGGGCGCGTACGAGTCGTCGACGCGGTCCATGTCAGCCGCGTATTCCACCCGCCCGCCGCACGGCGCGTGAACAAAACGAAAGACGTTCGACCCGACGGTGTGCCGGCCGAGCCGCCTGGCCTCGCGCCAGCCGGCCTCGATCATCTGGTTCCCGCCCAGGATGACGTCGTCGAAACTGTTCACCTCGTAGGAGGTGTGATTGATTCCGGCGCGGTCGGGCCGGTGGCACAACAACAAGGTGTGCTGGTCGAAGTCACCTTCGCAGCGCATGAAGGTTCCCATCGGCAGCACCTGGTCGGTGATGCGAAAACCCAGCCGGTCGGTGTAGAACGCGACCGCCTTCTGCCAGCCGTTCTTGGGGATGTTCAGCGCCACATGACACAGGCGCAGCGGGCGCACCGGTGCGAACGGGTCGAGGCCCCGGTTCCAGCGCCCGACGGCACCGAACCGGTTGACCGGGATCTCGACGGCCGGTGGCTCGGCGGGGGCGGCCACGGCGAGCCCGAGGCCGAAGCCCGTCTCGTCGAACAGATGCGCCACACCCGCGGCGTCCACCCGGACCTCGTGGTCGGTCCGCAGGTCGCGGACCAGCTGGTCGAGGTTCTCCTGCGTGTCGACGCCCCAGACCACCTCGCGGATCGTGGGTCCGGGCTCGACCGGCGGGGGAAGGGACGGGTCGTCGGACCGCCGGAGCTCGACAGCCTGGTTGCTCAGGGTCGTGAACACGGCCCGGTCCTCGTTCTCGTCCTTGTCCGCGTCATCGTGGGCGGCTGACAGGGTGAGGCCGAAGTCCTGGAAGAACCTTGTGCAGGTGGGTAGATCGTCGACCGCGTAGACGGCGCGTTCGATACGCAGGATCGTCACGGGTGCAGTGCTCCTCAGCTGGAAACGTGCGACTTTGCTGCCCCACGCCGATACGGTGAGCCTAGGGCCGTTGTACCGGTCGAACCATCCTCCCGACTGTGCGCACGGCGAAGGCTAATGATGCGGATCCGGGACGCAGGCGGCTTGGTAAAGCTCGGTTCAGGCCGGTTTGCTCAGCTCGGCCGAACTGACCGTCATCGGGTTCCGTGTGAACCACGCGGTGATGTAGTCGAGAAAAACCCGGACCTTGCGCAGGGTGTGCGCCCCGGGTGAATGGACCGCATAGAGTGACCGGGCCGGCCCCTGGTAGTCCGGAAGGGCTCGTTCGAGCAGCCCGCTCGCGAGATCGGCGGAGACGGTGCGAATGGGCATCAGTGCCAGCCCCCGGCCGCGGACGGCGGCCTTGCGCAGGGTGAGATAACTGTTCGAGGAGTAGACCGCCGTCGGCACCTTCGAATGGATCTCCTGACCGTTCCCGCGCAGGTGCCAGATCGGGTCGTTGAGATGAATGAGGCAGTCGTTCTCGGCGAGCTGCTGGGGATCCTTGAGCGGTGGTCGTGCGGCCAGGTACTCCGGCGCTGCGCACAACACGTACTCGATGTCCGCCAGCTTTCGGATCAGCATGGTCGAGTCGCGAAGATCCCGGGTGTGAAAGGCGACGTCGTAGCCCTGGTCGAGAAACTCGAACGGGCGGTCCGACATTCCACCGACCTCGAATCGCACGTGAATCTTCGGGTGGTCGACGGCGAAGTCCGCGATCGCCTCGCCGAGGTCGAGATTTCCGATCCATTTTGGGCAGATTACTGCCAGCGGGCCTTCCACCCGCTCCCGCAGGCCGCGGAGTGCGGCGTCCTCCGCATCCATTTCCTGAAGCATGCGGTCGGCGAAGTCGCGGTAACGCCGGCCGGCGGCGGTCAGGGTCACGGCCCGCGCCGTGCGGTTCACGAGTCGAATGTCGAGTTGTTTCTCGAGTTCCGCGACATGGCGGGAGACCAGCGATCCCGAGATGTTCAGCTGTCGTGCCGCGCGGCTGAAGTTTCCTTCGTCCGCGACTCGGACAAAGCTCCGCATTACGGTCAGGCGATCCATCTGTAAATCCCTTTTTTCGCCGAGACAAGGTTCCGATGGTAACGCCCGGCCGGACTGGTCGTAAACCTCTCACCGACCGTGACAAGAGCAGGGTCGCGGTAGGTGAGAGATTCGTTTCCCAGCGGTATGCGGGCCGGCGTCGTTCCCGGTCGGGCCCGCCCTGAATCGGGTTACCCGGCGCCGGTCAGGCTCGCCGCCGACGCGGATGCCGGTGCCTCGCCGCTGTCCGTTCTCTCGACACGTCCGGTGTCACCATCCGTGTCACCGGACGTGTCAGCGGACGTGGCGGAGTCGTTCTCGGCGGCACTCGCGGTGTCGTCGACCGTGGTGGTGTCACTGTTGGTGATGCTGTCGTGGTCGTCGACAACGGCGCCGTCGGGCGCAACGGTTCCGTCGTCGATACCGTTGGCGGGGGTGGCGGTATCGCTGTCGGTGGCAGCGACAGCCTCCGCCTGTGCGCGGGCGGAGGGGCGGAGAGCCTGGCGGGCGGCCGAGGTGAAGGTGGCCGCCACGATCGCGTCCGGCGAGATCCGGTCGGTGAGCTCCTCGGCCACCGCGCCGTCACGCAGGACGAGCACCCGATCACACAGCAGCGCCAGCTCGTTCTCGTCGGAGCCCGCGACCAGCACCGCGCAGCCGGTGGCGGCCGCCGATCTGATCGTCTCGACGATCGTCTGCCGCGCTCCGACGTCCACCGCCTGAGTTGGCTCGTGCAGGGCCAGCAGCCGTGGGTGCGTGGCAAGCCATTTGGCGAGCAGGACCTTCTGCTGGTTGCCGCCGCTCAGCTTGCCGACCGGCATCGACGGCCTGGGGGGCCGGACATCGAGCGCGCCGATCCAGTGCCGCACCATCGAGTGTTCCGCGGTGCGGTTCACCGGTTTCCACCCGCCGTGCCCCTGCGACCGCGGCAGCGCGATGTTCTCCGCGACCGACAGCTCGAACGCCAGCCCCGCGTGCTCGCGCCCCTCGGGAACAAGCGCGACGCCGGCGGCGATGGCCCGCTGGGTGTCGAGTTCCGTCAGATCCAGGTCGGTGCTGCCGACGGTGAACCGGCCGGCCCGGGCGGGACGTGCCCCGGCGACGAGGTAGGGGAGCTCCTCGTAGCCAGAGCCGGCGAGGCCCGTGACGCCGAGGACCTCCCCGGGCTCGATGCACAGATCCACCTGGTCCAGGACCTTGCCCGAGACTCCGCTGAGCCTGATCGTGGCAGGCCTGGTGCCGCTGGCGGGCGTGCCGCTGTCGGCGGGCGGGTTGCTGTCGGCGGGCGCGGTGCCGTCGGGGTCTTCCGACCTGTCGGTGTCAGCGACCGCGTGGGCGGCGGAGACGTCAGCGGCACCGGAGATCCCGGGGGAGTCGCCGACAGCCTCGGTCTCGACGATGGCCGGCCCACGCCCCAGCCGGTGGGTGGGCACGTCGCTGGCGACCTGCGCCCGATGCCCGACCACGAGCTCGGCGAGATCGGCCTCGCGCAGGCCCGCGGTGGGCAGGCCCGACTCGACCGCGCACCCGTCGCGCAGCACCGTCACCCGGTCGGCCGCGTCGACGACCTCCTCGAGCCGATGGGTGATCACGAGCGCCGCCGTCCCGGACGACACCACTTCGTCCAGCATCTCGTAGAAGCGCTCCAACGAGCGCCGGGTCAGCGACCGGGTCGACTCGTCGAAGATGATCAGTCCGGAGCCTTCGCGTGCGTCCTGGATCGCCCGCGCGATCGCCACGGTCGCCCGGTCCTCCTCGGGCAGGGATCCGACCTTGGCCTCCAGCGGCACGGAGCGACCGAAACGATCGAGGACCTCTCGGGCCTCGGTGAGCTCGTGCCTCCAGTCGATCCGCCGGGAGAACCGGCTGGCCCGCAGCCGGCCGGCCCTCAGGTTCTCGACCACCGTGTAGTCGTTGACCAGGCCGAGACTCTGATGGACGACGGCCAGCCCGTGCGCACGCGCGTCGAGCGGGCGGATGGGCAGCCGCAGCAGGGTGCCGTCGACCAGGACCTGGCCGCCCGGATCGGGCGCGTGGTAGCCGGTGAGCACCTTCGCCAGCGTCGACTTTCCGGAGCCGTTCTGCCCGATCAGGCCGTGGATCTCACCCGGGTGCAGATCGAGCCCGACCTCGCGCAGGACCCGGGCGCGGCCGAACGTCTTCGAGATCCGGTCGATCCGCAGCCGTGGCACCGTCATCGCACTGGATTCGGCCGCCTTCACGGTCAACCGAGGCCCCACAGCGCGCGGAACTTCGCCGGGAAGTCCGTCGGGCCGAACCACTCGCCGGTGGCCTCCGCCTCACTGCTGACCGTGATGTCCTTGACGTTGTCCCGGGTGAAGAGCCGGATCGGGATCTCGTACTCGGGCAGCGGCAGGCCGAGCATCATCCGGATGGCCGCGTCGGCGTCGACCCAGCCCTGGAACACGTTGGCCTGGCCGGAGTCGACGTGGAGGAACTTCCCGGAGGCCAGCATCTGCAGGCCGGTGATCTGAGCGGATCCCGCCGCGCCGCGGATGGACGACGCCTTGCCCGACTGCTGCACACCGTTCAGGGTCGGCTGCAGGTACTGCTCGAACTCGGACACCACGTAGCCGACGCCCGGGGTCGTGAGAATCGCGGAGCTGGTCGAGGACGCGATCAGGCTGAAGTTCGCCGAGGAGATCTTGTTGACCTTGACCTCGCAGTCCGGGCAGTGTGCCCTGTACTCCTCCTGCGCGGCGGCGACATAGGCCTGGGTCGACGGCGAGTCCGTGCTGCCGTTGATGACGACGTTGGCCTTTCCGCCCGAGTCCACGATGATCCAGTCGGCGATGGCACGCTGCTGGGCCTTGCCGGCACCCTCGATGTAGCCCAGCCTGTCGCCGGCGGGGTGGGCGGAGTCGGGGATCTGGTTCGTGATCAGTACCGGAATGCCCTTGCTCTGGGCGGCGCCGAGTGCGTTGCCGGCCAGTGCGTAGGGGATCGCGTCGGTGATGATGGCGGCGGCGCTCGCGCCCGTCGCCTGGTTCACACAGGAGGTGATGTCCGACGGGTTGGAGTTGCCGTTGCAGACGTGGACGTCGACGCCGGCGGCGGACAGCGCGGACGTCAGCGCGCGTGCCGTGACCGTGAGCGCCGGGGCCTGCTGGGTGATCGGAATGTAGTAGACCGTCTTGCCGCGCAGCCTGTCGACGCCCTCGACCTCGTCGGTCGGGATCGGCAGGGTCTTCCGCGGGTTGCTCAGCTCCGTCACCTTGGCGGCCAGGTCACCGGCGGCCGTGCTGACACCACCACCACCGCCAGCCGTGGACGTGCCGTCGCTGTCGGTGGAGTCCGAGCCGCAGGCGGCCAGTAAGCCCGCCGCGGTTAAGGCAGCGACCAGCATGGCCCATCGCTCCCGGCGAAACCGGGTGGCCGATCGCGACGCACGTGCGGTAGTGATCATTTTCATCCTCCAGGCGGAGACTCCCGCGGCCGCGGCTGCGGGACTGGCTGAGCGGGAAGCAGGGGTCGCGGAGCTGGGACTGGGACTGGGTCACAGACCCCAGGAGCGTCGGTCAGCTCCCGGATCGGGCATGCAACAGCGTCGAGATCGTCACAGCGACGATGAGGACCCCGCCGTAGAAGACGTTCGAGATCCAGGCGGCCACGCCGAGCAACTGCAGGCCCAGGATGCCGGTGGCGAGGAAGTAGACGGCGATGAGTGTGCCGAGCGGGTTGAACCGACCCGGCTGCAGGATCGCGGTGCCGAGGAACGTGGCCGCGAAGGTCGGCAGCAGATAGCTGTTGGCGACCGTCGGGTCGAACCCGCCGGTCGCCGCCGCGGCCAGGACACCGCCGACACCGTTGATCGCGCCGGCCGTCGTGAAGGCGCCGAACCGCACCCGGTTGACCCGGATGCCGGCGAGCCGGCTCACCTCGCGGTTCGCGCCGACGAACCGCATGTTGCGGCCCAGCGGCGTCAGCATCAGCACGTAGGCGAAGACCAGCATGAGCCCGACGCCCTCGTAGAAGCTCACGGGCAGCCCCAGCACGTCGAACAGTGCGATCTTCGAGAAGCCCGTGCTCAGCCCGCTGATCGGCGTCATGTTGCTGATCCACAGCGCGATGCCGAGCAGGAGCGTGCCCATCCCCAGCGTCACGACGATGGTGTTCACGCCGAGCCGGACGACCAGGGCGCCGTTGATGGCGCCGCACAGCGTCGCGATGGCGATCGCCGCCAGGCTCGC
This sequence comes from Parafrankia irregularis, assembly GCF_001536285.1. Lineage (NCBI taxonomy): Bacteria > Bacillati > Actinomycetota > Actinomycetes > Frankiales > Frankiaceae > Parafrankia > Parafrankia irregularis. Next base: position 260,149 of record NZ_FAOZ01000003.1, on the reverse strand, counting down.
GAGCCACACGTTCCATCCGTGGTCGACGTTCAGGACCGGCACCAGGATCGCGGACAGGCCGAAGACGGCGGCGACCGAGAGGTCGACGAACTCGCCCACGCAGATGGTGCACAGCAGCGCGGCGGTGAGGAAGACGAGGGCCTGCTGGCTTCCGAAGATCGTCTTGGCGGTGCCGGAGGTCAGGAAGGTCTCCGGCACCGCGATCCCGTAGACGACCGCCATGATGAGCCAGACACCCAGCACCGCGAAGCGGGCGCCGTGCTGGCCGAGCCCCGCGGCCCCGCCAGGCCGCCTCCCGCGGCCGCGCCCGTGTCCCGCGCCGTGGCCTTCGCCGTGCCCCTGCCCGTGGCCGTCCGCGTGCCCGTGACCGTCCGCGGCCCCCTGGTCCGGGCTGAGCACAGCCGTGCCATGCCGGTCGGTGGACGACCCGGGCCGCCGGGGTGACCGGATGCCCGGAAGGGACGACGCCATGCTCATGCGGACGGCGCCCCGTTCGACACCGGGCCGACCCGGGTGAAGCCGGAGATGTCCGGGAACGGGCTGGTGCGGTCCTTCTGAAGATCGACCTGGAAGGTGTTGAGCAGCATCGCGAGCATCGAGAAGTTGCCCAGGCTGCCGATCAGGTCGACCAGGCCCTGCTCGCCGAACGCGGCCAGGCCCGCGGCGAAGGTCTCGTCGCGGACGAAGTGCTCGGTGAGGACCTCGGTCGCGAACTGGTAGAGCAGCTGCTCGTCCGGGGCGGTGAAGGCCGGGTCCTCGCGGCGGGCGAGGCGCTCCAGCGCCGCGCGGTCGACACCCGCGTCGGCGGCCTTGTCGACGTGCGCGTTCCAGGAATACTGCGCGTCGAAATGACGGGCGGCGATCAGCAGGCTGAGCTCCCGCAGCCTCAGCGGCAGCGCCGACTCGAACCGGCAGAACGCGCCGAGTGCCTCGACCCGCTCACAAAGCTCGGGGCTGCGCAACCAGACCAGGAAAGGACCGCGGGTGCCGCCGCGCCGGCTGGTGATTCGATCGCTGATCTCCGCCTGCCGGGGGGACAGTGTTTCCAGCGGCTTGAGTCGCACGAACATCCTCCTCGATGTCGACCATGACGAAAGACGAAAGCTGTGATTGGGGTAACGATGATGAACGTTCGACGTTGTGTCCAGAGCTGTCCGACGGCTGTTGGTGAAGACCCCGAAACATTAGAGTTCCGGATCGCCGATCGTGGCCCGCGACCGGCCCACCTAACCTCAACCTGGACGATCCCGGGCTGTTCGGGGGCTTGACTAGAGAGAGCTGAGGACTCGAGATGACGATCATCAGGACGCGAAACGTCACGCGCCTCGATCGTGGTGGTGCCGTGTGCACGATACCGCTGATTACCAGGTCCAGCGCCATCGAGAAAACAACGCTGACCTCCGGTATCAGCACCTACCCGGTGGGCTCCGGAGCGCCGCTGCACACGCATAACTGCGTCGAGCACGTGACGCTGCTGAGCGGTCTCGCCGAAGTTGAGATCGACGGTGAGCTGACCGCGCTGGAACCCCACGACACCACCTATGTCGAAGCCGGAATTCCGCATCTCTTCCGCAACATCGGGGACGTCCCGATGGTGATTCTGTGGGTATACGACTCGGCGTTCGTGACACGCACCTTCATGGCGACCGGTCAGACCGTCGAGCATCTGTCGGAGGCCGACAGGATGGTCAACGACTGAGCATGGTCAACGACTGAGCCGTCCGCACACCGTTCCCGCCCTCCCGCCCTCCTGGACGCCATGGCGACCAGGAGGGCGGCGTGCACCCGGGCGGGGGCGGTCAGGCCGGGCGCACACCGTCCGGGATCGCCACACCGAGCGCGGCGGCCTGGTCGCAGAGCTTGTTGACCATCGGAACGGGCAGTGGAATGCCGCCGGTGAGCCGGTCGGCGAACGTGCGGGTGCCCCGCTCCCCGGGGACGAGGATCTCCGCGGACGGGTCGTTCGCGGGCAGCCTCTTGATGGCGTCGACCGTTTCGTCGACGATTCCCCGGAACTGGTCGACGGGCAGGAACGCCGAGATGTCGACGGCGAGCAGGGCCGCGTTCTGTCGGTGCCGCCGGCCCTCCGGGCTACCGCTGTGGAACGGGCTGACGATCGGGTTGGCCGTGAGGCCGCTGGTCAGCAGCTCGAAGACGAGCGACATCCCGGCGCCTTTCGCGCCGCCCATCGGCAGAGGCACGGCGGCCTCCGCCGGGTCGGTGGTGGGCCGGCCGTCCTTCGTCAGGGCCGCGCCTTCGGGCAGCGGCCGCCCGCTGCTCCTGTGCTGGGCGATCCGGCCGAGCGCGATGACCGCCGTCGCCATGTCGAGCAGGACGATCGGATGGCGTCCGGCGGGCACCGCGACGGAGAGCGGGCTGGTTGCCACGCCGGCGCCGGTGCTGCCGGTGTAGGCCATGTTCGGCACGCCGGCGACGATGCCGAGGCCGGCCATCCCGTACTGGGCGGCGCATTCGGTGTAGTAGCCGATCGCGCCGGTGTGCACCGTGCCGCGCACGGCGACCCAGGCGATGCCGCTCGAGCGGGCCATGCTGACGGCCTGGTGCATGGCCATCGACAGCGCCACCGGGCCGGGGGCCGAGTCCGCGTCGATCACCGCGACGGCCGACCGCAGCTCGTCGACCGCGATCTGGGGCCGCGGGTTCGCCTCGCCCTTGTCGAACAGCTCGAGGTAGCGGGGGATGCGGGAGACTCCGTGCGAGTCGACACCGCGCAGGTTCGCCCACACCAGGACGTCCGCGATCGTGTCGGCGTGCTCGCGGCTGGTGCCGGCCGCGACGAAGATGTCACTGACGAGTGTGCGCAACGCCTTGTCCGGCACGATGGTGCGGGGGGCAGGCATGGGGAACCTCCGATGGCTCAGGCGGCGATGGCGGCGATGGCGGCGATGACGGCGACGCTCGCCACACCGTCCGTCCGGCGTACGTGCGCCGGACGGACGGCGACGAGGCCGAGTGCACGAACGGGGAGCGAACGGGCCGGGACCGAGGATGTGGCTCGGCTTCGCCCGGCCGGCGGGTGGCGGCTACAGCGGGAGATGCACGTCGACCAGCGCGGTGACGCCGGCCCGGACGCTTGCCAGCGCCGCCTCGAGGACGGGGCGTAGCTCCTCGGGCCTGGTGACGGTGTGCCCCACCATGCCGAACGGTGTGACCAGGGAGGCCAGATCGGGCTGGTCGGTGAGGTCCACACCGCGGAAGTCGTCCTCGGTGACGGCGGTGCCCTGTGGGTAGAAGCGCAGGTGGTTGAGCTTCATAGACCGGTACTGCCGGTTGTTGAAGACCACCACCAGCAGCGGGAGGCCGAGAGCGCGCGACGCCGCGAGGGACTGCACGATCGGGTTGTAGAGGAACGAGCCGTCGCCGATCGTGAGGACGACCTCACGATCCGGATCGGCGAGCTTGACTCCGAGTGCCACGCCGAGCCCTTGGCCGAGGCCGCCCTGGACATAGGAGTACCGGCCCGGCTCCTCGGCCCGCAGATGCTGCGCGATGGCCCGGCTGTGCGTGATCGTCTCGTCGACGACGGCGGCTCGCGGGTCGATCAGGTCGCGCAGTTCCCTGACCACGGCCGCGGCGTCGAGGCCTTCGCCGGCGGCGGCTCGTGCCGGTCGGGGAGCGGCGAGTGCGGCGCGCCGGGCGGCGACCCGCTCGTCGTCGACACCGAGCTCCAAGACGTCCGAGACCAACGCTCGCAGCGTCGGCCCGACATCGCCCTCCAGGTACTGGTCCGCGGTGAGGACCTGGTAGTCGCTGTACGGGCGGTGCGGGACGTCGTCGATGACCAGCACCGCGGCGTCCGCGGGGCGGTTGCTGGGCGGGTACCAGGGGGCGCGGCAGCAGACCAGGACGATCAGGTCGGCCTCGGCGAACAGCGCGCCGCCCTCCCCGCCGCGGTGCAGCTCACTGGTGCGCGGGAAGTTGGCGCACACCGCTGACTGCGGCTCGATGACGGGGATCGAGAGCAGCTCGGCGAGGTCGACGAGCGCGGCGAAGCCGTCGGGATGCCGGCCGGCCGACTCGGTGACGATGACCGGGCGCTCGGCGGCGACGAGCCGGCGGGCGGCCTCGGCCAGCTCGGGCTCGGTGCTGACCCGGCTGCCGGGCAGGGCCACGGGCCGGACGGCCGTCGCCGACGGCTCCCATGGTTCGAGCAGGACCTCGACCGGGACGTTGAGGTACACCGGACCGGCCGGCCCCCGGCGGGCGATCTCGGCTGCCCGGACCACGGAGCCGTACAGCGTGGACACGCTGCCGACCTGGGTGGACCACTTGACGAAGGGTGCGGCGACCGCCTGCGTGCCGCCGACGATGGACAGGTTGCGGTACCACTGCGAACCGGGATCGGTCCCGGTCTCGCCGTAGGTGATCGACTCGGAGGAGCAGACGACCATGCCGACGTTGGCCAGCAGCGCGCCGTGGATGCCGCAGGCACCCTGTAACAGACCGGGCACCGCGTGCAGCAGGACCATCTGAGGTCGGCCGGTGACCAGCCCGTATCCCGTCGCCATCGCCACGGCGAGGGTCTCGTGCAGCAGATCGAGGTAGCGCGGCCCAGCCGTGCCGTTCTTCTCCTGCCGGGCGAGCGCCTCCCACACCGGCGCCCACTCGGAGCCCGGCGAGGAGAAGATGACATCGACCCCGAGGTTCCGGCAGGCCTCGAGGATCGCCTCCCCACCGTCCTTCGGGTCCTTCGGGTCCTTCTCGTCCGTCAGGTCCGTCACGACGCCGCCTCCGCGCCGCCGGCACCTGAGCCGACCGTGAGCTGGGCGTCCTCGATCGGCCATTCGAGGCACTCGCAGATCCCGCGGCCCATGATCCACTCGAGTTCCTCGGCGGTGAAGCCGAAGTGCTCGGTGAACTGCTCGATCGTGTCGGTGTAGGTCAGGCCGTGGCCCATGAGACGGGTCAGGTCCGTGCCCCAGAAGCAGCGCTGCGGACCCATCGCGTCGACCATCTCGCGAACGTACTTCGCGAGGTTGAGGTTCGGGAACGGCTGGGTCGAATAGCCCGGGACGGCCGAGACCTTGACGTAGATGTTGGGGTGTTTGTGCAGGTCAGCGGTCTCCTTGACCCAGTAGCCGATGGCGTCGTCGACGCACCGGGCCATGATCCCCATGTGGTCGATGATGATGCGCAGGTCGGGGTGGCGGGCCGCGATCGCGCCGAGCTCGGCCTTCCAGATCGGCGCGTGCACCATCGTCTTGATGCCCAGCTCCTCGGCCAGCGGCCAGTACCAGTCGTTCGTGCCGTCGATCATCCAGTTGCGGTCGATCGGCCGGTGGAACGTCAGCCGGGTGCCCTTCACGTACGGGTTCTGCGCGAAGTCGCGCATCATCGCCGCGCCCTCGGCCGGCTTGTTCTGCGGGATCCGGGCCATGATCCCGAAACGGTCCGGGTGCGCCTCGCACGCCTCGAGGGCGTAGTCGATGCGGTCACCCTCCCACGACGGCGGCAGGATGAGCGCCCGGTTGACCCCGGAGGCGTCCATCAGCCGGAGCGCCTCTTCGTAGCTGAACGCCTCTTCGCGGTGCCCGTTGAGACGGATCCGCTCGCGGGCCCCGGGCACCCACGGCCGGTCGGGGGTCTCCTCGAGCCAGACGTGGATCTGCGAGTCGACGATGAACATCTGTGGCGTCCTCGATTCGGGATGGGGGGACGGGTCGCGGCGCCCACCGGGCCACCGCTGGGAACGTGGGAACTACGGAGAGAAAACGGAGAGAAAGTCGTGGTCAGGAAGGCTGACGCGCGGTGATCTGGTCGACGACGTGCTCGGCGATCGCCAGCGACGAGGTCGCGGCCGGCGACGGGGCGTTGCGCACCGCGGTCACCGGGCCGAGCCTGCTGATGCGGAAGTCGTCCACCAGGGAGCCGTCGGCGTCGACGGCCTGCGCGCGGACCCCGGCCGGCGCGCGGACGACGTCGGACGTCCGCAGGTCAGGGACGTATTCCCGGGCCGCCGCGAGGAAGACCCGCCTGGACAGCGATCCGCGCATCTCCCCGAGGCCGGCCCGCCAGTGCTGGCGGAACAGCCTGCGCGCCCCGGGCCAGCGCAGCACGGCCGCGAGGTCGCCCGGGCGCAGGTCGCGGCGCCGGTAGCCCTCACGCGCCAGCGCGAGCACCGCGTTCGGGCCGATGTCGACGTTCCCGTCGACCCGCGGGGTGAGGTGCACGCCCAGGAACGGGTAGGCCGGGTCGGGAACCGGGTAGACCAGCCCGCGGACCAGCCCGGTCCGCGCGGGCACCAGCCGGTAGTACTCGCCGCGGAACGGCACGATGGCCGGCCCCGGGTCGTCGCCGGCCAGCCGGGCCACCGAATCCGCCTGAAGCCCCGCGCACAGCACGACCTGGCCCAGCTGGTGGGTCTGGGAACCGGTGGCCCGGGAGCCGGCCGTGACGGTGACCGCGTCGGCGCCGGCCGGGCTGATCCCGGTGACCGTCGTGGCGAGCAGGATCTGGCCGCCGGCGGCGACGACGTCGTCCGCCATGGCCCGGGCGATCGCCGGGTAGTCGACGATGGCGGTGGTCGGCGAGTGCAGCGCGGCCACACCGGTGACGTTCGGCTCCAGCTCGCGCAGTCCGGCCTGGTCAAGCCAGCGGATGCCGGGCACGCCGTTGTGCCGGGCGCGGCCCTCGATGGCCCGCAGCCGCCCGGCCTCCAGGTCGTCGCGGGCGACGACGACCTTCCCGATCTCCCGGAACTCAAGGCCGTGCTCGGTGCAGAACTCGCGCAGCAGGGCGACACCGCGACGGCACAGCGTCGCCTTCAGCGAGCCCGGCTGGTAGTAGAGCCCGGCGTGCACGACGCCGGAGTTGTGCCCGGACTGGTGGGTCGCGAGCTCGTCCTCCTTCTCGAAGACGACGACCTCCCGGCCGAGCTGGGCCAGCCGGCGGGCGACCGCGAGGCCGACGAGGCCGCCGCCGACCACCCCGACCCGTTCACGGGCCGTGCGAGCCGCGGTCAAGAGCCCGGCTCGCAGCGCATCGCGACGGTCTTGACCCGCGAGTAGAAGCGGAGGCCCTCGTAGCCCTGCTCCTTGACCGTCGACCCGCCGGAGTCACCGAAACCGCCGAAGGGCATGTGGACGTCCCAGCCCGAGGTCGGCAGGTTCACCGACACCTGGCCGGTGTCCACCCGGTCGGCGAAGGCGTGGGCGTGGCCGAGGTCGCGGGTGAAGATGGAGGCGGCCAGGCCGTAGACGGAGTCGTTCGCGGCGGCCACCGCCGCGTCGAAACCATCCACCACCTGCACGGCGAGGACCGGGCCGAACACCTCGTCGCGCCAGATTCCCATCGCCGGGGTGACCTCGGTGAGCACGGTCGGGGTGACGAAACAGCCGTGGGCCAGCGGGCCGTCCGCCGGGGCCGTCCCGCCGGTGGCGATCACCGCTCCCTCCTGGCGGGCGCGCTCGATGTGGCCCAGGACGTCGTCGCGGTGGCGCCGGCTGACGAGCGGGCCCACCACGACGTCCGGATCGGTGCCCGGACCGTAGGGGATCGATTCGGTGGCCTGGACCAGACCGGCGATGAACTCGTCCGCGATCTTGCGGTCGACGATCACCCGGCTGGTGGCGGTGCAGCGCTGCCCGGTCTGCCCGAACGACGCCGCGGCGACGGTCGGGACGGCGAGCGCCAGATCGGCGTCGGCGAGGACCACCGAGGCGTTCTTGCCACCGAGCTCGGCCTGCACCCGCACGGTGCGGTCCGCGAGCCGGCGCCTGAGGACTCGTCCGACCGCCGTGCTCCCGGTGAACGACACCGCGGCGATCCGCGGGTCGTCCAGCAGCGCCGCCTCGATCTCGCTGATGCGTCCGAGGGCGAGCCCGAGCACACCGGCGGGCAGACCGGCGTCGTGCAGGGAACGGGCGAGGTGCACCGCGACCAGCGGTGTCTCGGACGCCGGTTTGAGGACGACGGCGTTGCCCGCGATCAGGGCCGGGGCGGCCTTGCGGGCCGGGGTCAGCAACGGGTCGTTCCACGGGGTGATCAGGCAGACCACTCCGAGCGGCTCCGAGCGTACGGATGTCTCGGTGCCCGGGCGGCTGTCGGCCAGCAGGTGCCCGTAGGGCTGGCGGGCCATGCTCGCGTAGTAGTCGAAGAAGTCAGCGGCCTTGGTGACCTCGACCGTGGCCTCCGCGAGGGTCTTGCCCATCTCGGCCACCAGGTCGGCGGCGATCTCCTCGCGACGTCCGCGCAGGTCGGCGGCCGCGTCGATCAGCACCTGGGCGCGGCCGAGCAGTCCGGTGGCGCGCCACCGGCGTGCTCCCAGTACCGCCGCGTCGTAGAGCTCGGTCACCTCCGCCGCGGACATCGCCGGAACCCGCCCGACGACCCGGCGCACGTCCGCCGGGTCGACGACGTCGATGTGCCGGCCGTCGGCTGGCATCAGCCACTGCCCGTCGACGAGCCGCGGCACCGCCCTTGGTGGCATCAACTCCGACCGTCCTCTCGAATCCTGGAGACCTGCAACCTGGGGGCCAAACGGCCCTTCGGCAGGTAGGAACCGAGCCTAGGAGGCGGATCAGAACAGTGAAGACCATAAACCGGCAAACTAAGGTTTACGGTCCGCGTGCGGGCCGGTGCGGGCGAAGAGGCCCGGGTCAGGCGGTTCGGCGGCCATGATGGGTGGGCCCTCGAAGAAGCCGCGCGCAGCAGGAGAGAAGATGTCGTCCGTGATAATTGTGCACTATAAGGTGAAGCCTGGTTTCGAGGAGCGCGTCGCGCATTCTCTGGCGCGGATGGTGGAGCCCACCCGGGCCGAGCCGGGAAATCTCGCGTACAACGTCTGCCGGTCGCCGCGGGATCCGGCCGTCTTCGCAATCTACGAGGAGTACGTCGACGCGGCGGCGGTCACCGCGCACGCCTCGTCGGACTATTTCGAGCACTGGCTGAAGAAGGAGACGCTGCCGTATCTCGAGGAGCGGTGGCGGCATGACCTGGTCGCGCTCTGAGTCGCGCTCTGAACAGTGGGGGCGGTCAGGCCCGGAACCGATCCGGTCCCGGGCCTGACCGCCCCCACGTCATCTGTGGCTCAGGTGGCTCAGGCGGATCCGCTCGTGACCGGGGTGAACTCCAGGTGCAGCTCGGTCAGGCCGCGCAGCACCCAGGTCGGCTCGTACTTGAACCGGCGGTCGCCGGCCGGGCCGTGATGCTCCTCGGAAAGCCGGATGTCGCGGGTGCGGTCGAGGATGCGCTCCAGGCTGATCCGGGCCTCGACACGGGCGAGCGGCCCACCGGGGCAGGAATGGACCCCACGGCCGAACGCGATGTGCTGGCGGACGTTCTTGCGGTCGTGCCGGAACTCGGCCGGGCATTCGAAATGGCGCGGATCGCGGTTCGCCGCCCCGTTGAGGAGCATGACCGGGGTACCCGCCGCCACCTCGACGCCGCCGACCGTCGTGTTCCGCCGCGCCAGCCGGAAGTCGGCCTTGACCGGGCTCTCGACCCGCAGCGACTCCTCGATCAGGTCGGGGATCAGCTCACGGTTCGCCCGCAGCTCGTCCTGGACCTCCGGGTTCTCGGCGAGGTACTTCAGCACGGCACCGAGCAGCCGGGCGGTGGTCTCCTGCCCCGCGGCGAACAGGAAGGTCGCGGCACGGACGACCGCGATCACCTCCGGAATGCTCCCGTCGGGGTACGTCGCCGTCGCCATCTGGGTCAGGACGTCGTTGCGCGGGTTCTGGCGGCGGTCCTCGATGTACTTGCTGAACCAGTTGTCCAGCCAGCCCAGCGCGTTCAGCTCGCCGTCGGACTCCCCGCCGGCGCCGATCTGGCCGGGGCTGGTGCTCAGCCCGAAGCCCTTCCGGAAGCGCTCGTGGTCGGCCTCGGGAACACCCAGGACGTCGGCCACCGCGAGCATCGCGAACGGCTGCGCGTAGGCGCGGATGAACTCGCACCTGCCGGCGTCGATGAACTCGTCGAGCTGCCGGCCGGCCAGCCCCTGGATGAACTCCTCGTTCTCCTGCAGCCGTTTCGGTGTCAGCATCCGCATGACGAGCGCACGCTCGTTGGTATGCATCGGCGGGTCCATGGTGACCATGTGCTCGTTCATCGGCAACTGGTCGCGGTGCTCGTCGATGATGGCGCCGACGTCGTCACCCTCCAGCGGAACGGGGAAGACCGCGAAGGGGCCGACCACCGAGTTGCATGAGGAGAAGGTGTCGACGTCGCGGTACACCTCGGTGGCCTCGGCATAGCCGGTCACCGCGACGACCCCGAGATGCGGCAGCGGCAGCACCGGGCAGGTGGCACGTAGATCGTCAAAATACGGATACGGGTTTTCGACGAGCGATTCGTCGTTGAAGAAATCGATCGTCTTCCAGTCGGTCAACCCGCTCTCCCTCCGAGTGGCGCCGCGCGCGTCAGAAAACTCTTGGGCGAGTGCCCAATACGTGTTGGGCACCTGTCTAGCACACGCGCGGAAGCACGAGCAACCAGACCGGGTCTTTTCCGTCGTCGGCGCGGACCCGCGGCATCCGTGTCCATGCACCGCGAGAGGGAAAAGGCGCACCGGCCGCGCCGCACCCCCGCGCCGCACCCCCGCGCCGCAACGTCCGCGCCGCAACGTCCGCTCTGCCTCACCGCGACGCGGTCGGCGTCGGCGCGCATTCGGTGGCGAGCGGCACCGAAACCCGGCTCAGGGTTCGGCGAGGCCGTCGTCTCCGGCCACGAGCGCCATCAGCAGAGTGCGGAGCTGGTCGAGGCCGTCGGGGCCGAGGAGCTCCGACCACTCCTGCTCGACGGCGACCGCGGTGCGGCGCATCGCGCGCAACGCCGCCAGACCGGCGGCTGTCAGCTGCACCAGCCGGGCTCGGCCGTCGTCGGGATCGGCGATCCGCTCGACATACCCGCCCCGCTCCAGGGTGGTCACCACCTGGGCTGTCGCCTGCCTGGTCACGCCGAGGCCCTCGGCGAGCTCGGAGACGCGGCGACCCCCGCCCAGCAGGGGCACGAGCAGTAGCGCGTGGCCTGGGCGCAGGCCGGTGAGCCCGGCGGCGGCGAAGCCCTCGGCCACCCGGGCGGCTTGCAGCCTGGCGACTCTCTGAAGCAGGGCCGGTGTCGTCTGCGCGGCGACCGGCCGGAACATCTGGCTCACGGAGGTATCGTGCCATTGCAAATAGGCAAGGTACTTGCCTATTCTGGCGGCATGTCGATCTCGGTGCTCCGCGCACATCGGCGGGCTGTTCTGGGAGCCGCACTGCTCATGGCGGCCGTGCTGGTCGCTCTCCTGGTGTCCTGTGACTCGGGGGCGCGCAGGTCCGGTCCCCTACGGCAGCGCCTCGGCGGCTCGGATTCCCCGTCGGCACCCTCGCAGCCGGGCGCCGGGGCGCCGATTCCGGCGGGTCGGTCGAGCTTCGCGTTGACGGTGGCAGGGGCGAAGGAGGAACGGACGGTTCACCTCTACCGGCCCTCCGGGCTCACCGGCCAGGTGCCCGTGGTCGTCATGCTGCACGGAGGGTACGGCAGCGGAACGCAGGCCGAGAACAGCTACCGGTGGGACGATGCCGCCGACGCCGGCCGTTTCCTCGCCGTGTTTCCCGACGGGACCAGCCGCTCCTGGAACGCCGGTGGCACCTGCTGCGGCCCCGCCGCGGGTGACAACGTGGACGACGTCGCGTTCCTGCGGGACGTCCTCGCGACGCTGGGCGGCCGGATCGACGTCGACCCGCGCCGGGTGTACGTCACCGGGATCTCCAACGGCGGCGCGATGGCCTACCGGATGGCCTGCGAGACCGACCTGTTCGCCGCGGTCGCGGCTGTCTCGACGACGATGCTGGTCGACTGCTCGTCGGCGGCGAAGGCCTCCGTCCTGCACATTCACGGCACCGAGGACAAATCAATCCGGTACGACGGTGAGCAGGGCGACCCGTTCAGCCGTCGGTACCCGGGCATCGACGGCCCGCCCGTCCCCGAGGTGGCCGCCGCCTGGCGCGCGATCGACGACTGCCCGCAGCCGTCGGTGACCGTCGAGGGTGTGCTGACGACGTCCGCCGCGGCCTGTCCCGACGGCCGTGCGGTCGAGCTGGTCACGATCGACGGCGCGGGCCACCAGTGGCCCGGCAGCGACGCGAAGCCGCTCACGCAGCTGCTGGGAGCGGACAAGCCGTCGGACGCCCTCGACGCGACCACGCGCATCTGGGACTTCTTCGCCGCGCACCCCGCCCCCCTGCGCTGAGAGGCGGCAGGGGGGCGCAAACCCGATACGGCTACCGCGTTACCAGCGGTCGCGATGCAGGACGGTCTCCAGCGGCTCCCGGGACGCCGGGCGGAAACCGGTGCCGACGGTGTGGGCGACCGGCACGAGCGCACCCTGGGTGTAACCGGGCGGAATACCCAGGAGCTCCGCCACCTCCCCGGCATGGGTCAGGTGCAGGGTCGTCCAGGCGGTGCCGAGCCCGCGCAGCCGCGCGGCGAGCATGAAGCTCCAGACCGCGGGCAGCAGCGAACCCCAGAAACCGGCCTGTTGCGCGGCGGGAACCGAGGCGGCGTCACCCTCGATGCACGGAATGACCAGAACCGGAACCCGGTGCAGGTTCTCCGCGAGATAGCGGGCGGAATCGGTGACCCGGGCCTGGGTCGCGGCACGCTCGCCCTCGTACTGCTGGGCATTGGCCCGGTCCGCGGCGGCCAGATATCCGGCGGCACCCTTGCGGTAGGCGTCGGCGATTCCGGCCCGCAGGTCGGGGTCGGTCACCACGAGCCAGTGCCAGCCCTGCCGGTTCGACCCGCTCGGGGCCTGCAGCGCGATCCGCAGGCATTCGTCGATCAGCGCCGGCTCGACCGGGCGGTCCAGGTCGAGCCGCTTACGGACGCTGCGTGTTGTGGTCAGCAGCTGCTCGGGCGTCAGATCAGCGGTCAGGTCAGGCTCAGGCAGGGCCACCGGACGCTCCTTGCACGCCGCACCCGACAGGCGCGGTCCTCGGGAAAGGGGACACCGGCACGTTAGCTCAGCCCGTCGGGATGCGGCCGAACCAGAGGAACGGGTCGTCGCCGACCAGAGTGCCGGTCGTCAGGATGACCGCGGCGCAGAAAAGGACCGGGACGACGACCTTCCGCTCGACCGTGCCGTTCGTCCGGGGCACCAGGACCGTCTCCATCCGCCAGTTCACCGGCCACAGCAACGGGCATCCGCGTGGGGTGAGGCAGTCTCCGAGCAGATGGGCCAGGGCACCGATCGTGACGGCGTAGCCGGCGAAGCCCATGTCGAGGTCGCGCATCAGGTACACGGCGATCCCGGCCGTCAGGCAGTCCTTCAGCCCGGACCAGACGTCGTGCCCCTTGAAGTCCAGGCCGAGCCCACGCAGCCCGAAACCGACCAGCACGAACAGCGCGGCCCACCAGCCGTACCGGAAATGCTCCGCCAGCAGCCCCATGAGGATTCCCATGGCGACCGCGAACAGCAGCGAATGGGTGGCGTGCCGATGGCCGCCGGACAGGCGGCTCACCCACCGGCACAACGTCTTCGTCAGCGGCCCCAGCGTGTTGGCTATCCGGCCCGACGGGTGGTCGATGTCGGGCAGCAGGCCCGCGCCGGCGGCCACGACCGCACCGGCGATCAGCTGGCTGGAGGACAGCGACAGCGCGTGCGAACCCAGCAGCTCCTCCCGCGAGAGCAGCGGAGCGGCGGCCAACCAGGCCACTCCGCCGCTCAACACGTGCGTCTGCCCCATCACGTCGCATCATTCCCAATGATCGGCACCGGCGGACTTTAGCGGGTACGGCACCCACAGCGCACGTGACGCGCCAAGAGGACATCCCTGGACGAGATGGGCCCACCGGCCGGCGGTGGATGTCGGACAGCCGGTGCCCTCCACCGCCGCGCCGCAGGGGAGCGCCTCAGTCCAGCCGGTCCCCGCAGAAGTCGGTCTCCACGACTTCCATGCCGGTGCCGGCCGCGTTCACGCGGCTGAACGAGTAACACTGCTCGACCTTGCCGAAGTCCGCGTCGAAGTCGATCTTGTTGGTCAGGCCGCCGGCGTTGTAGTCCTTCACCGCGCGCAGGCCGTCGATGAAGCCCTGACGCGTCGGGCAGTCGCCGGACTCCTCCAGACCACGGACATAGATGTCCCCGACGAGGTAGCCGACCAGCGCCAGGGTCTCGTTGGGGTTCTGGAGCGAGGGCGCGTAGGCGGAGATGGCATTGCGGTAGGCGGTGTTCGCCGGTGACTCCACTTCCAGCGGCAGATAGCTGGTGAAGGTGGTGACGCCGGCAAGGTTGGTACCGTACTGCGCGAGCAGCTCCGGGGTGGGAGCCTGGGCGGCGCTGAGAATCACGTTGAGCTGCAGGCCCGCTTCGCGGACCGCAGAGATGATCTTCGCGGTGCCGGGCGCATCGAGGTTGCCGACGAACGTGTCGGCACCGTCCGTCCTGATGCGCCGGATGACCTCCGCGATCTGGCTGGCCGACGGGTCGTTGTCACCGGCCACCAGGACGGAGGGGATCCCGACCGCGTTGAAACTGGCCGTGAACTGGCGCGCGAGCGGTGTCGACACCGACGAGTCGAGACCGTTGTGGTAGATGATCGCGCGGGTTCCGCCGTGTTTCTTGGCGAACTTGCCGAAGGTGTTCACCGTGCCCGTGCCGGAGAAGTTGTAGGCGAAGGTGAACATGTTGCGGTTCTTCGCCCACACGTCCTCGACCGCGAGGCCGACAACCGGAACCCCGGCCTTCGTCAGGTAGTCGGCGCCGCCGCCGGTCACCACACTGCCCTCGAGGATGGCGAAGACCCGCTCCTTCTCGATCAGCTCCTGGCTCACCGAGAGATTCAGCGACGCAGTGCTCTCGTCGTTGCGCGGCGTGAGGACGAGGTGACGGCCGTTGACACCGCCGGCGGCGTTCGCGACCCCGAAGCGCGCATCCACCCCGGCCCGGAACGCGGTGAAGACGTCGGCCGCCATCCCGGTGTCCGGATAGATGAGGCCGGCGTTCACCTGATTGGCGGTCACGCCAGGCGTGTTGCAGTCCGCTCTGTTGGCTGCCGTTGTTCCTCCGAGGCAGGCCGATAACGTCGTCGCGCTGAACAAGGCCGCAGCACAGCACGCCGCCGAATACTTGATCCTCACTATGCGCATCTCCCGAGGCGGATCTTGACCCAGTTGGATGTCGTCCTTTTCGGGCCGCCGGCGTAGCGGACTATAGCAGCACGATCTCGGCGGTGGTGACCGTTGGGTAGTCGGACATCTCTGCGTTCAGGCGGGTGCGCCGGCCCGGTGTGGGTCAGATCTGCGCCGCGCCATGAAAGACCTCCATGTCGAAACCGCTGCAAGCAAGGTGTGTTTCGCTCCCTGTCTGCTTGTCCGCAGGCTTGTCTCCGCCGTGGGCACCTTACCTAACGGACGGTCAGTTGACCGGAGTGATGCGCGGGTGTTGTGCCTCCATCGTCCGTCGGAATTCCCGTCACTGCGTTTCGCCTGCGGCTGGGAGACCGATGACCACGGCCATCGTGACGCGAAGCGAGGAGTGATCGACAAGGCCGGGTGGAAACAGGCCGTCGGTTGTGGTCGCGGGTCGCGCCGCCGCGGTGGACCGCAGTGCGGATGATCCGGGCGCCGCGGCGCCCCCGTGATGGCACGCATGGATGCCTGAAAAGGCACGGTCAGGTGCCTGCCCGCAGCGGTAGGTCGGGACCGGAAAAGGGATCCCGTGGCCGGCGGCCGGATATCGGAAGAAGGTCGCGGGAAGTTTTCGGCGCGTCTACTCCGTGCTCGGATGATTCAAAGTCCGAGGAGGGATGACGGAGCCCGCGCCAACCGTGCCCGAACCCCCGGGTTCGGATTTCGTTTTCTCTCGACCTGGTTTGGCGTGGGCTTCCCCGTTCCGCCGCTGTTCGAGAGCCCGCGCGCTGGGGGATTCTCGGCGGATCGGCTGGTCGAGACCTTCTCGAAGGTCGAGTTCAGCGAGACCGCGAAGCCATCGCGTGGCGGCGTGACCTGACGCCCACTCAGGCCTGGCCTGAACGGGCCTGGCCAGACCTGGGGCGGCGCGAAGCTGCTGAGCCGGTCATCTCCCAAGGTGCCCGATCCGCCCCTGCTGGTCGGCCGGCAGGGGCGGATCGGACGGCGGCGTCGAGGTGTTGTTGCCATCGGCGGTGGACAAGTGGCCCGTGACGGGTGCTGCCGGTAGCCTGCCGATCGCGACATGCCGCGACGCGGCCGACCGCTTGACGACGCAACGGGCTGCCGGGCGGCCGGGTTGCCGTCGCCGGGACGCTGGACTGACCCACCGGGTACGGAGCAGGAGGCGAGTTCCCATGCGGATCGGGATGCCGCTGAACTACAGCGGAGGTTTCACCGAGACGGTCGCCGAGCTCGGTGACTTCGAACGGGCGGGTCTGGGGATCGTCTTCGTCCCGGAGGCCTATTCGTTCGACGCGGTGAGCCAGCTCGGATTTCTGGCCGCCCGCACCGAACGGGTCGAGATCGCCTCGGGGATCCTGCCGATCTACACCCGGACGCCCACGCTGACGGCGATGACCGCGGCCGGGCTCGACTTCGTCTCCGGCGGCCGGTTCACCCTGGGCATCGGGGCGTCCGGCCCCCAGGTCATCGAGGGCTTTCATGGCGTGCCCTACGATGCGCCGCTCGGCCGGACCCGGGAGGTCGTCGAGATCTGCCGAGCGGTGTGGCGGCGGGAGAAGGTCGAGTACAGCGGTCGCTACTACACCCTGCCGCTGCCGCCGGAGCGCGGCACCGGCCTGGGGAAGCCGCTAAAGATCATCAACCGTCCGGTACGGGAGCGGATTCCGGTGCTCCTGGCCGCGATCGGCCCGAAGAACGTGGCGATGGCCGCGGAGATCGCCGAGGGCTGGGAGCCCTTCTTCTTCCACCCGGAGAAGGCCCGCGAAGTGTGGGGCGAGGCGCTGGCCGACGGCACGGCCCGCCGTGACCCGCAGCTCGGCCCGCTGGACGTCGTCGTCGCGGCGCCGTTGGCGATCGGGGAGGATCTCGACGGTCTCCTCGACCTGATGCGTCCGTCGGTGGCGCTCTACGTCGGCGGGATGGGCGCGAAGGGACGGAACTTCTACAACGACCTCGCCCGGCGGTACGGCTACGTCCGGGAGGCCGAGCTCATCCAGGATCTGTACCTGGCCGGGAAGAAGAAGGAAGCCGAGGCGGCGGTTCCGATCGAGCTGCTGCGGGCGACCGCTCTCATCGGGCCGGCCGGCTACATCCAGGAGCGGCTCGCCGCCTACGCGCAGGCGGGGGCGACAACCCTGAACGTGACCCCGCTCGCGCCCGACCATCGTTCCCGGGTGGCCGCCATCGAACAGGTGCGTGGCTGGCTCTCCTGACGGCAGCCCTGACCGTGGCGCCGAATCCGATCTCGGGTGGGCTGTCCCACAGACCGCGCCCGGTGCCCGCGGTCGCGGGCCGCGCAGAACAGTGGCGTGGTTTGCTGGACAGGCCAGTGACAGGAGGGGCCGGCGGACGGAACGCCCGCGGTTGCGACAAGGCCTGGCGGGATGAAGGGGACGAAGCGACCGATGATTCTGCGAGAGCAGGTGTCCTTCGACGGTGCCGGGGTACGCCTGGCGGGCGACCGGTGGGATCCGCCCGGCGGCGAGCGCAGGGGCTTCGTCCTCCTGTTGCACGGTGGCGGGCAGACCAGGCACTCCTGGCAGCGGACGGGGGAGCGGCTCGCCGGCCTGGGGTGGGCGGCGATCTCCGTCGACGCCCGTGGGCACGGCGACAGCGAGTGGGCGCCGGACGGTGACTACAGCCATCGGTCCCTGGTGGCCGACGTCGGGGCGGTCGCGCGCCAGCTCGATGAACCACCGGTCCTCGTCGGTGCGTCGATGGGGGGCATGGCGGCGCTCGTCGCCCAGAGCGAGGACCCGGGGCTCGGCCGTGCGCTGGTGCTGGTCGACATCACACCGCGGATCGAACCCGCCGGCACGGACAAGATCTTCGCCTTCATGTCCTCGGCGCCGGACGGCTTCGCGTCGCTGGAGGAGGCGTCCGACGCCATCAGTGCCTACAACCCGCACCGCAAACGGCCCACGAACCTCGAAGGTCTGAAGAAGAACCTGCGGCACCGGGACGGGCGCTGGTTCTGGCACTGGGATCCCGCCTTCATGACCATTCGTGACGAGGCGGAACGCGGTTTCAGCGAGCTGGCCACCAAGCGGGCGGCGTACCCCGCCGAAGCCGTCGTGCCGGCGCCATCCGCCCAGCCCGAACTGCTGTACGACGCCGCCCGGGCGATCCGGGTGCCCGCCCTGCTGGTCCGGGGCCGTCAGTCGGACATCGTCAGCGAGGAGGGCGCGGCGGAACTGCTGCAGCTCATCCCGCACGCCGAGTACGTCGACGTCACCGGCGCGGGCCACATGGTCGCCGGGGACGACAACGACGTCTTCGCGGGCAGGCTCGGTGGATTTCTCGACCGGCTTCCGCCCTTGGCCGGCTGAGCGGAACAGCCGAGCAACGGTCGGAACCCGCGCCGGAGCCGCCTGCGCCGAAGTCATCGGTGCGGTGGGCTCCGGCGCCGACCTGTGCGGGCGGCCGCCGGCCGACGGGGGTGCCGGCGGACCGGGCGCCGCTCAGTCCGCCGGGCTGTGTGAGACCTGGAACCAGCGGCGCTTGCCGAGCTTCACCGGCACCGGCTCGGAGCCCACGGTGATGACGGCGTCGGTGTCGTCGATCCGGTCGTCGCCCACGGTGACACCGCCCTGCTGGATGAGCCGCCGCAGGTCGCCGTTGGAGGGCCCCGCCCCGAGCAGGGTGCGCATGAGATCGAGGACCTTCATCGATGCGGTGTCGAGCACGACGCGCTCGGCGTCGGCGGGCACCTGACGGCGGCTGAAGGTCGTGATGAACCATTCCCGCTCGGCGGCGGCCGCGGACTCGCCGTCCCAACGGGTCACGATCGCGGTGGCCATGTCGTACTTCGCCTCGATCGGCGCGGTCTCCTGCTTGCTCAGCACCGCGCGGATCGCGTCCTCCGGCAGATCGCTGTAGACCGTGAGGTACTGGCCGACGTACTGGTCCGGAACCCGCATGAGACGACCGAACTTCTCGCGCGGGCTGTGATTGATGGCGACGTAGTTGCCGAGGCTCTTGCTCTGCTTCTCGCCGCCGTCGATACCCGGGGTTATCTTCGTGGTGATGACGACCTGCGGGGCCTGCCCCTCCTTCTCCTGGAGCGACCGGCCCATCATCTCGTTGAAAAGCTGGTCACTGCCGATGATGGTGAGGTCCGCGCGCAGGCACACCGAGTCCCAGCCCTGGATGATCGGGTATACCAGCTCGTGGGCGGCGATCGACTGGCCCTCGCTCATCCGCTTACGGAACATATCCCGCGAAAGCAGCCGGTCCACGGTGACCCGGGACATCACGGTCAGCAGCTCCGACGGTGTCATCGCGTTCAGCCACTCGGAGTTCGGCCGGATCTCGAGTAGTTCAGGATCGGTCCGCAGCACCCGGGTGGCCTGCTCCTGAATCTGCTTCGCGTTCGCCTCGATCTCCTCGCGGGCGAGGACCGGGCGCGTTTTGCTCTTACCGGTGGGGTCGCCGATCTGCGTCGTGAAGTCGCCGAGCAGAAGTACGACCCGGTGCCCGAGGTCCTGCAGCGCCCGGTACATCCACAGATTCACCGCATGGCCGATGTGAAGATGCGGCGCGGTCAGGTCGACACCGTATTTCATAATCAGCTGCCGGCCACTCAGCAGCCGCGTGCGCAGCTCTTCGAGCGTCAGTATCTCGTCGGTCGTGCGCGCGAACTCGCTGAGGAGGCGGTCGACGTGCGCCCGGTCATTGATGACAGACATCTGGATCCTTGTGAGAGCTGATAATGAATCATCGTATCATGGTCGAGGTGGGCGACCGCTGATCCGGGTGGCCGGCAAGGCGGCGGTGCCGGCTCCGTGCATTGACCGAAACTCCGTCCGGGAACCGCCGCTGAAGCGGTGCCGAAATCAACGGATTGGTCGTCGGCGTGTGATATCGGGTTCCACTCCCGGGGTGGTTGGACGACGGGTCCGGGTGTCACGGGTGACTGCGGTGCCCCTGGCCTTGTCGGACCCGAGGTGTCTGGGGCCGGACCCGAGGTGCCGGGTGAGCGGCCTGGGGCCGGCGGAGTCGGGGTGGCTGTCCTCCTGCCGCCGGCCTCGGCGTGCACTGTCCATAACGCGGTGCCCCAGGCCCATGGCGCGGTGCCCCGGGCGTACCGCGGGTGCCGGGAGGTGGCCGGCGGCCAGGTCTGATGGGCGCGGTGGTGGGCATCCGGGCAGTGCGGCGAGCCCCGCTTCTTGCTAGCCGTTCGGTAGGTACTGGGTGCGCTCTCATCGCAGTCGTTCGGGCCCGGAGGGTGATCGGCGAGTGCCGTGACGGGCCTGCTCCGCGGCAAGACTGGTTCGGATGGGCACCACGGGTAGCGACCGGCCTGCCCGTGGCTGGATTTCCGGTAACCGTTGATTGCGGCTCCGTGGGTTCTGTTGGGATTTCCCTGTGATGCTGCGAACCTCACACAAAGACAACTGTCCCTGCTCGTTAACATGCGAAACCATGTGCCCGGTTAACGGGTTGCGTGGATGGCCTGCGCCGTGGCCCACCCGGGCATTCGGTCATCTGCGGCTGCCGGCTTCCAGGCTCCGTTGTCGATGTCGGGTTCGCGTTGGAGAACAAATGACCTCAAGAAGACTGTCAGGGCTGTCGGGGGCTGTGGTGGCAGTCACACTTCTGGCGGGTGCGGCAAGTTGCAGTTCCGGATCCGGCAGCGATGGTGTGGCGGCCTGTACCGGGCCCGGTGTGACCGCGGACCAGGTCAGACTCGGCATGGTTCTCTCTGATTCGGGCCCCGGCAGCGACGCCTTTTCGTCGGCGCGTGCCGGCGTGAACGCGCGGCTTGGCGTGGCGAACACGGCCGGCGGAGTGAATGGGCGCCGAATCACCTATGAATGGCGCGACGACACCAGCTCGCAGCTGGAGAGCAATCAGGTGGCGCAGGACCTGGTCAAGGACGGGGTTTTCGGTCTTCTCCCGGTGACCACGGTGTTCGGTGACGCGCTGGAAAGCCTGAAGGACGCCGGTGTTCCGGTGGTGGGCTTCGCGTCACTGTCGACATGGGCGCGCTACCAGAACTTCTTCTCCTACGGGTACGTCGTCGACCCGACGGCCATCGCCCGCTACATCCAGCAGGCAGGTGGCAGCAAGGTCGGCTTCGTGATGACCGGTTCGGTGGACTCCGCGCTGCAGACCGCCCAGGAATACCGAGACGCCTTCGAGCGGTCCGGACTCAGGACGACCGAGACGGTTCCGTACGTGCACGGGGTCGACAGCCCGAACCAGACGATCTCGAAGCTGATCGCCGCCGATGCCGACACGATCATCGGTTTCACCGTCCCGACCGACCTGGCCGAGCTCGTCGTCGCGGCGCGGAACATGGGGATGAACCTGAAGTCGACCGTCTCGCTCGTCGGATATGACCAGAGCCAGCTGCCGACGGTGGGGCGGGATCTGGCGGGCGTCTCGTTCGACGTGCATTTCCGCCCGTTCGAGTCGTCCGACCCGGCCATCGAGAGCTACCGGGCCGCAATGGCCAAGTACTCGCCGGAGACCCAGCCGGCCCAGCAGTTCGCCATGCTCGGCTACATCTACGCCGACATGTTCGTCAAGGGGCTCGAACAGGCCGGCACCTGCCCGACCAGGCAGAGCTTCATGACCGGGCTGCGTGCGGTGCACGACTACAACGCGGGCGGTCTCATCGAGACGCTCGACTTCGCGACGAACGCCTCCGTTCCCCTGAGCTGCTACGCCTTCGTGCGTATCAACGCGACGGGCACGGATTTCGAAGTGGTCAACGAGCGCCTCTGCGGCGGCGGCACGGGCGGTCAGTAACCGCTGGTCCCCCGCGCGGCCCTGGAGTCACCTCGCCCAGGGTCGCGCGGGGCCGTGCCCCACCCCGCGTGGCCGAGCCTGGACGTCATCACGCCAGCGCCGTGACCCGCGTGCCGCGCGCGCCCGGCGCATATCGTCTCCCCGCGCCCCGCGCCCCGCGCCCCGCGCCCCGCGCCCCGCGCCCCGCGCCCCGCGCGGGGTCTTGCCTCTCGCTGGACGCGCGATGTTGATTCTGCGTCGGACCTGAATCGTCCCGAGTTCTATCACGCCTTGTTGACATGAAACAGATCTATCCTTGCAAGGATTGTGCCTTGTATCCTGACGTGCGTCGCCCACAGCACCGCCATCCGTGGGATGGAACCGCCCGCCCATCAGCCTGATGGCCGGTGGTGGCGGCACGCCGGACATCCGCGCACGCCGAGAACCGCCTTGGCGGCAATCCCGGGTGCGCCGCGGCGGGGCGCGAACAACCGAGGCATGAAAATCCAGACTGGAGTACTCATGGGCTCCCTTGTGGGAAAGGTCGCCGTCGTCACCGGCGCCAGCAGAGGAATCGGGAAGGGAATAGCACTCGCGCTCGGTGACGAAGGTGCCACGGTCTACGTCACGGGACGATCGGTGCAGCCGGGGTCGCATCCACTGCCGGGAACGGTGGGTGAAACCGCGGCCGAGGTGGACCGCCGCGGCGGCCGGGGAATCGCCGTGCAGGTCGACCACGCCGACGACGAACAGGTTGCCGCGCTGTTCGAACAGGTCGAACGTGAACAGGGCCGTCTGGACCTGCTGGTGAACAACGCCTTCTCGCTGCCCGAGGACCTGACGGAGCCGCGCCCGTTCTGGGAGAAACCACTTTCGAACTGGGAGATGGTGGATGTCGGGGTCAGGTCGAACTTCGTCGCGGCGTGGCACGCGGCCCGGCTGATGACCCCTCGACGGCAGGGGCTCATCGTCGCGATCTCAGGATTTGTCGGGGTGACCTACACCTACGGCGTCGTCTTCGGAACCTGCAAGTCCGCGGTCGACCGGATGGCGCGGGACATGGCGATCGAGTTGCGGCCGCACGGTGTGACCTCGTTGTCGCTGTGGCAGGGGCTCACCTTCACCGAGCGGGCCCGGCGGAACCTGGCCCGGGACCCGTCGATGACGTCGCAGCAGGTCACGGACCCTGCGATCGGCTGCTCGCCGGAGTTCCCCGGCCGCGTCATCGCCGCCCTGTCGGTGGACCCGGACCTGTTGGAACGGTCGGGCGGCACCTTCATCACGGCCGAGGTAGCGGCTGACTACGGCATCACCGACATCGACGGCCGGGTGATCCCCTCGGTGCGCGCGCAGCGTGGCTCGCCGATCTGGTCACCGGTGCGGTGAGAACCATCCCAAGGAGGAAAGATGACGACGGAGACAGGCCAGGAGAAGCTCGCGAGGCTTCTTGAGGTGCTTGACCGGCAGGACATCCTGGACTGCCTCACCCGGTTCAGCCGAGGTATGGACCGCTTCGATCGGGAGCTTTTCCTGTCCGCCTTCCACGACGATGCCGTCATCGCGGCTGGGCCGTTTGTCGGTGGGCCCGGAGAACTGTACGACTGGGCTTCGGCGCTGCACGACCAGGGGCAGGTGGCGACCCATCACAACCTGTTGAACGTCACGTATGACATCGACGGGGAGACGGCACACACCGAGACCTACTATCTGTTCGTCGGCCGTAACCGCGACGAGACCAACTGGATCGCCGGCGGTCGCTATCTGGACCGCCTGGACAAGCGTGCCGGAGAGTGGCGCATCTCGCTGCGTACGAACGCGGTGGAGTGGTCGGGGCTGGTTCCCACGCTCGACATCCCGTTCACCGACATCCCGGATATCCACCTCAACGGAACGCCTGGCCGCGGAAAGGGTGACCCCTCCTACCGGCGGCCGCTCACGAATCTGCGCGCCCCGCAGATCCCCTGAGCCGAGAAAGAACGAGGACCTTCAGGACATGAGCATCAATGCCGACACCGACAGTGCGACGGACACCGACGACCTGAGGTACGTCGTCGACCAGGCGCGGATCCGGGACTGTGTGGTCCGCCTCGCCCGCGGCGAGGACCGGCGCGACGCCGACCTGATCAGCAGCGCCTACTGGCCGGAGGCGACCGATGACCACGGTGTCTTCGTCGGGGCGCTGAACGAGTACCTGGACTGGGTGGTGCCGGGTGCCGAGGCGATCTCGGTGACCTTACACACGCTCGGTCAGAGCCTGATCGACATCCAGGGCGCGCAGGCATCGGTGGAAACCCATGTGACCGCCTACCACCGCATCGACCTGGGCGAGCAGGAACATGACATCGTGATCGGCGGGCGGTATCTGGACAGGTTCACCCGACGTGGGCGGGAGTGGCGCATCGAGCATCGCACGATGCTCTACGACTGGCTCCGGGACTTCGGGGAGTCGGTCGACTGGTCGCAGGGGGTGCTGGGCATGCCGTTCGTCGGTAACCACTACGTCGGCCGGTCCACCGGTGACCACAGCGTGACGTTCTTCGCCGGCTGATCGCCCGGAAGCGGGTGGCCCGTACCGGCTGGACCGGTGCGGGCCACCCGCGCAGCGCGGCGCGCGCTGTTCCTGCGGTGCCGCGCCTGCGGGGCGGCGCGTGCGGGGCGGGGCGGCGCGTGCCGCGTGAGCGGTGAGCTGCTACCTGCTCGCGGGGAGGTTCATGAGCCGGGCGAGGTTCTCGCCCATCATCTTGCGGACCAGTGGCTCCGGCAGATGCGCGAGCTCGTCCACATAGCTGAGCGGACTGGCCAGGCCCTCCGGGTGCGGATAGTCGGAGCCGAACAGCACGTGGTCCTCGCCGAGGAGCTCGGCCAGGGTGCCGAGGTCCTCCTCCCAGAACGGGCTGATGTAGATGTTGCGCCGCACGACGTCGACCGGGTTCTCCAGGAAGTCCTGCGGCATCTTCTTGTACAGGTTCTTCATGGCCGTGAGCAGCGGCGCGACCCAGCTCATGCCGTTCTCGACGATGGCGACCTTCAGCCGCGGGAACCGGGAGAGCGCGCCGTGGCAGACGAGCGCCGAGACGGCGTCCTCCACCGGCCGCCAGGCCTGCAGCATCTGGAAGGTGTTGGGCTGGAACGGCAGCATCTCGCGGTTGCGGCCCATCCAGTCGCTGCTGTAGCGGGCGTAGCCGCTGTCGGAGGAGTGCAGGGCGACGAGGATGTCGGCCTCCTGCACCCGTGCCCAGAACGGGTCGAACTCCGGCAGACCGAACGACCGTGGCCCGCGCAGCCCGGGAACGGGCGCGGGCCGGATGAGAACGACCTTGGCGCCGCGCTCGAGGACCCATTCGAGTTCCTCGATGGCCTTGTCGACGATCGGCAGCGTGATGACCGGCGTGGTGAAGATCCGGTCGGCGTAGTTGAACTGCCAGGTCTCGTACAGCCATTCGTTGAGGGAGTGCACGACGGCGTGGACGAGGTCCACGTCATCGCGCATCCGCTCCTCGAGCAGGCTCGCCAGCGTCGGGAACATGAGCGTGCGCGCCAGCCCCTGTTCGTCCATGAGCTTCAGGCGGGCGGCGGGTTCCCGCCAGGCGTCGATGGACCGCACCGGCTTGCCGAAGATCTCCCGCGCGGACTTCCCCTCGGGGTTTCCGTGACGGTAGTAGTCCTCCTGTGCGCCGGGCCGGGCGACGACGTCGAAGGTCGGGTTCGGAATGTAGTCGCTGATCTGGCCACGCACGACGATCTTCGTCCGGCCGTGCACGTCGACGTAGTCGATGGCGCCCTTGTAGCGTTCGGGCAGGAACTTCGTGAACGCGTCCCGGGTCTCGTATAAATGGTTGTCGGCGTCGAAGACCGAGATGTCGTGGATGGACATCGCACCTCCTGGGTGAACCTGTGAGGGGAGCTGTGGGGGAACTAACGGCCTGATCCGCCGCGCGGGACGTCGCGGAAGGCCCGGTCGCGGTCCATCGCCACCTCCCGCGGCATTCCGAGCACCCGCTCGCTGATGACGTTGCGGGCGATCTCGGTGGTTCCGCCGCCGATGCAGGTCGTCTGGCGCAGCAGGAAGTCGTTGCCGCACTCTGCGACGGAGCCGTCGTCCGCCGCCCAGGCGGCGCCGGCCGATCCGGCGATCTCGAACGCCATCGAGGTCACCCGGGTCGAGGAGAGCCCGGCGAACAGCCGCCCGATCGCCGCGGACTGGTCGGGCATCCGCCGCGCGGCGATACCGCGGCCGATCCGGCCCTGCAGCGCCTCGCGGACGAGGTCGATCACCCGGCCCTCGCCGATCAGCTCACGGGTGCGCGGGTCGTCGAGGCGCCCGGCGTCACGGGCCACATCGACCAGGAAGGTCGCGTCGACGCCGCCGTAGGACCAGCCGGCGGGCACGGTGACGAACGGCGAGTTGTGCAGCATCCGCTCGTGGAACATCCAGCGGGTGCCGACCGTCCAGCCGTCGTCGACCTCGCCGACCCGGTCGCTGTCGGGGACGCGGACGTCGGTGAGGAACTCCTGGCAGAACTCCTTGTTGCCGTTGAGCATCTCGATGCGCTGCACGTCCACGCCGTCCTGGCGGATCGGCAGGACGAAGACCGTCAGGCCACGGTGCTTCGGGGCGTCCCAGTTGGTCCGGGCCAGGCACAGCGCCCAGTCCGACCACCAGGCCCCGGTCGTCCAGATCTTGGAGCCGTTCAGGATCCAGTCATCGCCGTCCCTGACCGCGCTGGTCAGGACCCCGGCGACATCCGAGCCGCTGCTCGGCTCGGACAGGAACTGCATCCAGATCTCGTCGCCCCGCAGAATCGCGGGAAGGTGGCGCAGCTTCTGTTCGTCGGTGCCGAACTCCAGCAGCACCGCGGCGCACGGCGAGAACGTCGGGGCCTGAATGCGGGCCGGGTACTCGTAGCCCGTGATCTCCTCGTTGAACGCACGCTGATGGGCCGGGGTGAGGCCCTGCCCGCCGTACACACGGGGAAAGCAGATCCCGGCGAGCCCGGCGTCGAACAGCATCCGCTGGATCTCCCGCTCGCGGGCCACCTCGGCGAGCTCCTCGGCGTCCGTCAGGCGTGCCCGCATCACCCCGGTCTTCTCGCTCGTGACGAGCGGCGCCAGGTTCGCGCGAATCCAGGCCCGGGCCCGCGCCCGGAAGTCCTCGACGCCTTCCTGATCGGGGGAGGAAGTCATTCCTGCTCCTTGCGATGCTCGACGAGGCCGGCGACTCGCTGGCGGTGCTCGGCCGGAGTTCCGTACATGGCCCGGCTGACCGTGCCGCGGCGCAGGAAGAGATGCAGGTCGTGCTCGTACGTGACGCCGATCCCGCCATGGAGCTGGACGCATTCCTGCAGCAGCTCGGTGCCGTTCTCGCCGATGTACGACTTCGCCGCGCTGACCAGCTCGGCGGCCTCGGGCGAGCGGGCGTCCACCGCGGCGGCGGCCGCGTCGCTGATGGCGTGGGCGGCTTCCAGCCAGGTCTTCAGATCGGCGAAACGGTGCTTCAGCGCCTGGTAGGAGGCGAGCGGGCGCCCGTAGGAGTAGCGCTCGAAGGCCCACCGGACCGTCAGCTCGAAGGCGGCCTGCATGGCGCCGACAGCCTCGGCGCCGCTGATGACGATGGCGCGCTGGAGCTGGCGTTCGACCTGGTCGGCGGCCTCACCCACCGCGCCGACCACCTGGTCGAGGCCGACGCGCACGTCGTCGAAACTCACGGTGGCGAAGCGCCGGTTCAGCTCGACCGTGCGTAGCGGCTCGATGGTGAGCCCCGCGACGCCCGGGTCGCCGGCAGCACCGGTACCGCCAGTACCGCCGGGGGAGACCAGCACCTGGGTCAGGCCCCGCTCCCCGTGGGCGGTCACCAGCAGGTGGTCGGCCTGGCCGGCGGCCTCGACCGGGCGGGCGACGCCGCGCAGGACGAGGCTGTCGCCCTCCACCCGGTAGCTGACCCCGGTGCTGCCGAGCCGGTCCAGCGGCGGCGGGCCGCCCAGACACCAGGAGGCCACCGCGGTTCCGGCCAGCAGCTCGCCCAGCGCCGAGGCCTGTGCCGGGTGGTTCGCTCCGCCGGCCTCCGCCAGCGTCGCGGCCACGACGTTCGTCGAGGTCAGCGGCCCTGGTGCGGAGCGCAGCCCGAACTCGTGCGCGACCAGGGTCAGGTCGACGAGCCCGGCGCCGCTGACGGAGCCGCCGCCCTGCTCCTCACCGACGAGCAGGGACGTCCACCCCAGCTCGGCGCCGTCGCGCCAGTAGTCGGGTTCGAACCCCGCGGCGTTGGTGCGCAGCGCGCGCACGACGTCGGCCGGGACCCGATCGGCCAGGAAGCGCGCTGTCGCCTCCCTGAGCACCTCCTGGTCAGGACTCAACTCCAGCAGCATGACTCGTCACCTTGCGTCACGTGGCTCTCCGGCTCTCCGGCTCTGCCTCTGGCGCTGGCTCTGCGCCTCTGCATGCGCCTGTGCCTGCGCCTGCCGGTCGTCTGGTCAGCTCGTCACGATACGGACCGGCGGTCCACATCGGCAAGGGAAGGCGGCGCGACGCTGGGGAAGGCGAGCCGGTGCAGCCCGGTGCGGACCTGGTCGAGGGCCATGCCGCGCACGGACACCAGGTAGTCCACGACGTCGGCCCGCAACGCCGTGGACAGGATGTGGGTCAGGTACTCGGTGTCGTCGTGCGGGTGCGTGATGGTGAGCCGTCGCGCAAGCTCGTCCAGCCAGTACCGGCTCGACGAATGCGCGTAGTACGAGTGCGGCACCCGGTGCTCGAGGGCGCGGATCAGGGTGCGGTTGGCCCACACGAAGTCGAACAGCGTGTCGAGCAGGGCGTGCAGCGCCTCCAGTGGCTCACCGCCGGGCCCCACCGGTGGCGGGCCGTGGTGGACGAGCCGGCGCATCGCGGCGGCGCGGGGCAGCAGCACCGCCTCGATCAGAGCCGTGCGGTCGCCGAACCGCCGGAAGATCGTTCCCTTGCCGACCCCGGCGTGGCGGGCGATGTCGTTCATCGACACCTCCTCGACGCCGTCGCGGTCGAACAGCTCCGCGGCCGCCGCGAGGATCGCGGCCCGGTTACGGGCAGCATCGGCTCGCTCCGGTCCGGTCACCCTGCACCCCCTTCTCCATGGTTGACGAGGACGATCTTCCCGTCGACCTCTTGCCGATGTGGACCGCCGGTCCGTATCGTGACGGCCTAGTTCGTACGGCTGGCCGATCACGATGCGACATCCCCTACGCCCCAGGGCGGACCGTGGTGAGGCGTGGTGGTCGCCGGGCGATGATCCGGGGTGCCGGGCACCTGTCACCGGGCGCCCGCCCCGAGTCTGACCAGCACACCGGCATCGGTGCGCCGACAACAGCAGACCAGAAAACGACCGCCGGGGTCGCCCACTTCCCCGACGAGCAGGACCCACCTTCATGACCAGCAGGACACGACCAGCAGGACACGGCCAGCAGGACACACCGCCAGGCGGTGTCGAAGGGATGCGGTGCAGACGGTGAAAGACATCGAGGCCATCGACTTCTTCCGGGGCGACGAGCTCGTCGAGGACCCGTACCCGTACTTTCACGCGCTGCGTAACGAGTGCCCGGTCCGCAAGGAGCCGCATCACGGCGTCGTCATGGTCACCGGCTACGACGAGGCGGTCTCGGTCTTCCACGACTCCGAGCACTTCTCGTCCTGCATCTCGGTGACCGGCCCGTTCCCGGGCTTCCCCGTCCCGCTGGTGGGCGACGACATCTCCGAGCTGATCGAGCGGCACCGCGCCGAGCTCCCGATGAGCGACCAGCTGCCGACCTTCGACCCGCCGGTGCACACCGACCACCGCGCGCTGCTCATGCGGCTGATCACGCCGAAGCGGCTGAAGGAGAACGAGGAGTTCATCTGGCGGCTCGCGGACCGCCTGCTCGACACCTACCTCCCGCCCGGTGAGGGCGAGTTCATCAGCGGGTTCGCCGGCCCGTTCGCGCTGCTGGTCATCGCGGACCTGCTCGGCGTTCCCGAGGAGGACCAGGAGGAGTTCATGGACCGGCTGCAGCGCCGGCCGCAGACCGGTGGCGTCGGCACCACCGGCGACGACCACCTGACGCACTCGCCGCTGCAGTTCCTCTATGACCGTTTCAGCACCTACATCGAGGACCGCCGCCGCGACCCGCGCGACGACGTCCTGACGGGGCTGGCGACCGCGACGTTCCCGGACGGCACGGTCCCCGAGGTGATCGACGTCGTGCGGGTCGCCGCCAACCTGTTCTCCGCCGGGCAGGAGACAACCGTCCGGCTGGTCAGCACCGCGCTCAAGGTGATGGCCGAGCGGCCCGAACTGCAGGCGCTGCTGCGCCGCGAGCGTGACCGCATCCCGAACTTCATCGAGGAGACGCTGCGGCTGGAGAGCCCGGTCAAGGGCGACTTCCGGCTGTCCCGCGTCCCGGTCACCGTCGGCGGCGTCGACCTCCCGGCGGGAACCACGGTCATGGTGGTCAACGGCGCCGCGAACCGCGATCCGCAGCGGTTCGCCGACCCCGACACCTTCGACGTGTCCCGGTCGAACGCCCGTCAGCACATCGCCTTCGGGCGTGGCATCCACTCCTGCCCCGGCGCTCCGCTGGCCCGGGCCGAGGCACGGGCCGGCATCGAGCGGCTGCTCGACCGCACCAGCGACATCAGGATCTCCGAGCGCGTGCACGGCCCGGCCGACGCGCGCAACTACCGCTACCTACCGACGTTCATCCTGCGCGGCCTGACCCATCTGCAGCTGGAGTTCACCCCGGCCTGACCCGCCGGAGACGCGACGAGACCAGCACGCGACGAGACCAGCAACCGAAGCAAGTGCTCACCCAGACAACGAGGTTTCCGGGAGTACGTCACCAATGTCGTTATCAGGCGCGCGCTACACCAGTTCCACGTCCATCAGCCTCGCCGACGGGTGGAGCTTCGAACGGCTCACTCCGCCGAGCCGTCTGTTCGGCGCCAACGGACTGCGCACCGGCCCCGACGGCCGGGTCTACGTGGCGCAGGTAACCGGTAGTCAGATCAGCGCCCTCGACGTCGAGACCGGCGCGCTGGAGACCATCAGTGCCAAGGGCGGCGACATCATCGCCCCGGACGACCTCGCCTTCGGCCCGGACGGCAACCTCTACGCCACCGAGGTCATGGACGGGCGGGTCAGCGTCCGTGGCGCCGATGGCCAGAGCCGGGTGCTGCGCGACGACCTGCCCAGCGCCAACGGCATCACGGTCCACCAGGGCCGGCTGTTCATCAACGAGTGCCGCATCGGCGGACGTCTCATGGAGCTCGACCTGGCCGGCGGCGCGCCCCGGATCCTGGCCGAGGACCTGGCGATGCCCAACGCGATGGAGGTCGGCCCGGACGGCCTCCTGTACTACCCGGTGATGGGCACCAACGACATCTGGCGGATCCACCCCGACGGTGGCGAGCCGGAGCGGGTCGCCGGCGACCTCGGCGTCCCCGACTCGGTCAAGTTCGACGCCGAGGGCTTCATCGTCTCCACCCAGGTCCACAGCGGCCAGGTGCTGCGGATCAACCCGCGCAACGGCGACCGCACCGTGCTGGCCCAGCTGGAGCCGGGCCTGGACAACTGCACCTTCGTCGGGGACCGGCTGTTCGTCTCGAGATTCACCGGTGAGATCACGGAGATCCTCGGCGGTGGCGAGACCCGCACGACGCTGCCCGGCGGGCTGACCTGGCCGCTGGACCTGACCGTCGACGCCGAGGGCAACCTCTACGTCGCCGACGGCACCTTCTTCTACCTGCTGCCCCGCGGCGGCGGGCTGCAGACGCTCGGCATGCTGTTCACGCCGAACTACCCGGGCTTCGCGCGCAGCGTCCAGGCGGTCGGCGGGGGCGAGTTCATCGTCGGCACCGCCAGCGGCACGGTGGTGCGCTGGCGCCCGGCCAGCCAGGAGTCGGAGATCCTCGCCGAGGGCCTCGACCAGGTCTACGGTGTCGCGGTCGCCGCGACCGGGGCCATCGCCACCGCCGACTTCGGCACCGGCGAGGTGCTGCTCGTCCGCTCCGGCGGCCAGAAGGAGGTCGCCGCCTCCGGCCTGTCCAAGCCGCTCGGCGTCGCCTTCGCCCCCGACGGCACGCTGCTCGTCTCGGAGTCGGGCGCCGGCCGGGTCGTCGCGATCAGCGGTTCCAAGGTCGAACCGGTGGTGGACAACCTGTCCGACCCGCAGGGCATCCTGGTGCGCGGCGGCCGGCTCTACATCGTCGACTCGGGCAGCAAGGAGCTCATCAGCACGGACCTCAGTGGCAACGACCGGCAGACCATCGCCGGCAACCTGCCGCTCGGCGCCCCGGCCGGTGTGATCCCCAAGCCGCTGCGCGGTATGCAGCCGTTCTCTGGCCCGCAGGGCCCGTTCGCGGGCATCGACGCCGGGCCCGACGGCACGCTGTACGTCTCCGCCGACGCCGAGGGCAGCGTGCTGGCCCTCACCCACGCGGGCTGACGGCGCCATGACGAACAAGGACTTCTTCGGCCTGGACGGCCGCGTCGTCATCGTCTCCGGCGCGGGCGGCGGCGGCATCGGCACCTCGGTGGCCCGGCTCATCGCCACCGCCGGGGCGACCGTCATCGCGGTCAGCCGCTCCCAGGACAACCTCGACACCCATGTCGCCCCGCTCGCGGACGAGGGGCTCGCGGTCATCCCCGTCGCCGCCGACGCCGCCACCGACGAGGGCATCGCCACCGCCCTCGCGGCGGCCGAGCAGGCCAGCGGTGACCTGTACGGTCTGGTCAACATCGCTGGCGGCGCGGGGCCCGCGACCTGGATGCCCGCGACCCGGGTGACCCGCGCGGACTGGCGGGAGCTGTTCGCCTGGAACCTGGAGACGATGTTCTTCATGAGCCAGGCGGTCGCCGCCCGGCTGCGCTCGGCGGGCCGCCCCGGCTCGATCGTGTCGCTCTCCTCGATCAGCGGGATGAACTCCGCGCCGCTGCACATCGCCTACGGCACCGCGAAGGCGGCGCTGGTCGCCGCGACCCGCACCCTGGCCGTGGAACTGGCCGGGGAGAACATCCGGGTCAACGCGATCGCCCCCGGCGTGACCGCGACCCCGGCCTCGGGCACCTACGTCGACGAGGATCCGGAGCGTGACCGCCGGGCCATCGCGATGGGCCGGCGCGGGCGGCCCGAGGAGCAGGCCTCGGCAATCCTGTTCCTGCTCTCCGAGCTTTCGAGCTACATCACCGGCCAGACGATTCTGGTGGACGGCGGCCTCAACCTGAAGTGGACCCATCTCGGGGCCGACAACACGTCCCTCTTCCTCAAGGACGAGAACTTCCGCGCCGCCATCACGCGCCCCTAGCCACAGCGCGTCCACGTTCTACCTCCCGACTATCTCCCACCCGGGTTGGAGAAATGTCATGACAGAGACTGTCGAAAACCACCAGGACACGGCGCCGCCGTCGGCCGAGAAGTTCTCGGAGCCGCTCACCATCGGCGTCGAGGCGTATCTCTCGCCCGAATACGCCCGGGCCGAGCGTGACAAGCTGTGGCGCAAGGTGTGGCAGCAGGCCGGCCGGGTCGAGGAGATCCCCAAGGTCGGCGACTTCCTCACCTACGAGATCCTCGACGACTCGATCATCATCGTGCGTACGGCGCCGGACCGGATCCGCGCCTACCACAACGTCTGCTCGCACCGAGGCCGGCCGCTGGTGGACGTCGCGCCGGGTGCCCACGACGCCCGCGGCCGCAAGCGGCAGTGGGTCTGCGGGTTCCACGGGTGGCGGTACAACCTGGATGGCGAGAACACGTTCATCGCCGAGCGCGACGACTGGAAGTGCGGCCTGACCGAGGCGAACACCCGGCTGCCCGAGGTGAAGGTCGACACCTGGGGCGGCTGGTTGTGGATTAACCTGGATCCCGAGGCCGGCCCGCTGCGGGAGTACCTGGAGCCCGCGGCCACCCTGCTCGACCCGTTCCAGCTGCAGAACATGCGGTTCCGGTGGCGCAGGTGGCTCGTCTTCGACTGCAACTGGAAGGTCGCCCTCGAGGCCTTCATGGAGACCTACCACGTGCCGTACACGCACCCGGAGTTCATGAGCTTCGGTGCCTTCCTCGGCTGGTCCCGGGCCCAGGGCATCCACAGCAACATCGGGTACGACGCGCCCAAGGACATGGACGAGAACCAGGCGAAGCTGCGGGTGGGCAGCGGTGCCGACGCGCGGCTGTCCACCGCCGAGCTGCAGAACTTCACCTGGGAGAACGCCAACACCAACACGACGAAGACCCTCGTCGACGTCGCGAACCGGCTGGCCGACGACCTGCCGGAGGGCACCCCGCCGGCCGAGGTGCTCCAGCACTGGCTGGCCACCGCCCGGGCCGAGGACGCCGCCCGCGGCGTGGTGTGGCCGACCGTCGAACCGGCTGCGGTGGGGGCCAGCGGGACGGCCTGGCAGATCTTCCCGAACTTCCAGATCGGCCACGCGCTGAACAACATGCTCTGCTACAGCGCCCGGCCCTACGGCTACGACCCGGACAAGTGCATCTTCGAGGCGGCCGTCTACGAGCTGTTCCCCGAGGGTGAGGAACCGGCGACCGAGTGGGAGTTCACCCCGCCGGACGACCCGGGCTGGCGCACCGTCCTTCCGCAGGACTTCTCCAACATGGCCGCGATCCAGCGGGGCATGAAGACCGCCGGTTTCACCGGGCCGAAGCCGAACCCGTACCGCGAGCGCACCGTGGTGAACCTGCACCACAACCTTGCCCGCTACATGGGCACCGGCGAACCGCGCCCGCTCACCTAGAACCTCGTCCAGAACCGCGCCTTCAAAGCCACCTCACCGCGTCACCGATATCACGAACCGAGGACCTCGCATGTCCCAGTGCGCTCCCACCGAGACGCCCGAGATCGACCAGGAAGCCCTGCGAACGAAATACCTTCACGAGCGGGACAGGCGGCTGCGGACCGATGGCCAGCACCAGTACCTGGTCGCCGAGGGCGGTTTAGAGGAGTTCCACACCGCAGACCCGTACATGCCGGTCGTGCCGCGGCTGCCGATCACCGAGGAGATCGAGGTCGCCGTCCTCGGCGGTGGCTTCGCCGGACTCATCGCCGCGGCCCGGATCAGGCAGGCCGGTGTCGAGGACGTCCGGATCATCGAGCACGCCGGCGACTTCGGCGGGGCCTGGTACTGGAACCGCTACCCGGGCATCCAGTGCGACACGGACAGCTACTGCTACCTGCCGCTGCTCGAAGAGACCGGCTACATGCCGAAGCAGAAGTACGCCTTCGGTGACGAGGCCTACGAGCACTGCCAGCGCATCGGAAAGCATTTCGGCCTCTACGACAAGGCCATCTTCCACACCCTGGTCCGTTCCCTGGAATGGGACTCGGAGATCCGGCGCTGGCGGATCGGCACCAACCGCGACGACGAGATCCTGGCGCGTTTCGTCGTCATGTGCCAGGGGCCGTTCAACAAGCCGAAGCTGCCGGGCATCCCCGGGCTGGAGACGTTCACCGGGCACACCATCCACACCGCCCGCTGGGACTACGAGTACTCCGGTGGCACCCTCAGCGGCGGGCTGGAAGGGCTCGCCGGCAAGAAGGTCGCGGTCGTCGGCACCGGCGCCAGCGGTGTGCAGGTCATCCCGCACATCGCGAAGGCGGCGGAGCACCTGTACGTCCTGCAGCGCACGGCGTCGTCCATCGACGAGCGTGGTGACGTGCCGACCGATCCGGAGTGGGCCGCGTCGCTGAAGCCCGGCTGGCAGGCCGAGCGCCAGCGCAACTTCCACACCGCCGCGTTCGAGGCCTTCGGGCCGGGCCAGCCGGACCTCGTCTGCGACGGCTGGACCGAGATCAGCCGCAACCTGGCCGCCCACCTGGACGCCACCAGCGGCTGGGCGGCGCTCGCCGATCCCGCGAAGTTCGTGGAGCTGCGGGAGACCGTCGACTACCAGGTCATGGAGCGCCTGCGCGCGCGTATCGACGAGATCGTCGAGGACCCGGCGACGGCCGAGATCCTCAAGCCGTACTACCGCTTCCTGTGCAAGCGGCCCTGCTTCAACGACCAGTACCTGCCGACGTTCAACCGCCCGAACGTCACCCTGATCGACGTCGCCGACACGAAGGGCGTCGAGCGGATCACGGAGAAGGGCTTCGTCGCGCACGGCGTCGAGTACGAGGTCGACCTCATCGTCTTCGCCAGCGGTTTCGAGATCACCACCGACCTCGACCGCCGGTTCGGCATCGCGCCGTACGCCGGCCGGGACGGCCTCTCGCTCTACGACAACTGGGGCGAGGGTTACCGCACGCTGCACGGCATCATGACCCACGGATTCCCGAACCAGTTCTTCACCGGGTTCGTCCAGGGCGGCGTCACCGCCAGCACGACGCAGATGTTCGTGCAGCAGGCCGACCACATCGCGTACGTCATCTCCACCGCGCTCGAGCGCGGCGCCACCTCGGTGGAGCCGACCCTCGAGGCGCAGGACGCCTGGGTCTCGACCATCCGGGCCGGCGCTATCGACAACAGCAACTTCGAGCGGGAATGCACGCCCGGTTACTACAACAGCGAGGGCGAGAAGAAGCGCCGCTCGCATCTGGGCGACCCCTACTGGCCCGGCTTCTACGTGCTGGAGGACCTGTTCAGGGCCTGGCGCGACACCGGTGAGCTCGAAGGCCTCGTCCTCGACAAGTGACCGGCCCAGCACTCGCCATGTGCGTCAGGAAGGAGCACTGATGTCGGAACTGCGCTTTGACGGTCGGGTCGCGGTGGTCACCGGCGCCGGCCGGGGTCTGGGCCGGGCCTATGCGCTGCTGCTCGGGTCCAGGGGTGCCAAGGTCGTCGTCAACGACCTGGGCGGAACCATGCGCGGCGACGGGGCCGACAACGGGCCCGCCGACGAGGTCGTCAAGGAGATCATCGCCGCCGGGGGTGAGGCGGTCGCCTCGCTGGACTCGGTCGCGACCGCCGAGGGCGGCCAGGCGATCATCCAGACGGCGCTCGAGAACTACGGCCGGATCGACATCCTGATCCACAACGCCGGCAACGTGCGCTACGCACCGCTGACGGAGATGACGTACGAGGACTTCGACGCGGTGCTCGACGTCCATCTGCGTGGTGCCTTCCACGTGGTCCGGGCCGCCTTCCCGGTGATGGCCGAGGCCGGCTACGGCCGCATCGTGCTGACCTCGTCCATCGGGGGGCTGTACGGCAACAAGGCGGTCGCCAACTACGGGACCGCCAAGGCCGGCATCATCGGGCTGACGAACGTCGCCGCGCTCGAGGGCGCCGAGCACGGCATCACCTGCAACGCCATCGTCCCCGGCGCGCTGACGCGGATGGCCGAGGGCATCGACACCTCGGCCTACCCGCCCATGGGACCGGAGCTCGTCGCGCCGGTGGTGGGGTGGCTCGCGCACGAGTCCTGCTCGATCACCGCCGAGCTGCTGGTGGCGATCGCGGGACGGATCGCCCGCGCGTTCGTCGCGGAGACCCCCGGCGTGTACCAGCCCTCCTGGACGATCGACCAGGTCGCCGAGCGGATCGAGGAGATCCGGGACAGCAGCGACCCCTGGGTTCTCCCGGTCGTCCCGTCCGCCCACGTCGACCACATCGTGCGGAGCTTCGCGATGGCGACCGCAACCGCACCGACGGACTGACTGCAAGACGGACTTACTGAAAGGGGGAAGGGGATCCCGGGCCGGTCGTCGACGACCGGCCCGGCCCCCTGACTACCAATGGGTGTGAAAGTCTACGAGCGCATTCTCGACCTTTTCGAGGCCGAGGGCATCAACACCATCTTCGGCATTCCCGACCCGAACTTCGTGCACATGTTCCACCTCGCCGAGGAGCGTGGCTGGAACGTGGTCGCGCCGCATCACGAGGAGTCCGCCGGTTTCATGGCGGAGGCGGTCTCGCGGATGACCGGCAAGGCCTCGGTGTGTATCGGGACCCTCGGCCCGGGTGTGGCGAACCTCGCCGGCGCGATGATGTGCGCCAAGGTCGAGAACTCGCCGGTCATCTTCCTCGGTGGGCAGCGGGCCCGGATCACCGAGCAGCGGGTCCGCCGTGGCCGCATCCAGTTCGTGAAGCAGGCCGAGCTGTTCGATCCGTCGGTGAAGTACAACGCCAGCATCGAGTACGCCGACCAGACCGACGAGGTGATCCGGGAGGGCCTGCGCAAGGCCCTGTCGGGCACTCCGGGCCCGGTCTACATCGAATACCCCTCCCACGTCATCCTGGAGGAGCTCGATGTTCCCGCGCCGCTGCCTCCATCGGCCTACCGCCTGGTCAACCAGACCGCCGGCCAGGACCGGATCGACGCCGCCGCCGCGGCCATCCGCGCCGCCAGCCAGCCGATCCTGCTGGTTGGCCACGGTGTGCACACGGCGCGGGCCGGAGAGTCGGTGAAGGCGCTGGCGGATCTGATGGCCGCCCCCGCCATCCAGACCTCCGGCGGCACCTCGTACATCAGGGGGCTGGAGGACCGCACCTTCCCCTACGGCTTCTCGCCGTCGGCGGTCGACGCGGTGGTGAAGTCCGACCTGGTGGTGGCGATCGGCACCGAGCTCGGCGAGCCAGTCCACTACGGGCGGGGCCGGCACTGGCTCGCGAACGAGGCGAACCGCACCTGGATCCTCATCGAGCAGGACCCCGAGGCCATCGGCGTCAACCGTCCGATCGACGTCCCACTGGTCGGTGACCTGCGCGCGATCGTCCCGCAGCTGGTCGAGGCGCTGAAGGAGACCCCGCGCACCGCCACGCCGGAACTCGCGGAGTGGATCAAGCAGGACGCCGACCGGCTCGCGGAGCTGGCCCAGACCGCGCCGTCGGGCCTGTCCCCG
This sequence comes from Parafrankia irregularis, assembly GCF_001536285.1. Classification (NCBI taxonomy): domain Bacteria; kingdom Bacillati; phylum Actinomycetota; class Actinomycetes; order Frankiales; family Frankiaceae; genus Parafrankia; species Parafrankia irregularis. Next base: position 221,524 of record NZ_FAOZ01000003.1, on the reverse strand, counting down.
GTGCACCCGGCCCGCCTGATCGTCGAGGCGACCAAGGCGTTCCCGTCGGACGGCATCATGGTCCGTGACGGCGGCGCGACCACGATCTTCGGCTGGACCTACTCGCAGGCCAAGCCGAACGACGTGATGTGGAACCAGAACTTCGGCCACCTGGGCACCGGCCTGCCCTACGCCGTGGGCGCCGGCGTCGCGGCCGGCGGCGAGCGGCCGATGATGCTGATCACCGGCGACTCCTCCTTCCAGTTCCACATCGCCGAGCTGGAGACCGCCGCCCGGCTGAACCTGCCGCTGGTCTGCGTCGTCGCCGTCGACTACGCGTGGGGCCTGGAGGTCGGCGTCTACAAGCGGACCTTCGGCCAGGGCTCGCTGGAGACGGGCACCCACTGGAGCACGAACACCCGCCTGGACAAGGTCGCCGAGGGCTTCGGCTGCTACGGCGAGTACGTCGAGCGCGACGAGGACATCGCGCCCGCCATCAAGCGCGCGTACGCCAGCGGAAAGACGGCCGTCATCCACGTCGCCGTCGATCCGAAGGCGAACTCGGAGGAAATGCCGAGCTACGACGAGTTCCGCACCTGGTATGCGGAAGGCACCCAGTGACGAGCGTCACACATCATCCCTATGATGGCCGTTCGCATACTTCAGGCTCAGGAGAGGGGTTCGTCCAGTTATGCGTGAAGCACTGAAGTTCTACATCGGCGGGGAATGGGTTGACCCGGCCCAGTCCGGAACCTTCGACGTGGTGAATCCCGCCACCGAAGAGGTCGCCGGAAAGGTGGCCGCGGGTTCCGCCGCGGACGTCGACCGTGCCGTCGCCGCCGCGAAGGCCGCGTTCCCGGGCTGGTCGGCGACCACCCGCGAAGAGCGGATCGCCCTGCTGGAAAGCATTCTCGACATCTACCAGAAGCGCATCCCGGATCTCGCCGCGGCGCTGACGGAGGAGATCGGAGCACCGGCCGCGCTCGCCGGCGGCTTCCAGATGGGTCTCGGTGCTGGCCACCTCACCACCGCGATCGAGGCCCTGAAGACGTTCGAGTTCGAGGAGGTTCGCGGCGCCTCGCTGATCGCGCGGGAGCCGATCGGGGTCTGCGGCCTGATCACGCCGTGGAACTGGCCGGTGAACCAGATCCTGGTGAAGCTCATCCCGGCGCTGGCCACGGGTTGCACCACCGTGCTCAAGCCGTCGGAGAACTCGCCGTTCACCGCGCAGATCCTCGCCGAGATCCTCGACGCCGCGGGTGTTCCGGCCGGGGTGTTCAACCTCGTGCAGGGCGACGGCCTCGGCGTGGGAGTTCCGCTGTCGGTCCACCCGGACGTCGCCATGATCTCCTTCACCGGCTCCACCCGCGCCGGGATCGAGATCGCCCGCAACGCCGCCCCCACGGTCAAGCGGGTCACCCAGGAGCTCGGTGGCAAGGGCCCCAACATCGTCCTGGACGACGACGCCTTCGCCGAGAACGTCGGCAAGGGCGTGGCTGGTGTGATGCTCAACTCCGGCCAGACCTGCAGCGCGGCGACGCGGATGCTGGTGCCGGCGTCCCGGATGGACGAGGCCATCGAGGTCGCGCGCGCGGCCGCCGAGGCGACCACGGTCGGTGACCCCACCACCGACGTCGCCATCGGCCCGGTGGTCTCGGGCGCCCAGTTCGACAAGATCCAGGCGCTGATCCAGAAGGGCATCGACGAGGGCGCGACGCTCGTCGCCGGCGGCACCGGGCGCCCGGACGGCCTGGAGAAGGGCTTCTACGTCAGGCCCACCGTCTTCGCCAACGTCGACAACGACATGACCATCGCCCGCGAGGAGATCTTCGGGCCGGTGCTGACGATCCTCGGCTACACGGACGTCGACAACGCGGTCGAGATCGCCAACGACTCCGAGTACGGCCTCGGCGGCGCCGTCGCCGGGGCGGACCTCGACCAGGCCCGTGCCGTGGCCCGCAGGCTTCAGGTCGGCTGGGTCGTGATCAACGACGGATTCGACTTCGGTGCCCCCTTCGGCGGCGTGAAGAAGAGCGGGAACGGCCGTGAATGGGGCCCGCTCGCCTTCGACGAATACCTCGAGACCAAGGCAATCGTCGGCTATCAGTAGGCGCCCTGCCGCTCCTTTCGCTTCGTCTCTTGTGAGCGTGAGGGACGGGCAGGGCCGGACAACGCGCGCCGTGCCGTGGGAAGGCCTGCGGCACGGCGCCGATGGTGTGGTGCGGCACTGAAACGTGCCCCCGTCGCGGGGGTCACGCAAACGCTCAGCCTTTTCCGTCGTCGACACGAAACCGCGGCATCGCTGACCGTGGTCCGTGGGCGGTGCGACGGAGAAGGCTAACCTGTGAGAAAGGGCTTGGGTTCTCCGATGTTCTCTGCGATCCTCATCGAAAAAGGTGAGTCCGGTCAGTCCGTCAGCGTCACGAGTCTGGACGAGGCGGCGCTTCCGGAAGGTGACGTCACCGTAGAAGTCGAGTACTCGACGCTGAACTACAAGGACGGCCTGGCCATCACCGGCAAGCTGCCCGTGGTGCGGAAGTTCCCGATGGTGCCCGGCATCGACCTGGTCGGCGTCGTCACCGACAGCTCGCATCCGGCCTGGAAGCCCGGCGACCGGGTCGTGCACAACGGCTGGGGCGTCGGCGAGACGCACTGGGGCGGCCTCGCCCAGCGCGCCCGCCTCAAGGGCGACTGGCTGGTGCCGCTGCCGTCCGCGTTCACCCCCCGCCAGTCGATGGCGATCGGTACCGCCGGCTACACCGCGAGTCTCTGCGTGGACGCCCTGCTGAAGTTCGGCGTCCGTCCCGAGCAGGGCGAGGTGCTGGTGACCGGCGCGACCGGCGGCGTCGGCAGCGTCGCGGTGGCCCTGCTCACCAAGGCGGGGTTCAAGGTCGCGGCGGCGACGGGGAAGGCCTCGGAGGCCGACTACCTCGCCGAGCTCGGTGCGGTGACGGTGCTGGATCGCGCGGAGCTGTCCGAGAAGGGCAAGCCGATGCAGAAGGAGCGCTGGGCCGGCGTCGTCGACACCGTCGGCAGCCAGACCCTGGCCAACGCCACCGCGCAGACCCGTTACGGCGGTGCCATCGCCGCCTGCGGCAACGCCCAGGGCATGGATTTCCCCGCCTCGGTCGCCCCGTTCATCCTGCGCGGGGTTTCTCTGCTCGGGATCGACAGCGTGATGGCGCCGTCCACCCCGCGCCTGGCCGCCTGGTCGCGGCTCGCGGCGGACCTGGACCCGAAGGCACTGGAGCTGATCGCCGAGGAGATCGCGCTGGGCGACGTCATCGCCGCCGCCGGCCAACTGCTCGACGGCAAGGTCCGCGGCCGCATCGTCGTCGACGTCAACCGGTAGCAGGGGAGCACGCAGAGCATGAGTGAGGCATTGGAGAACCCCGAGGCCCTCGAACTGGACCTCACCGACGTCGAGCACCGGGTGGGCAAGCCCATCGGCGGCGGGCAGCTGTGGGAGCCGTGCCAGGCGAGCGACATCCGCCGCTGGGTGATGGCGATGGACTACCCCAACCCGTTGCACTGGGATGAGCAGTTCGCGAAGAAGACCAAGTTCGGTGGCATCATCGCGCCGCAGTCGATCGCTGTCGGGCTCGACTACGGCCACGGTGCGGCCCCGGCCTGCGTGGGCTACATTCCCGGCAGCCACCTGATCTTCGGCGGCGAGGAGTGGTGGTTCTACGGCACCCGGGTGCGGGTCGGCGACAAGCTCTACCAGAAGCGCCGGTTCCACGACTACAAGGTCGCCGAGACCAAGTTCGCCGGGCCGACGATGTTCTCCCGCGGCGACACCGTGCACCACAACCAGGTCGGTGACCTGGTCGCCCGCGAGCGCTCGACCGCCATCCGCTACCTCGCCGCCGAGGCGGAGAAGCGCGGCATGTACGAGAGCCAGCTCGGCGAGATCAAGCGCTGGACGCAGACCGAGCTCGCTGAGATCGACAAGCTGCGTCACTCCTGGCTGCTGTCGAACCGGGACGGTGTGTCCCCGGCGTTCGAGGAGGTGAAGGTCGGCGACGTGCTGCCGCGCCGTGTCATCGGCCCGCACAGCATCGCCAGCTTCACCACCGAGTACCGGGCGTTCCTGTTCAACATCTGGGGCACCTTCGGCTGGGTCGCGCCGCCCGGCATCGAGGACCCCTGGGTCTACCAGGACCCGGGCTGGACCGAGGGCTTCGGCTTCGACGAGGAAGGCGCCAAGATCGACCCGCGGCTGCGCGACGGCCTCTACGTCGGCCCGTCGCGCGGCCACATCGACGCCGACCGCGCCAGCGACGTCGGCATGGCCCGCGCCTACGGCTACGGCGCCACGATGGGCGCCTGGTGCACCGACTACCTCGCCTACTGGGCCGGCCACGAGGGCATGGTCCGCCACACCAGGGCGAGCTTCCGCGGGCCGGCGTTCGAAGGGGACGTCACCTACTTCGACGCCGAGGTCGTCGGCAAGGAGGAGGGGTCCGTCTGGGGCGTCCCGCTGGTCCAGGTGCGGCTGCGCCTGACCAACCAGGAGGGCGTCCTGCTCGTGGACTGCACCGCGGAGGTCGAGCTCCCGTACGCCGCCGAGCGCGAAATCACCGGGGACTGAGCCGAATGACCACGGTGAACGCGAACGACTCCACCTGGTTACCGTCCGTCGTTTCGGGTCCGCCGCTGGCCGAGGAGCCGGGCCTGGGGTCGCTGACCCTGCCCGGCTTCCTCCGGGAGGTCACCGCGACCTACGGTGACCGCGAGGCCCTGGTGTGGCGCACGGCCGACGGAGTCGAGCGCTGGACCTACACCCAGCTGTGGGACCGCGCGGTCGAGGTCGCCAGCGCTCTGCGCGCGGTCGGCGCCGGCAAGGACTCCCGGGTCGGCGTCCTCATGACGAACCGCCCGGAGTGGATCTCGGCGGTCTTCGGGGTCACCCTCGCCGGCGGGGTCGCCGTCGTGCTCAGCACCTTCTCGACGGCGGCCGAGCTCGAGCACCTGCTCCAGGTCTCCGGGACGTCGGTGCTGCTGTTCGAGCAGATGGTGGTGAAGAAGGACTTCGCGGCCGTGCTGACGGAGCTCGAGCCGGAGATCGGCAAGGCTCGCCCCGGCGAGCTCCAGTCCGCCCGCTTCCCGTTCCTGCGCCGCCTCGCCGTGATCGGCGGGCCCGGTGCAGCCGGCGGGACGGGTGCACCGGGTGCGGCGGGTGGCGCGGGTGGCGCGATCGAGTCCTGGGCGGACTTCCTGGCCCACGGGCGTGACGAGCCGCGGGAGCTGGTGGAGGCGACCGCGGCGTCGGTGGCACCCAGCGACCTGGCGGCGCTGTTCTTCTCCTCCGGCACCACCAGCAAGCCGAAGGGCATCCTGAACTCGCACCGGGGCATCGCCATCCAGCTGTGGCGGTTCCGGCGCATGTACCGGTTCGAGCCGTCGGACGACCTCCGCAGCTGGGCCGCCAACGGCTTCTTCTGGTCGGGTAATTTCGGAATGGTCCTGGGCTCCACCTTCTCCACCGGTGGGTCGGTCGTCCTGCAGGCGACGATGGTCCCCGAGGAGTCGCTGGAGCTCATGCAGGCGGAGCGGGTCAACTTCCCGTTCGCCTGGCCACACCAGTGGGCGCAGCTGGAGTCGGCGCCCAACTGGAAGGACGTCGACCTCAGCGCCATGCGGTTCGTCGACACCGCCACCGCGCTCGCCCGTCACCCCACCGTGTCGGCGAACTGGCACGAGCCGGGCCACGCCTACGGCAACACCGAGACCTTCACGCTCACCACCTGCTTCCCGGCGAACACCCCGCCCGAGACGCACCGGGGCAGCAGCGGCCCGGCCCTGCCCGGGGTGACCGTCAAGATCGTCGACCCGCTGACGGGCCAGGTGCTGCCGCGAGGCGAGCAGGGCGAGATCTGCGTCAAGGGCCCGACGCTCATGCTCGGCTACCTCGGCATCCCACTGGACGAGACCCTCGACGCCGAAGGCTACTTCCGGACCGGCGACGGCGGCTATCTCGACGATGACGGCCTGCTTTTCTGGAAGGGCCGGCTGAACGACATCATCAAGACCGGAGGTGCCAACGTCTCGCCCCGTGAGGTGGACGAGGCACTGAAATCCTGCCCCGGGGTGAAGGTCGGCCTCACCGTCGGCGTGCCGCACGAGACCCTCGGCGAGATGGTGGTCGCCTGCGTCGTTCTCCACGACGGCACGGACGTCGGCGCGGAGGAGATCCGCGGGTTCCTGCGGGAGCGGCTGGCGAGTTACAAGGTCCCGCGCCAGGTCCTTTTCTTCGACGAGGCCGACATCACCCTCACCGGCACCGCGAAGGTGAAGACCGCCGATCTGCGCAAGCTGGCCGCGGACCGCCTGGAAAGCGTGGGAGTGCTCTGAGGAACAGGATTTTTTGAGAAACGGAGTGCTCTGAGAAGGGAGCTTTGACGATGGCCACTCTGGTCACACAGAAGCTGGGGGAGTACGTCGGGGCGGAGGTACTCGACGCCGACGCGGACCGGCTCCTGCACGACGAGGACCTGCCCGGAGCCTGCCTGGACGCGCTGGAGGAGCACGGCGTCCTGCTCTTCCGCGAGCTGAACCTCGACTACGCCACTCAGGTCGCGTTCTGCCAGCGGCTCGGTGAGCTGCTGACCTTCCCGAAGACGCCGCCGTTGGACTTCCCGGAGATCATGGAGATCAACTGGGATCCGTCGAACCCGCGGTCGGACTACTTCCGCGGGAACACCGCCTGGCACCTCGACGGGGCGCTCGACCCGGGCAATCCGCCGAAGGCGTCGGTGATGAGCGGTGGTGTGGTCACCGACAGCGGCGGCGAGACGGAGTTCGCCAGCACCTACGCCGCCTACGACGCCCTTTCGGCGCAGGAGAAGGAGGAGTTCGGCAAGCTGCGGGTCATTCACACGCTGGAGGCGATCCTGCGGCCGGCCTACCCGAATCCGACTCCGGAACAGCGCGCGGACTGGGCGAAGCGCCCGGCGAAGGAGCACCCGCTGGTGTGGCGGCACGAGTCGGGGCGGCGTTCGCTGGTGTTCGGGTCGACGACGTCGCACATCGCCGGTATGGACGAGACCGAGGGCCGGGCGCTGCTCGACGAGCTGGAGCGGCGCGCCACCACCCCGGACCGGGTGCTGTCGCACACCTGGACCCAGGGCGACATGGTGATCTGGGACAACCGGGGCCTGGTGCACCGCGTTCGCCCGTTCGACCCGGACGTGCCCCGCCGGATGTACCGGACGACCCTCGCCGGCGACGAGCCGATCCAGTGAACGTGGACACGGCGCGCGCGCGCACGGCCATCGTCACGGGCGGCGCCTCGGGGATCGGGCTGGCGATCGCCCGCCGGCTCGCCCGGGAAGGGGCGAGCATCGCGATCTTCGATATCGACGGCGAGGCCGCCGCGGCCGCGGCGGCCTCGATCGAGGCCACCGGTGGCCGGGCCCGCGGCTACCCCGTCGACGTCACGGACCGGGCCGCGATCGACACCGGGGTCGAGCGGACCCGTGACGAGCTCGGCCGGCCGACGATCCTGGTGAACAACGCCGGCATGACACCGGCCAGCCCCTTCCTCGACCTCAGCTTCGAGACCTGGAGCCGGTCGATCTCCATCAACCTGGACAGCGTCTTCCACTGCTGCCAGGCGGTGCTTCCCGCCATGCTGGAGGAGGGCTGGGGACGCATCGTCAACATCTCCTCGTCCAGCGTCCACAGCGGCTCCCCGCGGCTGGGCGCCTACGTCTCGGCGAAGTCAGGGGTCGTGGGCCTCACGAAGGTCCTCGCGCTCGAGTTCGGCCCGCGGGGCATCACCGTCAACACGATCCCGCCGGGCTTCATCGACACCCCGATGCTGCGCGACGCGGAGAAGAACGGCGTGATGAACGTCGAGCAGCAGACCGCGAGGACCCCGGTCGGCCGGATCGGCCAGCCGGAGGACATCGCGGCGGCGTGCGCGTTCCTCGTTCGTGACGAGGCCGGTTACATCACCGGCCAGGTCTTCGGCGTGAACGGCGGTCGCAACACCTGACACCCCGGGCCTGCGCCCCGGCCCCGCCTCCCATCGCCAGCTAGGCGGTCACGGAGGTGGGGCTGGGGTCGTCGGTGGCCGTGGGCCGTGGGCCGGACCCAACGGACCCGCCGGACCCGGTGGATGCCGCAGGTCCTGATGGCCCCGCGGAACCAGCCCGGAACGAGCGCTGGCCGGCGCCCGTGGGGAGTGTGAGAGCGACCAGACCGGCGACAACGGCGATCAGGGCCCCCAGGGCCAGGCACACCCTGATCCCGGTCAGCGACGGTGCGGTGGCGGTGCCGAGGGGGACTTTCAGGTGGGCGAGGACGACCGCGACGACGGCACTCGCCGTCGACATCCCGATCGCGCGTGACAGGCTGTTCAGCGCGTTGGCGGACGCGCTTTGCGAGGGGGGCACAGCACCCATGATCAGCGCCGGCATGGCCGCGTAGGCGAACGAGACACCGCAGCTGTTCACCAGACTGAACACCGTCACTCCAACGGGGGAGCCGAGCAGCCCGAGCCCGCCGACATGTGCGGCGGCCATCACCCCCGTGCCGAGGAGCAGGGTCACCTTCGGTCCGCGCGCGGCGGTGAGCCGCGCGGTCAGCGGTGCGATGGCCATCATCGCCAGCCCTCCAGGCGCCATCCACAGACCCGCGGCCAGCATCGACTGTCCGAGGCCGTAGCCGGTCCCCCCGGGCAGCTGCAGCACCTGGGGCGCGACCAGGGTGATGATGTACATCGCGAAGCCGACGATCAGCGCGCACAGGTTGGTCAGCAGGACCGGCCGCTGGGCACTTGCCCGCAGATCGACCAGCGGCGCGGCGACCCGGGTCTCGAAGGCGCCCCACAGGAGGAGCACGACGACGGCCGTGCCGAGCAGGGACAGCGTCGTCACGCTGCCCCAGCCCCAGCTGCTGCCCTTGGTGATGGCCAACAGCATGGCGAGCAGCCCCGCGGTGAGGCCGAGCGCGCCGACGATGTCGAACCGCCCGACCGCCCGCACCGGCGACTCGGGAACCACGACCCGCACCAGTACGGCGAACACCGCCCCGGAGCCGGCGCACAGCCAGAACAGCACGTGCCAGTCGGCGGCCTGCGCGATCAGCGAGGAGATCGGCAGGCCGAGCGCGCCGCCGACCCCGAAGGACGAGCTCATGAGGGCGATCGCGCCCGGCAGCCGGGCTGGCGGCAGAACGTCACGCATGATGCTGATGCCGAGCGGGACCGCCGCCATCCCCACGCCCTGCAGCGCCCGCCCGGCGGTCACCGGTACCAGCGCGCTGGTGAGTGCGCAGAGCGAGGAGCCGACGACCATCACCCAGGTGCAGGCGATGAGCACCCGCCGCTTTCCGTGCAGGTCACCGAGCCGCCCCGCCACCGGCATGGCGACCGCCCCGGCCAGCAGCGTCGCGGTGATCGCCCAGGAGGCGTCCGCCGCTGACGAGGTGTGCAACAGCGCCGGCAGCGTCGGGATAAGCGGCACGATGACCGTGCCCATGATCGTGACGACGACGCCCGCGCCGGCGAGCGCCAGCACAATCGCCCGGACGGAGGTGTCGGAGACAGGCTGGACCGGGGCGGCCTGGCTGGAACCCACGAGGATCGCTCACCTTCAGGGCCGGCGCTGGTGGACCACCGACCAACTGGACCGCCGACCTTCGCGCAAGCAAGCCTAGAGGCAAACCGATATGTCAGGCATCCGGTTAGGCGCCCTCCCTGCTGTTATGTCTGCTGGTCGGTCCGGTTTCCTGCCTGCTCAGGCGTCCTCGTCCGACATCCAGTGCACGAAGCGCTGGAGGGGGAACATCGCGTCGTGCGGCCCGCCCTCCACGTGCTTGGCGGCGCCGCCGATGCGCACCACCCGCTGGGCTCCCGCGCTGGCGAGGCGGTCGCGCATCGCCCGTTTGAGCTCCGGCGGATACATGCCGATGGTCTGGGTCGCGACGTTCACGAACCGCACGGCCTGGTCGATCGAGTCCAGGTGCACGACGTTGACCGTCTTGTTGCTCGGGTGGAACTCCACCGGGTCGGAGGTCAGCACCACCAGGCCGCGGCCGTCGGGGCGCCCCCACACCTTGACCTCGTCGTCGAGCACCTGAAGCATCTGGATCTCGTCGCGCAGGTCGCCAGGCAGCGGATGCGCCGTCTCCGACGCGGTCTCACGGTCCACCCCGAGGCGCGACTGCAGTCGTGCGCAGAACGTCTCGATGCCGGAGCGCTCACCCGAGACGAAGATGAAGCGGCTGGCCAGGCAGGCCTCCTGGTTGAACACCGACACATCGACCGCGGCCGCCTCGGCGACCGCGTCGATCACGGCGTCGGAGGTGAAGGTCTCCGGCCCGAGGATCGAGATCGACGTCTTCGGGTCGAACGAGACCAGCTGCAGCCCCGGCCCCAGATACTTGATCACGTTGTTGATGGCGTCACCGCCGCCCCAGGCGACGATCCGGTCGAAGAACTGAGGCCGGTAGAGCGTCCGCTCGATCCGCTCGTCGCCGCCCCGCCAGTACACCGCGGACATCGACCGCACGACCGGGTGGTCGGGGTCGACCTCGGCCATCGTCCGCAGCATCGCGACGCAGGTGAACGGGTCGCTCGAGGGCATCTTGAAGACGTTGACCGCCTTGACGAGCGCGCCCTGCGCGATCGAGGAGATGCAGCCGGTCGGCGAGTTACCGGCCAGCATGTGGATCATCCGAGGTGGGAAGGCACGTAGCGCGCCGTGCTGGCCGTGGTGGTCGGTCCGCTCGACCCAGCCGTCGAGCGCCGCCGGGTCGGCGAAGTTGGTCTCGATGCTGGACCACAGCGCCCGCTTCGTCAGCCGCAGGCGTGCGGAGCGGAACAGGTTCTCGATCACCCGCCGCGGCAGCGGGTTGGTGGCGGCGATGAGATCCGCGGCCCGCTGCAGGTGGACGTTCTCCTCCAGCACCAGCCGCTCACCGCAGGTGACGAGGAAGTCGATGATCTCCTCGATCGGCACGTCGAGCAGTGGCGGAAGCTCCCGGCGCGGCGTGACCAACTCGTCAAGCACGATCTCGGGCGTTGCGAACTCGACGCCGAGGTCACGGGAGCGGTAGTTCACCGCGCCGCCGGGGACCACCCGGCCCCGCACGAAGTGATCGACCCGGATGACCTCGGTGGCCTTCGCAGCGGTTGCCGGGTCGGTTTCGGTGGTCGTCATGACAGCCCCCGGACGTAGGCGTCGACGGTGCCGGCGCAGCCGATCTTGTCGTCACCTTCGAGGTCGGCGTACCGCGTGATGTCGTCCCGCACGCTGGGGCTCGCGTTGCCGCAGGCACACGGGTCGAGGTCCAGCAAGATCCGGTCACCGGTCACCACGCCGCCCCACCGGCCGTCGAGCGACAGGTCGAAGAACGCCGCGCGGCCCTGCACCTCGCCCGATTCGTGCGGCAGCAGCGCGTCGCCATCGGAGTCCAGCACGAACGGCACGACCCACGGCGGCACGTGGTAGCGGCCACCGGCGGCGCAGCGCGGCATGCCCGAGTTCAGCTCCTGCATGCCGTACATCTGGAACCTGCGGCCGGCGGGGATGTTGAAGGTCTCGTAGACGTACTCCTGGTAGTCCGGTGGGAGCTTGGCCCGCTTGAGACCGCCGCCGACGTAGATGCAGTTGTCCGGGTTGAAGTCCGAGCCGCTGTAGCCCATCTCGCGCACCATTCCGGCGACGAGGTGCAGCGCGTTCCACATGCCGGCGAGGTAGAGCTTGTCCGCGCGGGAGGCGACGACGTGCTCGGCGGCCTTGACGTAGGCGGTCTGGAGCGTCTGCTCGCGCTCCCGCGAGGTGGCCTCGAAGTCGGCGATCTCGTCCGGTCGGGCGGTGCCGTCCGCGATCGCCTTGCGCAGGACGACCATCTTCGTCATCTGGCCGATCGTGATCGGTGGCATGGGCAGCGTGAACGGTTCGATGCGCGGGTCGCCGAACGCGGCCTGCTGGGCGTCGCGCGCGTTGAGGTTCTTGGCGACGGCGGCGGTGGGCGCGATGCCGATCATCCTGCGGTCACGCTCGGGTCGCACTCCGGACCCCCATGCGAAGACGCCGACCGTGTCCAGGCGGGACCAGGCCATGTCCTGGTCGGAGGCGATCATCATGGCGGACTTGCCGGTCGTCCCGCTCGAACATGAGATGTAGTGCCCCACCGCCTCGTAGCGGGCGATCCAGTCGTCCATGTCGACGACGTCCGAGGTGTCGATCGGGTTGAGCGGGTGTGCTGACACGGTGCCGAGCCACCTGCCCAGCCGGTCCCACCTCCGCTCGCTCAGGAAGCTCTCCGGGTAGCTCTTGTACGCGGTGTGCGGGAACAGCAGCCCCACCGCGTCCGCCCGGGAGCGGATCTCGCTGACCCCCGCTTCCTTCGCGCGGAACGCGAGTAACCGGATCCGCTCCCGGCGCTCCTGGAACAGCTCGTTCATCGCCTCGACCTGCGTCTCGCGAAGATCCGCGTACGGAATCGCGAAGCGCTCCTCCGACTGGACCAGTCCCGTCAGACGCTCGACTGCCGCACTCACCCTGGGCCCTCTCTCTTCCGGAACGTTTTTACTAGACTCGCTGGTCTAGTTTCGGGTGTCAAGGTCCAGGCGGTCACGCGGCCTGCGGAGGGCTGTCAGCCGGCCGGGAGGTGTTCCTCGCCCGTGATGTAGTCGTGCGGGTGGACGGTGAACCTGGTGCCGAGCGGGCTCGTCCAGGTGAACGTGCCAGGGCGCGGCTGGCGGACGATCCAGGGACGGTCGGGGTGATGGCGCAGGCGGTGGTGCTTGAGGCAGAGCGGCCCGAGGTTGACGACGATCGTTGGCCCGCCGGCGGCGTAGGGCGTGGTGTGGTCGGTGTCGGTGCGGGTGGCACGGCGGGTGCAGCCGGGGTGGACGCAGGTGCGGTTGCGGGCACGCACATGCCGGACCTGGGCGGGGCTGGGGTGGCGCCGGTCGGCGACCTCGATCAGCGCTCCCAGCGGGTCGACGAGCATGCGCCGCCAGGTGGAGGTCGGCCGCATCGCCAGGTCTCGGGCGATGTCCGCCGGGATGGGCCCGAAGCCCGGGATCTCACCGGGCTCCTCGCCCAGCCCGAGCAGGGCTGTGATCGGGACGATGACCTGGACGTCGCAGGGCAGCGGGCGCAGCGGTGTGCGGCCGGTGATGCGGTCGACGAGGGTGTCGGCGCGGATCTGGTCGCGGGTGCGCTGGTCGTCCGCATCGCGGGTGCGGATGATCTCATCGGCGATCTGGTTGAGCTGGTTGTCGCAGGCCGCGGCGTCCTCCGCGGGCAGTAGCGCGGACAGGGTGCTGGTGGCGTCGTCGCCGGGGTAGAGCCGGACGTGACGGCCCTTGCGGCGTTCCGCGGCACGCTCGGCGGCGCCGCCGGGGTCGACGTTGAGGACGGCGCGACGGCAGGCGGCACCGAACGCGCCCCGGTTGCGTCGCGGCCCGCCGGCCAGGACCTGCTCCTCGACCTGGCTGGTCTGCTCGTCGGTGAGAGGGCTGACAGCGGTCTCCAACGACCGCAGACGTTGCAGGTCGAGGACGCCGCCCTCCAGTGCCTGCATCGCTCGGGGGAGCCGCCGCACCGCGGAGAAGGCGAAACCCATCTGCCCGCCAGCGGTGGTGGCGGATACCCGCAGCACGCCGGCGAGCTCCTCCGGGGCGAACATGTCGAACGAGAACAGCGGGTCGGCCTCGGTCGACGGTCGTAGCCCGGCGAACTCGGCGAGCAGCCGCAGCATTCCGGCGTGGGCCGCGGCCAGCGCCGCGGCCCGGACACCGATCCGATACAGCAGATCGCGAACCTGGTCGTCGAAGGCTGCAGCCGCATCCCGCACCCGGGATGCGTCAGACGCTTCGACCGAACGTGTGGGTGCTGGCATGGAGTGCTCACCTCGCCCCGAACCGAACCCGCGTGTCCGACGAATCGCGAACACATGTTCGATTATCGATCGTCGAAGCCGGCTGGAACGGGCTCCGCACGGTGAGACCACAGGAAGTACCGCGGAGGACGCCGACAGTCGCCGCGCCGCCGACAGTCGCCGCCCCGCGGACAGCGACCCGACCGACCCGGCAGGGCTGGGGGTGTGCGTCGCACCGCAGGCGCTGGGCGGGAGCGTCTCGTCGAGTCCCTCGCCGCCGGGCGATGAGGAGGGCGTAAGGCGCGATGAGGAGGGCGCTGGCGGTGATGAGGCGGCGTCGGTCCCGGGCCGGCCTGCGTGGGGTTCAGGAATGCGGGCAGCCGCTCCGTGAAGGGGCCGCCGCGGCGAGGCCGTGTCTTCCAGGTGTGCGTTGGAACCAGTCTCCGGCCTGCCGGTTGGGCAGCGCCGAGAGCGTCGACGTCCACCGCGGGTGATAGCGTTGCGGCGCGGCGACGAAGAATGCGCGTGCGGAGATCGAAGGAGGTGGGTTGATGACCGTCGTGGAGACCACCGCTCTGTGCGGTGCTCGGGTCATCCTCACTTCCCGGGCCTCGTCCTGACGTTCGCCTGCCTTTCTCCCTGGTGGGAGTAGCGCCGGCACGCGCGGCGTCCGGCGGGACCCCCTTTCAAGGGTCTCCACCTTGCTTCTCCAAGCCACTTCGCACCGACCTGCCGTTCTCTTTTCTCCTGCGTCTGTCCTGATTCGGGCCGGCTATGGCCGGGACGCGGAACCTGAGCGTTACTCCACCCGGGCCCGGGCTGGCGGACTTGTCCTGGGCTGCGTGATGCGGCCAGGGCGTGGGCGGTACAAGGCCGGCATCGGTATCGGCATCGGCATCGAGGCCGGGCCCGTGCGCGTGGCGGTTGCCCCTCCCGCGGTGACCGGTGACCGGCTGATGCCTCGTACCGGTGACCGGGTGGCCGTCCGGCGGGTCCCCGCGACCGCCGCCACCACCGTTGTCGCCGGACCTGGCGACGGACATCTCCTGCACGGACCGCGTCGCGTGTCCGCGACGGTCATCAGCCGCTTCTCACACCCCAAGGCATGACGGAAAGGAATTCGGTCATGGACCTTCCCCGTATTTTCACCATCCGCGAGAGCAGCCACCGGATCCACAATCCGCTGACCGCGGCCAAGCTCGCAGCCCTGGGCGAATCGCTCCACCTCGCCCCCGGGACACGGGCGCTCGACCTGGCCAGTGGTTCGGGCGAGATGCTGTGCACCTGGGCACGTGACCACGGGATCACGGGTACCGGAGTGGACATCAGCACGGTCTTCACCGAGCAGGCCCGGGCCCGCGCCGCCGAGCTCGGTGTCGCCGACCGGGTCGAGTTCGTCCACGGTGACGCCTGCGGCCATGTCGCGGACGAGCCGGTCGATCTGGCCGCCTGTGTCGGCGCCACGTGGATCGGGAACGGAGTCGCCGGGACGGCCGAGCTGCTCAGCCGTAGCCTCCGCCCCGGAGGTCTGACGCTGATCGGAGAGCCGTACTGGCGGCGGACCCCTCCCGACGAGGAGACCGCCAGGGCCTGCCACGTCACCGCCATCGCGGACCTCGTGCCCATGCCGGAGCTGATCGAGCATTTCCGGGAACTCGGGTACGACCTTGTGGAGATGATGGTGGCCGATCAGGACAGCTGGGATCGGTATGCCGCGGCCCAGTGGCTCAACCTGCGCCGCTGGCTCGACCGGAACCCGGGCGACGAACTGGCCCCCGAGGTACGGGAGGAACTCACCTACGAGCCGGCCCGCTACGCGCGCTGCACGCGTGAGTACCTCGGCTGGGCGGTCTTCGCCCTCATGAAGCGCTGAAACAACCATTCCGTGCGGGGCCGGACGCCACATCATCCGGCCCCGCAGCGTCGGCAACGTTGCGTTCGTGCAGTTTGCGTTCGTGCAGTTTGACCGCCTCTTCGGTTGCTCGTTCGAACCACCCCCACGCCGAGGGCCTCGACGCGGTGGCCCAGCTTTTACCCAGCGTGTCTGGGTGGTCGGGGAGCGGCGGTCAGCGGGCGGTCCAGCCGCCGTCCACGGTGATGGTCTGGCCGGTGACGTAGCTGCCGGCGTCGCCGGCGAGCCACAGGACGGCGCCGACGATGTCCTCGGCGGTTCCCTCCTTCGGCAGCGGGGTGTTGCGGCGCAGGTACTCGATCGACTTCTCGCTGGAGTAGAGCGGGCCGGTGATCTCGCTGCGGAAGAAGCCGGGGGCGACCGTGTTCACCCGGATCGAGTGCCGCGCCCACTGCACCGCGAGCTCGGACGTCAGCCCGGACAGACCGGCCTTGCTGGCCGCGTAGGACGCCTGCGGGATGCCGGGGATGCCGACCTTCCCACTGATCGACGAGATGTTGATGATGGTGCCGCGGCCGGCGGCGATCATGTGCGGGAAGACGTCCTGGGCGAGCAGGAACGGGGCGAGCAGGTTGAGGTCGATCGTGCGGCGGGACGCCTCGACCGGCTCGGACTCGGCCCGCTCGTAGGTGAACATGCTGCCGGCGCCGTTGACGAGGATCTCCGGTGCTCCGAGGCCCTCGACGACTGCCGGCACGACGGTGCGGACGGCGGAGAGGTCGGAGAGGTCGCAGGCGACCGGCAGGCCGTCGATCTCCTTCGCGAGCTCGGTCAGCTTGTCGAGCCGCCGGGCGACGACCGCGACCCGGGCACCGAACGCGGCCAGCGCCCGCGCGACGGCGACACCGAGACCGGAGGAGGCGCCGGTCACGATGGCGACCCGGCCGTCGAGGCCGAACATCCGGGCCGTCGCACCCGTGACCGCGGCATCCGCGGCATCCGTGGCAGCCGCGGCAGGACCCTCGTGCGCGGCGTTCGCGGTCTCGGAGGCCGGCGTCATGAGGACGTCCCTTCGTTGACGGTGTCTGCCAGGTCGATGGTGCTGGTGGGCTGGGTGTCGGGGCCAGCGGGCGGGGCCAGCCGGATCCGGGAGTTGTCCCAGCGCAACAGTCGTCCCTGCGGGTCCAGGCGCAGCACGACCCGGTCGGCGTAGGCGGCGCGGGCCGCGGTGGGTAACCGCTCGGGCGGCACCCGGTAGGCGGCGTACTTGCTGTCGAGCATGCCGCGGACCCGGGTGCGTGTCTCTTCGTCGTCCACCACCCGGATCCGTCCACTGAGATGGACGGCACGCAGGTCGACCCAGGCCCGGCCGGACTCGACCAGGAACGCCGCCCGCGGCTCCCGGCGGATCCGGGCCAGCTTGGCCGCCCGCGGCGGCGTCGAAAGGTACACGGCGCGGTCCACGACGACGAACCACATCGGCAGCGAGACCGGTGCGCCGTCGGAGCGCAGCGTGGTCAGGATCCCGGTGTGCGCTCCGGCCACGAACTCCCAGGCGTCGTCCTGGCTCACCAGCATCGGGTCGCCCAGCGGCAGGCCCCGTGCCTCGTTGAGATCATCTGCGCGGTCATCGGCCGGTGTCGACGAGGTCGGTGAGGCCGGTGCGCTGGACCTTGCCCATGGCGTTGACCGGCAGCGCGTCGACCTGCGTCCAGAACTCGGGCACCTTGTACGGCGAGAGCTCGCGGCGGCACAGCTCGGCGAGTGCGTCCATGTCGAGGGTGGGTCCGGCACTTTCGACGACCGCGGCGACCCGCTGGCCGAGACGGTCGTCGGGGACGGGGCACACCGCGACCCGGGCGACGTCCGGGTGGGTGGCGATGACCCGCTCGATCTCCAGCGGGTAGATGTTCGCCCCGCCGCGGATGATGACCAGCTTCTTGCGGTCCAGCACGGACAGCCAGCCGTCCGCGTCGACCGTCCCGACGTCACCGGTCGCGACCGGGCCAGGCTCCGGTGGGCGGATCCGGCCGGACTCCCAGTAGCCGAGCAGCGGCCGCCACACGCCGGCCCACGGCCCTGACGTCGCGCCGGCGAGCCTCAGCTCCCCGAGCTCGCCGGGTGGCAGCCGGTTGCCGTCGTCGTCGTAGGCGGCGACGTCGTAGCTCGGCAGCACCCGTCCGCTGGTGCCCGGACGCCACTCGCCGTCGGCCGGGTCGATCGACACGACCGTCGGCGCCTCGGTCAGCCCGTAGGTGACCCGGGGGACCAGCCCGTACGTCTCGGCGAACGCGCTGCGCAGCGAGTCGGGGGTGTCGCTGCCGCCGCTCCACACCTCGCGCAGGGAGCTCAGGTCGGCGTCCGGCCGGGCGGCGAGGTCGTAGAGCTGGGCCGGTGCGCCGTTCCAGACGGTGACGCGGCGGCTGGAGATCCATTCGATGACGCCGGCGACGTCGCGGCGGTTCATGATGACCGCGCAGCCGCCGGCCTGGGCGGTGAGCAGAGTCGACAGCACCATGAGGTTGAGGATCGTCAGTGGAAAGCTGTCGCCCTTGCGCAGTTCGGGGCCCCAGCCGCGGGTGGCGACGAGGACGGCGCCGGGCAGCAGCAGGTTGCGCTGGCTGTGCACGACGGCCTTGGGACGTCCCGACGTCCCGCTGGTGAAGGCGATGCCGGCGGGGGCGTCGATGTCGAGGCCGAGACCGGGTGGCGGGGCCGTCTCGTCGGTGGCCTCGGCCAGCAGCGCGTGCCACCGGTCGAGGCCCACGAGGTCGCTGCCGCCGCCCCGGCGACTGTCGTCGCCGTCGCCGTCGGCACGATCATCGGACGGCGTCAGCAGGCACCGTGGGCCGGCGAGGACGACCTTCGGGTCGCAGATGTCGCGCAGGTCCCGCTGTTCGGCGACGGTGAGGGCCTCGCCGATGCCGGCCCAGACGGCGCCGATCCGCTGGGCGCCGTGGAACGCCGCGACGATGTCGAGGTCGTTGGGCAGACAGGCCGCGACCCGGTCTCCAGGACGCACACCGAGAGACCACAGCGCGCCGGCCGCGCGGCGGGCCTGGTCGTCGAGCTCGGCGTAGGTCCAGGAACCGGAGACCGCCTCGACCGCGACGGCGTCTGAGCGGTTCGCGAGGGCGTCGTCGAGGACGCGGGCGATCGGGCGGGGCTCGCCACCAGTGGTGCTCACGAACTCTTGATAGCACTATCCTTGCAAGGATTCATCCTCTAGTCTCGACGGGCGCCGTCTTCGGGAAACAAGTGCCCCGAGTGCGGCGGACGCTGGGATCATGGCCGTGACCGACCGCCGCGACCACCCACCGTGACTGCCCGCCGTGACCACCCGTTGTGACGATCCGCCGCGCGTCCCGCCAGGCAACGGTGCAGCGTGCCGCCCAGGCCGTCGCACGCCCCGGGTCGCCCGTTCGGGCCGGCCGTTGGGCGTGCCGTGCGGGGTGGGTGGGGTGGCTGGGGCAGATGGATGGCGCGGCGGAACGATGATGGCGCGGGCCGCAGGAACGATAGGGGTGGTCGATACGTGAAGGCTCGTAGCTGCTCGGAGGGCACCGACGGTGGGCCCCGGCATTCAGGGCCGTTGGCCGGGATCCGCGTCATCGATCTCACCGCCATGGTGATGGGTCCGTACTGCACGCAGATCATGGCCGACATGGGTGCGGACGTCATCAAGATCGAGCCGCCGGCGGGTGACAACACCCGGTTCATCTCCGTCGGCCCGGAACCCGGCATGGCCGGCGTCTTCGTCAACGTGAACCGCGGCAAGCGCAGCGTCGTGCTGGACCTGCGCAGCCCCGAAGGCGGTGACGCGCTGCGCGAGCTCGTCCGCGGCGCGGATGTCTTCATCCACTCGATGCGGGCGAAGGCGGTCACGAAACTCGGCTTCGGCTACGAGAGCGTCGCCGCGATCAATCCGTCGATCGTGTACACCAACTGCTACGGTTACGGCCGCCGCGGGCCGGACGCGAACCTGACCGCCTATGACGACACGATCCAGGCGGAGTGCGGAATTCCCTTCGCGCAGGAGCAGCTGACCGGGGAGGCCAGCTATGTCGGCACCATCATGGCCGACAAGGTGGCCGGGCTGACCGCGCTGTGGGCCACGATGATGGCGCTGTTCCACCGCGCCCGCACCGGCGAGGGGCAGGAGGTCGAGGTCGCGATGTTCGAGACGATGGCCTCGTTCATGCTCGTCGAGCACGCGAACGGTGCCATGTTCAGCCCTGCGCTCGGCCCGGCGGTGTACCCGAGGGCGGTGGCACCGAACCGCCGGCCGCACCGGACCAGCGACGGCTACATCTCCGTACTGGTCTACAACGACAAGCAGTGGGCCGCCTTCGTCAACGCGGTGAAACCGCCCTGGGCCGGCGAGCATCTGGCCACGCTGGAACAGCGGGCCCGCCAGATCGACAACGTCTACGCGCTGCTGGGTGAGACCTTCCGCGAGCACACCACCCAGTACTGGCTCGACCTGCTGCGGTCACTGGACGTCCCGGCCGCGCCGGTGCGCTCCCTCGACGAGCTTTTCGACAATCCGCACCTGGACGCGGTCGGATTCTTCGAGACGGTCGACGGCGATCTCGGCCCGGTGCGCTTTCCCGGCTCGCCGGCCTGGTTCTCCCGGACTCCGGGCCGGGTCGCGGGCCCGGCGCCGCGCCTGGGCGCCCACACCCGCGAAATCCTCGACGACCTCGAACTGGGCACCGCCCCGGCCACCGCTCCCGGCACCGCTTCACCGCATGCCGCCGCACCGCATGCCGCCGCACCGAACGTCGATCTGCCCGCTCAGCCAGCTCAGTCCACTCAGCCAGCTCAGTCCGCTCAGCCAGCTCAGCCCACCCAGTCCGCTCAGTCTGACGGAGGTTGACCATGGTCAATGTCGCGAGCCTGTTGACGACGTCGGCCCAGCGGTTTCCGGACCGGTGCGCGATGCGCTACGCCGACGGCCGGACGTCCTATCGGCAGCTGCGCGACGCCGCGGCGCTGTTCGGCTCCGCGCTGCTGCGGCGCGGTCTGGTCCCGGGTGACCGGGTGGCACTGTTCATGCCCAACTGCCAGCAGTACCTGGTGGCGCTGTTCGGCGCCTGGTATGCCGGGCTGGTCGCGGTGCCGATGAACGCCAAGCTGGCCGGGCCGGAGGTCGCCGTGATCCTCGGTGACAGCGGCGCCCGGGCGCTGGTGCACTCCACCTCCGCGGCGCGGCTGGTCGCAGGGCTGGATCTGACCGGTGTGCACACCGTCGCGGTGGATCCGGCAGCACCAGTGGACCCGGCCGCGCCAGTGGATCCGACCGGTGGGGAGAAGGACGCCTTCGCCCAGCTCCTCGCCGAGGGAACCGCGGACCTCGAGCCCGCCGAGGTCGACGCGGACGACCTGGCCTGGCTCTTCTACACCTCGGGGACGACCGGCCGGCCCAAGGGCGCCCAGCTCAGCCACCGCAACCTGCTCACCATGACGTGGACCCTGCTCGCCGACGTGTGCGCCTACACCCAGGACGACGTCGTGCTGCACGTGGCCCCGCTCTCCCACGGCAGCGGCCTGTACGCGCTGGGCTCGATCGCCCGCGGTGCCGACAACATCATCCATGCCGGTGGCGGCTTCGATCCGTCCGAGGTGCTCGACCTGGTCGCTCGCGAGCGCGTCTCGGTGCTCGCGTTCCTCGTACCGACGATGATCGTCCGCATGCTCGGCGTCGCGCCGACGGACGCCAGCTCGCTGCGCTGCGCCGTCTACGGCGGCGCACCGATCCACGTCGAGCACTCGCGGGCGATGATCGACCGGTTCGGCCCGGTGTTCGTCCAGATCTACGGGCAGGGCGAGTCACCGATGACGGTGACCTACCTGAACCATGCGACGTCGCCGGGGACGCCGCTCGACTCGGCGGGTGTGGCCCATCCCGGGATCGAGGTCCGCATCCTCGACGGTGAGGACCGGCCGGTGCCCGCCGGTGCCGAGGGCGAGGTCTGCGTGCGCGGCGACGTCGTGATGCGGGGCTACTGGAACAACCCGGACGCGACGGAGCGCGCGCTGCGGGGCGGCTGGCTGCACACCGGGGACATCGGCCGCTTCGACGAGCACGGCAACCTCTTCCTGCTGGACCGCAGCAGCGACGTCATCATCTCCGGTGGCGCGAACATCTACCCACGGGAGGTCGAGGAGGCGCTCGTCCAGCATCCGGGCGTGGCCGAGGTCGTGGTCTTCGGGGTGCCGGACGAGACGTGGGGCGAGAACGTCGTGGCCGCGGTGGTGCCCGTGACCACCCCGCCCCCGCCGGAAAGCGAACTCATCACCTACAGCACGACCCACATCGCCGGCTTCAAGAAGCCCAAGAAGATCATCTATCTGGAGGCGCTGCCCAAGAGCGCCTACGGCAAGGTCCTGCGCCGCGAGGCGCGCAAACTCGTGCTGAGCGAGCCCTGATCCCCTGCCGGCCGGGGCGGCCGGGCCGGCGGTGGGCCGGATGCCGGCCGCCCCGGGTCCTGCTCCGGCTGGGTGTGGCCGGGTCCGTGGGCGGATCAGGCGCTGACGATCTCCTTGCGCAGCGGGGCGAGCGCCGCGCCGATCTTGCCGGTGGTCTCGGCCGGGACGCCCAGCCCGGTCAGCGCCGCGACCAGGTGGTCGACCACCGCGTCGAAGTGCGCGTCGCTGATCTTGAGCGGGGTGTGGACGGCGGGAATGGCCCGGCCCTTGTACACCTCCGGGCCGCCGATCGCGGCGGCGATGAACGCACGCTGGTGGGCCTTGAGGCTGGGAATGTCACGGCCGGCGAAGTAGGGCGAGAGAACGGGGTCTGCCGTCACGCGAACGTAGAACTGGTCGACTGCGGCCTCGACAGCCGTCGCGCCACCGATCGCGTCGTAGATGCTCACCAGAGACTCGCTTTCGCAGAATTGACCCGGCCGCGGGCGCTGGCGCTGTTTCTGGTTGTGGCCACGCCAGCCGGCAAGGTCGAGCAGGTGTGTGTCCCGACGGTTTCACTGAACCGCGCGAACAATGTCCCGAGAAAGGGTCCAATGTCGGCGTCGGGGAGACGGACGACGGGGCCGGTCGGGCCTTCCGACTTCCTCTTCTCCTCGGTGCGCTGGCAGCCCGGCGTGAGAGCGCGAACTGTGGCGCCTTGCTCCCCAGCAGACCAGTCTGGGTGGACGGAACCGGTGTGGCCGGTGTGGCCGCGGGGACGGGTGCGACCGCAGGGACCGGTGTGGCCGGGCGCCAGGAGACAGGCGTCCAGGAGACAGGAGTGTGGCGGGATGGCTGTGACGGAACGGATCACGACTCCGTTCACCGCGGAATCGACGGCAGCGCAGGTGCTGGCAGGTGTCGATCTCGGTGGCCGCAGGTCTGTGGTGACCGGCGCGTCGTCCGGGCTCGGCATCGAGACGGCCCGTGCGCTCGCGAGTGCGGGCAGCGAGGTCACCCTGGCGGTGCGCGATCTCGGGGCGGGCCGGCGTGCCGCGGACGACATCGCCGCCAGCACAGGCAACAAGGCGGTGCACGTTGCCGCACTGGACCTTGCTGATCTTGGTTCCGTCGCCGCCTTCGCCGCGGCCTGGGCGGGTCCGTTGCACATCCTGGTCAACAACGCCGGGATCATGGCGACCCCGCGGATGAACACCCCGCAGGGCTGGGAGCTGCAGTTCGCCACCAACCATGTCGGCCACTTCGCGCTCGCCGGCGGCCTGCGCCCCGCGCTCGCGGCGGCCGGGGGAGCGCGGGTGGCGGTGGTCAGCTCGGCGGCGCACCTGCGGGCGGCGGTGGACTTCGACGACCTCCACTTCGAACGCCGCCCCTACCACCCGTGGGTGGCGTACGGCCAGTCGAAGACGGCGAACGTGCTGTTCGCGGTGGAGGCGACCCGGCGCTGGGCCGAGGACGGGATCGCCGTGAACGCGCTGATGCCCGGCGCGATCTCGACCAACCTGCAACGCCATGTCGACACCGCCGAGATGGAGCGGCTGCGTGCCCGCAGCGGGGCGCCGGAGCAGCAGTGGAAGTCCGTGGAGCAGGGCGCTGCGACGTCGGTGCTGGTGGCGGCCTCGCCACTGCTCGACGGTGTCGGCGGCCGTTACTTCGAGGACTGCAACGAGGCGCTCGCGCACACCCCGGGCAGCCCGGGGGGAGTCGCCGCCTACGCGCTGGACCCGGCGGCGGCGGAGCAGCTCTGGGACATCACCGCCCGCATGCTGGCGTAACAAACGCCAGCCAGCTGACGATCTGGACACCCTACGTAGCTATCCGGTTATTCCGAGTCGGGCTCGGGCAGATGGAGAGCGGTTGCTGTCCGGCCGCCGATCGGGGGCGTACGGGCTGGTGAAGGCGGTGAGCATGCAGAACGACGCGGCAACGCCAGTGAGTGCGGCAACGCCGGCGGCGGAGCCGACACCAGCATCCGGGGCGGCACCGGCATCCGAGCCAACGTCAGCATCCGAGCCAACGTCAGCATCCGAGCCGACGCCAGAGGCTGAGCCCTGCGCGGCCGCGGTCTTCGTGGTGCTGCTGACCATCGCCGCGACGACCGCCGCGTTGGTGCTCCCCGCCCGGCCCGCGCTCATCACCGTGCGTGCGGTAATGCTGGGCTCGCTGGTGCTGGGGTCCGTCACATGCCTGGTGACCGGTCTGCGTGCCCACGGTACGGAACGGGCCTGGAGATTACTGCTGGCAGCAATGCTGCTGGGCGTCGGAGCCGGGATGACACAGATCTTCGCCGGCATCCTGGCGGGGGAGCCCCCCGTGCCACGGGCCACCAGTGCGTGGCTGGTCTACCTGTTCCCGCAGTTGCTCGGCCTGGCTGGTGTCCTGCTGTATCCGACGTACTCGTTCGCACCCGGCTCGTTCACGTCCAGGTGGAACACGGTGGCGAGATCCCGGCTGGTGCGATGGTTCCTGATCGCCGTGCTCGACGGCCTGATCGTGACCGGAGCCGTCGCGCTGCTCGCCTGGATCGCCGTGCTGGAGAAGGCCACGCAGGCCCGTCCACCCACCGAGGGCCCGCTGTTCTCGGCGGTCCTCGCCGCTGCCAGCCTGATCGTGTCCGTGGTGGTGATCCTGACCGCCGCGTTCCGGCGGGGGCGTGCCGAGCTCGCGCTGGCCCTGCTGGTGGCCGGTCTGCTCATGGTGACGACGAGCGTCACGTGGTACGCGTCATCGGTCGTCCGTGGTCTGGCGGACGTCCCGCGACTGGTTGACCTGTTCCTGGTAGCCGCACCTCTCCTGATCGGGCTGGCAGTGTTGATGCCGGAGGGCCCGCCCGCCGAGACCCGCTCGGGCGCCAGGCTCGGCGCCGGCACCGGCGGTGAGAGGCCCGCGGGCGACATGCGGGACACGCGGTACGCCACGCCTGGCCTGCTGGTGCCACGGCGCCGGGCCTGGCACGTCCTGCTGCCCTATCTGCCGCTGGCGGCGGCCGGGCTCGTCACCCTGCGGGAGCTCTCCGAGCAGAACCTCCGTCACCAGGAGGAGATCTGGGTCCTGGTCGGGCTCGTGCTGATCGCGGTACTGCGGCAGATGGCCACGCTGACCGAGAACGTGCGCCTGCTGGGCCAGGTCGAGCAGAAGCAGCGGGAGCTTCATCACCAGGCCTACCACGACCCGCTCACCGGCCTGGCGAACCGATCACTGTTCATCGAACGGCTCGACGAGGCACTGGCCCGCCGCGGCGGGAACGGGGACTGCGGCGCCGGGAACCTCGCCGTGCTGTTCTGCGATCTCGACGATTTCAAGCACGTGAACGACGCGTTCGGGCATGCCGCCGGCGATGATCTGCTGCGGGTGGCCGCACGCCGGCTGTCCGGATGCGTGCGGCCCTCCGACACCGTCGGCCGGCTCGGCGGGGACGAGTTCGCGATCCTGCTGTGCCCGACACCCCCAGCTCGGGATGGCGGTGTGCGGCCCGACGACCCGGAGGCGGTCGGGCGACGCCTGACCGAGGCACTGCGCGCGCCGATCCGCCTCGGCGGCGCCACCTACAGCATCGCCGCCAGCATCGGACTGGTCGTGGTCGAGCCCGACAGCGGGCCGGTCGACGCCGAGATCCTGCTACACCGGGCCGACCTGGCGATGTACGCGGCGAAGGCGCAGGGCAGCGGGCGACTGACCTCGTACAGCTCGGATCTTGCCGCGCCCCGGGCTGGTCTGGACCTGCGGGACGCACTCGTGTCCGGCGGACGAAGCTCGTCCGGGGGGCAGCTCGCCGTCGCCAGACGCCCCATCGTCGACCTGGTGACGTCCGGCACCGTCGCCCACGAGGCCGCGCTCACCTGGCAACCGGAGCAACCGGGGCACATGAGGGCCGGCCATCCGCTTCCCGTGGACAGCGCCCTCGGCACCGTTCCCGACCTGGACAGACTCCTGCTCCGGGGCACGCGCGACGGTCACGCCGCCGCCGAACGGCTCCCGGTCCATGTCACGGTCTCCTCCGCACGCGCCGCCCAGGCGAGTCTGGTGAACGACGTCCGTGCCGCGCTGACGGCGGCGGACCTGCCCCCGGACCGCCTCGTCCTGCGGGTCCGGTCGACCCGCCCCGCGGTCGATCCTCATCCCGTGACGGAGGTGCTCACCCGCCTGCACAAGACCGGCGTGCGGATCGGCATCGCCGATGTGGGTGCGCCGGACACCACCATGGACACCGCCCTCGACGTCCTCGAACGGGTTCCCGTCGCGGTGGTGACCATCCACCCGGACCTGGTCCAGGCCTGGATCGGCGCGCCACGGGGCCGCGGCCGCAACCGCCAACTCGAACAACGACGCGACGGTCCACACGATCACGATCACGGGCCTGGGTCCGGGCGGGTGCGCGAAGGCGCCGGAAGGGCGATCGTCGACGGCGCGCTCTCGGCACTGCTCGATCTCGGCATCGACCTCATCGCCGAGCAGCGGGTGGACGACCCGGCGGTGGCCGGCCTCCTGCATGCCCGCGGCTGCCATCTGGCGGTCGGCAGCGCTGTCACCCGGGCCATTCCACCGGCTCCACCGGCTCCACCGGCTCCACCGGCGGACCAGGAGCGGGACGGCGCCCCGGCACGCAGCCCGCCGGACGCAGGCCTAGGCGCGCCGCTGCGGCCGGCGAGATTCACCAGCCCGGCGGCAGCTGGGACGCACCCACCGAATGGGCATTCCGACCTGCTCTCCGGACACTCGCGGGGTACTCCTTGGGACCAGCCCACCGGGGCCCGGAAACCATACCGGTAATCGTCGTCTCTGCTAGTGTTCGACACGTGGCAGGGCTTTGGGAGAACCAGGCCACGCATCGGCTTTCGCGGCGACGTTTCAGCGGGCGGCCCCGGGTGTCTTGAACACACAATGCGTGAAAGTGTCATCGGCATCTAAAAGCGCTGGCGGCACGTGCGGTGCACATCACCGGTGGTGGTGACCCGCGGACCCACAAGCAGAGCAGAAGCACAGAAACAGAAGGAGTGACATGGCGATTCGGTCGGTCAATCCGGCGACCGGTGCGGTGGTGCGCGCATTCGAGCCGCTCGACGCTGCCCAGATCGAGGAGCGTCTGTCCCGTGCCAGCGCCACCTTCGCCACCTACCGCCGGACGACGTTCGCGCAGCGGGCCGAGTGGCTGCGCCGCGCCGCCGACCTGCTCGACGCCGAGCTGCACGACATCGCCGTCACGATGACCACCGAGATGGGCAAGACCCTGCGCTCCGCCGAGGCCGAGGCGGCGAAGTGCGCGAAGGGGATGCGCTTCTACGCCGAGCACGCCGAGGGCTTCCTCGCCGACGAGCCGCTGAGCGACCCCGGCGTCGTCGGCGCGAAGCGGGCGTTCGGTCGTTACCAGCCGCTTGGCGTCGTCCTGGCGGTCATGCCGTGGAACTTCCCGCTCTGGCAGGTCGTCCGCTTCGCCGCGCCCGCGCTGATGGCCGGCAACGTCGGCCTGCTCAAGCACGCGTCGAACGTCCCGCAGTGCGCGCTCTACCTGGAGGACCTGTTCCTGCGGGCCGGCTTCCCCGCCGGTGCGTTCCAGACCCTGCTGATCGGCGCCGGTCAGGTCGAAGGCGTGCTGCGCGACCCGCGGGTCGCCGCCGCCACCGTCACCGGCAGTGAGCCCGCCGGTCAGTCCGTCGCGTCGATCTGCGGGCACGAGATCAAGAAGACGGTCCTGGAGCTCGGCGGCAGCGACGCCTTCGTCGTCATGCCGTCAGCGGACGTCGAACGCGCCGCGTCCGTCGCCGTCACCGCACGCTGCCAGAACAACGGCCAGTCCTGCATCGCGGCGAAGCGCTTCATCGTCCACGAGGACGTCTACGACCAGTTCGCGCAACTGTTCGTCGACGGGATGCGGGCGCTGAAGGTCGGCGACCCGATGGACCCCGGCACCGACGTCGGGCCGCTCGCCACCGAAGGCGGCCGCCAGGACATCGAGGAGCTTCTCGCCGACGCGGTGAAGCACGGCGCCAGCGTGCTGTGCGGGGGGACGGCCCCGGCCGGGCCGGGCTGGTTCTTCCCGCCGACCGTCGTCGGCGACATCACCCCGGACATGCGCCTGCACCTCGAGGAGGCGTTCGGGCCGCTGGCGACCATCTACCGGGTGCCAGACCTCGACACCGCCGTCGAGATCGCCAACGCCACGACCTTCGGCCTCGGCTCCAACGCCTGGACGACCGACCCGGCGGAGCAGGAGCGGTTCATCACCGACCTCGACGCCGGCGCCGTCTTCATCAACGGCATGGTCACCTCCCACCCCGAACTGCCCTTCGGTGGCGTGCGCCGCTCCGGCTACGGCCGGGAGCTCAGCGCCGTCGGCATCCGCGAGTTCTGCAACCTCAAGACCGTCTGGGCCGCCTGAGCTGGGTGGCACCTGACTCGGCTGTCGCTGCTCCAGACAGCCGCCGGATTGTCTGCGCCGCGGGGAGCGAACGGCTTCCGTTCGCGCCCCGCGGCGCGTCAGAGGCTCCGTGTGTGCCGAAGCCGACTCGGCAGGCGACATTGCGCCCGCCATCGCGGCTTGTCAGCCGATCGACCACAGTCGGGCTGTGCGGTCGGCGGAAACCGTGGCGAGCATCGCTCCGTCTGAGCTGAAGGTGGTACCCCAGGAAACGGGATCCTCGTGGCCTCTGAGGACCATCCGTTCACTGCCGCTGGCGACATCCCACAGGCGCACGGTCGTGTCCTTGGAGGTGGTGGCGAGCAGCGTTCCGTCCGGGGAGAATCTTCCGTTCCAGACGGTGTCGTCGTGGCCCGTGAGAACAGCCCGTTCGCTGCCGGTGGCGACGTCCCACAGCCTCGCGGTCTTGTCCCTGGACGCGGTGGCGAACACCGTGCCGTCCGGTGAGAAGGACCCCCAGGGCACCGGGTCGCTGTGGCGATCGAGAACGGCGTGCGTTCGGCCGGTGGCGACATCCCAGAGCCGAGCCGTCTTGTCCTTGGACGTGGTGGCGAATAGACCGCCGTCCGGGGAGAACTCTCCTGCCCAGACAGGGTCGGTATGGCCGGTGAGAACGGCCCGCTGGCGACCGGTGGCGGCTTCCCATAAACGCGCGGTCGTGTCCTTGGACGTAGTGGCGAGCAATGTACCGTCTGGCGAGAATGTTCCCCAGTACACAGTATTCTTGTGTCCGGCAAGAATGGCCTGTTGCCGGCCGGTGGCCGCGTCCCACAGCCGCGCGGTGCCGTCGGCGGAGGTGCTGGCGATCCGCGTTCCGTCCGGGGAGAACATCACCGACCAGGCCGGCCCCAGGTGGCCGGTGAGAACGACCACCTGGCGGCCGGTGGTGATCTCCCACAGCCGAATGGTTCGGTCCCATGAGGCGGTGGCGAAATGCTCGCCGTTCGGGGAGATGGCGACTGACCACACGGGCTCCGTGTGGCCTTTCAGGACGGCTCGCTGCTGACCACTGGCGACGTCCCAGAGCCGAATGGTCCGGTCTCTGGAAATGGTGACCAGAACAGAGTCGTCCCGGGAGAACGCCGCGCTGTTCAGCTCATGGGTGTGCCCTCGCAGGGTCGCCAGCGGCGTGCCGAACGGATGGCGGGGTGCAGCGCCGGCCGTTTCTCTCAAGGGGGTGGTCCCTGCTTCCGGCGGGGCCTGGCGGGGCAGCTCCGGAAAGCTGGGTGGTGTGCTGGGTTTGGCCCGGCCGGCCAGGCTGTGACCAACCTGGGCGAGCAGGTGGGCCCTGGCTGCTTCGGCGTCCATGCCGAACAGGTCGAACCCGACGACGCCACGCAGCAGGCCTGGCCGGTCGCAGTCCTCGAATCGGATCGGCAACAGACTGCGGGCGAACCCGTCGGGGTCGGCGGCGAGTGCGCTCTGCCACTCGGCTCCGCCGTAGACCGAGACCAGATAGGCCTTGGAAAGCACGACGATTATTCTCCGGGCTCGAGTGACTCCATGCTGGATCCCGGAAATCCAGTTCGACCCGGGGACGAAGTCCCAGGCCTGTATCAGCACCCGGTAGCCGGCCTCTTCGAGGTGCCAGGCAACCCACTCGGCCGCCTGCTGATCGGCGGCCGTGTAGGAGACGAAGAAATCGTACTCCGGTATCCCGTTCTCCGGGCTGCTGCCACCCGAGTTCCGGACCATCTCACCAAACCTTGTGAACGTTCGAGCTGTCCATGGTCGACGTAGGTTACCGGCATGCCCGGATGCCCGTGCAGGCGGTCACGCCAGCGGCCCGAAACGGGCGAGACGTTCTGGGAGTTCTGTGTCACCTGCGCTCGATGTCGATGTGGACTTCGACATCGACTTTCCTTCTCGGGTGTCTGGTGCAGGCGTGTGTGGCCGGGCCAATCCGAGGGCGACCCGGCCAGGAACCGCCAACATGCGCTTACCGCGTATCGCGGGTGGCGGGTCTCGACACGAGTTCGATGAAGGTTCCCCAGGGGAGTAGGGCGTAGATCCATGCCCGGCCGGCGAGCGGGTGGTTCGCGCCCAGAATCTGGGGTTCGCCGAGCACTCTGACACCGGGTTCGGCCGCGAAGGCCGCGGCGGTGGCCGCGACGTCCTCGACCTCGAACGCCAGGTGGTGACCGCCCGGGTCGCAGACGCGGGGCACCGCGCCCGTCAGGTCGGGCGCGCGCCATTCGAACAGTTCGAGGTCGGTGCCGGCCACCCGCAGCACCTCCACCCGGTAGCCGGCGTCGGGATGGGTGCCCAGCTGGCGGGGCAGGAGGGTGCGCGCCTCCACCGCCGCGTCGAGGTCGGCGGGGTAGGTGCGCCGGTAGAGGGGCCGGGCCCCGAGCAGGCGGATGAACAGGGAGCTCGCCGCGTCGAGGTCGGGCACCGTGATCCCGACGTGGTCGACCCGAGCGGTCGCCATGGTCGCCACGGTCGTCAACTCGGCAGGGTCAGTGGGCCGGCCGCCCAGCTGGTCTCGTAGGTGGAGCGGAAGTCCAGCCACAGGCGCAGGTGGGTCATCTTCCACACGCCGCCGCGCCGCTCGAAGTCGTTCTCGTACCGGCCGCCCTGCCAGAAGGCGACGTCCGGGCCGAAGGTGGCGGGCTCGAGGATCTTCCAGCGGCCGACCGCGTGGTCGCCGTCGACGGTGATCGACTCGTTCGTCAGGTAGTGCACGGTGAAGCTCAGGCGTTTCGGGCTGGCTTCGAACATCGCCGCGATGGCCTCGTGGCCGACCCAGCGGCCCTCGGCGAGCGGGCCGACACCTTCCCAGATGCCGTCGGGCCACCAGAGGTCGGCGAGGTCGCGGCCACGCTTGTCGTCGCACCACTGCATGTAGTCGGCCTTGACCTTGCGGATCGCGTCCTGGGATTCCAGCCGGTCGAGCCGGGTCAGTGCGTCGGCGAGCGTCGCCGCGAGGTCGCCGGCGCCGGCGCCGGCCGGGCCTTCCGTCACCTGTGTCATGTGCGTCAGCCTCTCGATGGTCGGGGGAGCAGCTTCGGGTAACCCGGAGCCCGGGCAGTGGTGGTCGTGGCAGTGGCGGTCGCGGCGGGTGCGGCAGCCCCGGCAGGGCGCCAGCCGCGGCGGTGCGGCCGGTGATCGGCTGGCGGCGGGCGCGGGCGATCCGGCTAGCCGGATCGGGCAATTCACGTATGATATATCAAACAGCATTTGCTGGACTCGGCTCCGTCGTGCCAGGCCCTCAGGCCCCACTCCCGTCACCGGAGGTCGCCCATGTCGCTATCCGCACCCACTCCCGTGCCCGTACGCACCACGTTCGCCGACGTGCTCGATCCGATCTCGGGGGAGCGTCGATCGGTCAGCCTCGGCGGTGGGCGTGCGCTGGATCCCCAGGCGCCGGCCGGCCCGAACGACCGGGTGGTGGACGGTTCCGGCTTCTGGCTGCTGCCCGCCGTGTACGACGCCGACGCCCACCTGCCGCTGCTGGAGGTGGGGCTGCGCGAGGTGGACGTCTACGTCGCCCGGCACGGCGGCGTCTCGCACCAGAACGTCGCGCTGCAGTGGCAGGCACTGCGCCACCTGGACCTGCCCGGCATCGTCGCCGAGCTCCGGCAGACGGTGCTGCCGGCGATCACGCCGCTGCTGTCGGTCAACATCGACGACACCGACGACTTCGCGGCCTGGTTCGACAAGCATCTGCCCGAGGTGCGCGACCTGCTCCCGCCGGTGTGCAAGCTCTACACCGCCGACCCGCACTTCGAGCGCCACCTGGACCTCGTCTGGTCGGCGGGCTTGCGAGCCGTCGTCTACTGCTACACCGAGCCGGACTTCGACTGGCTGGTCGCCCACGCCGAGGGGCCGCTGCACGTGCGGCACGCGACGTCCGCGGGGTTCGTCGACCGGGTCCTCGCCAACGCCGGCGCGACCGTGCAGACGAGCCCGCACCTGCTCCACCCGCTGGCACCGGGGCGCCGCGAGGACCTCGTCGTGCTGCCGACCCCGCCCGACGACGCCGAGCGCACCGCGCTGGCGGATGTCTTCCTCGACCGGGTGACGATGCTGGCGACCGACCACAACGCGCTGCCCGTCTCCGGCCCGACCGGCCCGGGCCTGCAGGCCCAGCAGCATCTGCTGCCGCTGCTGCTCTCGCTGTGCGACGTCTACGGCTGGACGCCCGCGCAGCTGTGGCCGAAGGTCACCACCGCCCCGACGGAGGTGTTCGGCACCCGCCATCCGCAGGGCTGGGTGGTGGTCGACCCCGCCCACCGGGAGCAGGTGGCGCCGTGGCCGATGCAGGCCGCGGACCGGGCGGCCTTCGTGGGGCTGACCCTGCCCGGCCGGGTCCTCGCGATCGGCTCCGGCGACCACGCGGAACTGGTTTGACCGACACGCCCGAGACCTCACCCGCCCTGGATGACGCGTTCGGGCTGCTCACGGTCGCGATGACCGCCGGCGCGAAGATCACCCGGCCGGTGCTGGGGGGAGTCCGCACGCGGCTGATCGAGGTCGGGGACCCGGGGCTGCCGATCGTTGTCCTCCTGCACGGCACCGGCGGGCATCTGGAGGCGTTCGCGCACGTGCTCGCCCCGTTCGCGCGCTGGTTCCACTGCGTGGCCTACGACCTGCCCGGCCATGGCTGGTCGGGGCCACCGGCGGCGGCCGACGGTGGCTACGAGGTCCCCGCCTATGTGGACCACCTCGACGCGGTTCTCGACCATGTCGACCAGCTCCGACGGGCCGCCAGCCGTGGCCGTGGCCGTGGCCCGGGTGACGCCCGGGGCCGGGTCGCGCTGGTGGGGGTTTCCCTCGGCGGCTGGATCGCCGCCCGCCACGCCGCCGCCCGCCCCGGGCGGGTCGACGCGCTGGTGCTGGTCGCTCCCGGCGGTGTCCGGGCTGATCCGGCGGTGATGGGCGCGCTGCGTTCGCTGTCGTCCGCCGCGGTCGAGCGGCCCGGCGAGGCGGCGGTGCGGGACCGGCTGGAATGGCTCGTCGCGGATCCGTCCACGGTGACGGACGCGCTGGTCGCGACCCGGCTGCGGCTCTACCGGCAGCCCGGCGCCGCCGAGCGGATGGCGGGGCTGCTGTGCCTGCAGGACCCCGATGTGCGCCGGCGAAACATGATCAGCGATGTCGAGGCCGCGTCGATCGGTGCCGCCACGCTCGTGCTGTGGGGGACGGAGGACCCGACCGGGCCCGCCGAAACCGGTGCCGCGTTCGCCCGCCGGATTCCCGGCGCCCGGTTCGAGGCGCTCACCGACCTGGGCCACTGGCCGCAGTTCGAGGATCCGACCCGTTTCACCGAGGTCAGCGTTCCGTTCCTGCGAACGGCGCTCGCCCCGTCGAGCCCCACCGACAACGGAAAGGTGACTGGTACGTGACCGCTACTTCGGACCCGGCCGCGGGAATCGCACCCACGGGGCGGTCAACCGGGCGGGCAACCGGGCGTCCCGGAGCGCGTCCCGCGGCGCCGGACGATCTGCGTCCGCTGGTCGCCGGGCTGGTCGGCGAGCTCGCGGCGTCCGCCGGGCCGGTCGAGACGGCGATCACCCCGCCGCCGGCCTGCTACACCTCGCCGCTGTTCTTCGAGGCCGAGCGGGACGCCGTGTTCGGCCGCTCGTGGCTGTACCTGTGCCACGTCAGCGAGCTACCGGCGGCCGGTGACCACCTCGCTGTCACGGTGGCCGGTGAGCCACTGGTCGTCACCCGCGGTGAGGACGATGCGATCCGGGTGCTCTCCGCACTGTGCCGGCATCGCTCGTATCCGCTGGTCGTCGAGGACGGCAACTCCCGGCAGCTGCGCTGCCCGTACCACTACTGGGCCTATGGCCTGGACGGCTGCCTGGTGGCGGCGCCCACGATGGAGCCGGGGCACCCCCTCGCCGAGCTGCGGCGCACCGCGAACCTGCCGTCGTTCCCGGTGGAGATCTTCCACGGCTTCGTCTTCACCCACCTGGGAGGCCTGGGCAGCCCGGATGGTCCGGGCAGCCCCGGCAGCGAGCCGCCGCCGCTGGCGCCGACGCTCGCCGCACTCGACGCGGAGCTGGCCGGCTACCGCACCGAGGATCTCGTGGTCGGGCATCGGCTGACGCTGCCGGACCTGCCCTGGAACTGGAAGAACATGCTGGAGAACGCGCTGGAGGCCTACCACACGAGCTTCCTGCACGCCGGCTACCACGACGCGGCCCCGGCCCGCCTCGTGCGGTTCCTCGGCTTCGACCCGGCCACCGACGGCGCGATCCTGCGGCACGCCGGCCTCGTCCGGCCGGACGGCGGTTTTCTCACCGACGACGGCACGGCGGCCTTCCCGATCCTGCCGTACCTGCGGGACGAGCAGCGCGGACGCATTCTCTACACCGCTGTTCCGCCCCTCATGTTCGCCTCGCTCAAGCCCGACAGTGCCATGATCATGCGAATTCTGCCGGACGCGGTGGACCGGATGACGCTGACCGTGACCTGGCTCTTTCCGCCGGCCACGGTGGCCGCCCCGACGTTCGCCGCGGCGATGGCCCGCCAGCTCGCCTTCTTCGACATCGTCAACGGCCAGGACATGGCCGCCAACGAGCGGATGTACCGGGGCCTGCGGGCCCGCGGCGCCGTTCGTGGCCCGTACTCGCCCCAGGAGGCCACGTTGCCGCAGTTCAACGCATGGCTGCTGCGGCAGATGACGTCCTGGCTCGCCGACGGGCAACAGAATCCCGCCGATGGTCACCAGGGCATGGACGGTGCGGCGTGACCGGGACGGCGTTCACCGGGACGAGCCTCGTGGACGGGGCGCTACCGCCGCGGCGACTCGCCCACGTCAACCTGTTCGTCGCCGATCTCGCCGCGTCACTGGACTTCTACACCCGGATCTGCGGCCTGGAGCTCGTCTTCTCCGAACCGGGCATCGGCGCCTGCTTTCTCAGCAACGGACACAGCCACCACGACCTCGCCCTCATGCAGGTCTCGGAGGAGGCCCGGGTCGGGCGGGACGGGCACGTCCAGGTCTCCCGGGGCCGGGGCCGCGCCCCCGGGCTGAACCACCTGGGCTGGGAGATGGCGAGTGAGGCCGACCTCGTCGCGACGATCGGCGCGTTGGGGACGGCGGGGGTGCGGCTGCACCGCACCGTCGACCACCAGATCTCGCGCAGCGCCTACCTGTTCGATCCGGACGGGAGCTACCACGAGCTGTACGCGGACGCCGCCACGGACTGGCGCGAGATCTACCGGGCGAACGAGAACCAGCTGATCACCGGAGGCTGGGATCCGCATGCGGCCGCCGCGGACCCGATCCCGCGCTGGGAGGCCGCGCCGGTGACCGCGCGAGTGGACTCCGCCGCGCTGCATCCGGTCCGCACAGCCTGGGCGGCGCTGCGGGTCACCGACGTCGGCCGCGCCGAGCGTTTCTTCCGCGCTGTCCTGGGCCTGCGGCCGCTCACCGGGAGCGCCGTGGCGCTGCCGGGGTCGGGGTCGGGGGCGCTGCCGGGGCAGGTGGTGCTCGGCGGGTCGGCCGGTCGGCCCGATCTGACGCTGCGCCCGGCCGGCGGTCTCCCGCCGGGCCTCGACGCATTCGTGCTGAGCGTCGACAGCGTGGACGAACTCAGCCGCGGCCGGCGCAGACTGGCCGCGAGCGGCACGCCCTTCCAGGAAGGCACGGGCGACACGCCTACGCGCACCCTGGAACTGCACGACCCGGATGGCAACCGGGTCGTGTTCGCCGTGGTGGAACAGAAGGAACACTTCCTGGAACAGTCCGTTACCTGACCGCAATCCGGCCTGTGCGCACTTCATATATGTTCCAACGTGTGTGGGGTGCGAAGGTGCAAAGGGGAGGGAAGGCGGCGACGCGTTCCCTCCGTGCAGCGCCACCACCGCTCATCCTGCTCGTCTCGGCGGGCTTCTTCGCGTCGTCCATCCTGCCCGCCCAGTGGGCGGTCCGGGATCTGCGTCCCGCCGCGGCGGTGGCGGTCAGATTCGTCGTCGCGACCGCCCTGGTCGGGCTGGCGCTGGCAGTCGCGGCCTGGCGGCGCACAGCCGCGATGGGGGCCGCGGCCGGCGCGGAGATGCTCGGCGGTGCCAGTGGTGCCAGTGGTGCCAGTGGTGCCAGCGCCGGTGCCGCCGCTGGTCCCGTCACCAGCGGCGGGCAGAAGGTGCTCACCCGCCTGCTGGTGACGGGATCGGTGCTGGCGGGCGGCGTCAACACGGTGGGATTCGTCCTGCAGAACTCGGCGCTCGACCGCGCCGAGGCCGGCACCGTCGCGTTTCTGTCGAGCATGTCCGTCGTGGTCGTCCCGGTGCTGTTGGCGCTCGTGTCGCGGCACTGGCCGGCCGGGCGTCGGATCGCCGGTGTGGCGCTCGCCGTCGCCGGCAGCTTCGTGCTCACCGGCGCGGAGCTGGACCTGGGCGCCGGTGAGGCCCTGGCGCTGCTGTCGGCCGTGGGTGGAAGCCTGCATGTGATGGCGACCAGCCATTTCGCGCCACTGCTGCGCGGGCCGTGGTTCAACCTCGGCCAGCTCGGCGTCGTCGCGTTGCTGGCCTCGCTTACCACCGCCGTCGTCGGTGTCGGCGCGGTGACCTGGCCGGCGCTGCTCGCCGCGGGCTACACCGGCGTCGCGCAGGCCGTGGGGCTGTCCCTGCAGGTCATGGCCCAGCGTCGGCTGGACGGCGGCCAGGCCGTCATGATCCTCACGACGATCCCCGTGATGACCACGGTGGCCGCCTGGCTGGTGGTCGGTGACCCGCTCACCGCCGCCGTGGTGGGTGGCGGCGTGCTCATCGTCGCCGGGGTGGCGGTCTCCGAATGCGGGGCACCGCTGTGGCCGCCGGGCCGAATCGCGTCCTCCTTCCCCAACAGTTTCCCAGCTCGTTTTTCCGCCCGTTCTCCGTCCCGTCACCCCTGCCCGCCGAATCCCGTATTTCCGCTCAGTCAGCCAACCAGCGGACCAGCGGCGCCCGCCGCCCTCGATGCTCCGGTGGCTCTGGCAGGTGAGGAGTAGCCGTGAACGTCGTGACGCCACAGGTCAGCGAGATCCTGTCCGAGATCCGGGCCTCCACCGGTGATTTCCGCACCGCACGGACCATGCCGCCGGAGGTCTACACCTCGGAGGAGTTCTTCCGCTTCGAATGGGAGTCGGTCTTCGCCCGGGAATGGCTCTGCCTGGGGCATGTCAGCCAGATTCCCGAGATCGGTGACTACTTCGCCATCAACGTCGGCCCGGAGCCGCTCATCGTGACCCGCGCCGAGGACGGCGAGGTGCGGGTGCTGTCGGCGATCTGCCAGCACCGGGGCTATCCGATCATCGAGGCCGGCGAGACCGGAAACGCGAAGCGGCTGCGGTGCCCCTACCATTTCTGGTCCTATGAGCTCGACGGTAGGCTCGCGACGGCACCGGAGATGACCCGGACCTGCCCGCTCGCCGAGCTGAAGGACGAGACCGCGCTGCCGGCGCTGAAGGTGGAGCTGTTCGGCGGCTTCATCTTCGCCACCATGAATCCCGAGCAGCCACCGCTCGGGCCGACCCTGGACAAGCTCGCCCCCGAAATGGAGGCGTTCGACACGGTCAACCTCAGGGCGGTGAAGACCGTCGACTACCCCAACCAGCCGTGGAACTGGAAGGGAATGCACGAGAACGCGCTGGAGCCGTACCACACCCTGTTCGTCCACGCGGGATATCACGACGTCGCACCCGCGCAGAACGCCACGTTCATGGAGTGGGACGACAACGACGGCCAGGTGATGCACCCGACCGCCTTCCGGAAGATGGACGCGGCGTTCACGCCGAGCGGCCAGCCGATACTTCCGATCATCGCCGGCCTGGACGAGACCCGCCGCAGCCGGGTCATGTTCGCGTCCATTCCGCCGGTGGTCTTCTTCGCCTTCAGCCCGGACCAGGTCTTCGTCTTCCTGGTGCTCCCGGAGTCGGCCGAGTCGATGACGCTGCGCGTCACCTGGCTGTTCCCGGAGAGCTCCATCAAGGAACCGACGTTCGAATGGGCGCTGGACGTCCAGAACACCATCAACGGTGTCATCAACGAGCAGGATTTCGTCACCAACCGCCGGATGCAGCTCGGGCAGCGCTCCCGGTACGCCAAGCGTGGCCGCTACAGCCATCTGGAGTCGACGCTGCCGCAGTTCAACAGCTGGCTGGTGAAGCGCTACGAGGCCTACCTGGAACAGGCCGGCGAGCGCAGCGCGGTGTAGTCAGCCCCGCTTCTGGCAGGCCCGCCCCCGTTTTCAGCGCTGCGATGGGGGACGTCCGCCTACAGGCAATGCATCATATATTGTCCCGACTGGATGGGTTGTTCGGTGAGGGCGCCCATCTGCGAAACGGAGTGTCGTGAAGTCTTCCCGTTACCTGGGCGTGGCGCTGGCCGGCGCGCTGGCCTTCAGCGCGGCGAGCGCCTGTTCCTCGGATGACGACAGCAGCGAGGGCGCCAGCTCGTCCGGCGCCAAGCTCACCGACGTCAAGATGGTCCTGAGCTGGCTGCCCGGCGCCGACAACGTCGGATTCCTCGCCGCCAAGGAGCTCGGCTACTACTCCGACCTCGGCCTCAACGTCGACATCCAGGCCGGTGGCCCGGACGTGAACGCCGAGCAACTCGTCGGATCCGGCGCGGCCCAGTTCTCCGCGGACGCGTTCACCAACGTGCTGACCGCCAACGACGCCGGCACCAAGCTGGTCTCGCTCGCCCAGCTCACCGAGCACTCGGCGATCCGCCTGGTCTCCCGGAAGGAGGACAACATCACCTCCCCGGACGACTGGAAGGGCAAGAAGATCGGCATCTTCTCCAGCGTCAACTCGTTCTACGCCTCGCTCGCCAAGCACGGGCTGAACCAGGACACCGACGTGAACCTCGTCGAGCAGGGCGCGGACATGTCCGCGTTCCTCTCCGGTGAGCTCGACATGGCCTCGGGCTACTCGTACAACGAGGTCGGCCAGGTCATCGCCGGCGGTGTGCCCGCCTCCGACCTCAACGTGTACTCCTACGAGGACGACGACACCGCGACCCTGGAGATGCAGATCTTCGCCGACTCCGCCTACACGGCGAAGAACCCGGACACCGCGGCCGCCTTCGTCGCCGCCTCGCTGAAGGGCTGGGCATACTGCCGCGACAACGCGGACGAATGCGCCAAGCTCCCCGGAAAATACGGCTCGGTCACCCCGGTCGACTTCATGACCTGGAGTGTCAACGAGTACAACAAGGTGCTCTGGCCGGCCGCCGCCTCCCAGGGCGAGATGGGCGTCATGAACGCCGACAGGTTCGAGGCGACCGCGAAGATCCTGCTCGACAACGACGTCATCAGGACCGCCCCGGAGGTGAGCTCGCTCATCAGGTCCGACGTCTACGACGACGCCGTCGACCTGCTGGGTCCGGACGTCGACCTGAAGGGCTCCTCCTACACCCCGCTCGACGTCGAGCCCTGATCTCCTCTCGGCCCCGGGCAGCGGTGTTCCGTCCCTGACCGGCGATCCGAAGGTCCGTGTCACGGCTCGCCGGCCGTGACACGGACCTTCGGAACCGCCACGGCCACGGCCGCGTCCGCCACCCGGCCCGACTCGGACTCCATCCCCCTCCGACTCCATCCCCCGGGAAGTCATGGCCAACGGTTGGCCGGGCAGGCTCGCCCGCACGTTCTCCGCGGACCTGCGTCCGCTGCGCCAGTCCGTCGCGTTCCGCCGATTCTGGCTCGCGGAGGGCATCGGCCTCACCGGCACCCAGGTCGTCCTCACGACCGCCCTGCTGGAGATCTACGCCGACACGGACTCCGCGTTCGCCGTCGGACTGACCGGCGCGGCGACGTTCGTTCCGCTGCTGGTCTTCGGCATCGTCGGCGGCGCCGTGGCCGACGCGTTCGACCGCCGGGTCGTCGTCCTGTTCACCTCCGCGGGGATGGCGCTTACCCCGGCCCTGCTCACATTGCAGGCCGTCCTGGACGCACCCGTCGGTGTCCTGTTCGCGCTGATGGGTCTGCAGGCGGCGCTGTCGGCGATCGACGCGCCGGCCCGTCAGACGTTCGCGGCCCGGCTGCTGCCCCCCGACCAGCTGCCGGCCGTCGGCGCACTCGAAGGCGTGACCACGACCGTGGCGATGACCGGCGGGCCACTGCTCGCCGGCGTCCTCGTCGCCGGCGCGGGCTATGGGACGTCCTACGCGGTGGTCGTCGTCTCCTATGCCGCGATCTTCGCCGCGACCTGGCTGCTGCCCCCGATGCGGCCGGAAGGCGGTGGCACCCACGCGGGGCTGCGCAGCGTCGTCGACGGGCTGCGCTTCCTGCGGGGACGTCCCGTGCTCGCGATGACCTTCCTGGTCGACATCAACGCCATGCTGTTCGGAATGCCCCGGGTGCTGTTCGCGGTGCTCGCCGTCGAACAGTTCCACGCCGGCCCGCGGACCACCGGCCTGCTCTACGCGGCGATGGCCGTCGGCGGCACGATCGTCGCGGTGACCGGCGGCTGGCTGTCCCGGGTGAGCCGTCAGGGCCTGGTGGTGGCCGTGTCCATCGCCGTCTGGGGCGCGGCCATCGCCCTGTCAGGCCTGGTCGGGACGCTGCCGCTGGCTTTGCTGCTGCTCGCGGTCGCGGGTGGCGCCGACACGGTCTCCGCCGTGTTGCGCACGACAATCCTGCGGGTCGCCGCCCCGGACGCCGTCCGTGGCCGGATGGCGGGCCTGTTCATGGTGACGGTCACCGCCGGGCCCAGCCTCGGTGACCTGGAGTCCGGCCTGGTCGCCGGGTTCACCTCGGCCCAGTTCAGCGTCGTCGCCGGTGGCGTGGCCTGCCTGGTCGGCCTCGCCGTGCTGCTCGCGGCGATGCCGTCCTTCCTGCGGTACCGCGGCACCGAGCCCGCCGAGCCCGCCGAACCCGCCGAACCCGCCGAGGACGCTGAGGACGCCGACTCCTTCGGGTTGTCGGTCGGCATGTCGGCGCACATCCCCGGGGAGGTGGCCACCGGCGCGGGACCGGCCCGGACGGGTGGGTGACCGGCCGGGCCGCTCACCTTGCGGACAGTACGGTGGGCCGGTGGGCAGCGACGACGACGATGCGGACGCCCGCCGCCCGGGAAACCGCTGGGTGTCGGCCGTGCGCGCCTGGTGGCGCCGCCCGGCGGACATCGGCCAGGTCGGGCAGGATCCGGACGTGCGTTTCAGCCTCGCGAACGAACGTACGTTCCTAGCCTGGCTGCGGACCTCGCTCGCCCTGCTCGCGGGCGGTGTGGCCGTGGTGCAGGTCGTGCCCGACTTCAGCTTCTCCGGCGCCCGGCACATACTGGGCGTGCCGCTCATCCTGCTCAGCATCGCCGTCGCCGCGACCAGCTACCGCCGGTGGGCGCTCGTCGAGAAGGCGATGCGCGAACGGAGATCGCTGCCCGTGTCGGGGCTGCCGCGTGTGCTCGCGGCCGGCGTGGCGGCGCTGAGCCTGGTCGCGCTGATCTTCGTGCTGGTGGCCGGCAAAGGCCCTCAGTGAGCACCGGCTCAGGCGATGCGGGGCCGAGGGGCGATTCCAGCCGCGGCTGCGCGGAACCGGAACGTGGGGACGTCCCGACAGCGCCGGATCTGCTCGCGGGGGAGACCCAGCCGGAACGGACCTACCTTGCCTGGCGTCGGACCGGGTTGGCCTTCCTCGGACTGGCCGCGCTGCTCATGCACAACCCCGAGGACTACGGCGGCGGCCCACTGGGCTGGGCCGCCGCGGCGGCGGCGACCGCCGGCGGCGTGACGGCGTGGTTGACCGCCTCACGGCGCTACCACCAGGGCATGGTCGACCCCACGGGCCGCTGGGTGCACCCGGGACGGGCTCTTCCGCTTCTGACCCTGGCCGCGGTGGTGTGCGGGCTGCTGGCCCTCGCCCTCGTCGCCAGCTGAGCCGGTGCGCCTGGCAAGCGCGCTCTACGGTGGCGAGGAGCGTGCACCCTGCCGGCAAGGCTCCAGCATGCTGGCGCATATCGGCCCGCTGTGTGGTGGTGCGCGATCCCCGGCGGGTGGAATGTCCGTTCTACCGGCGGCGGCGAGCGCCTTCGGCGAGGGCACCTGGACCAG
Organism: Parafrankia irregularis; assembly: GCF_001536285.1. Taxonomy (NCBI): domain Bacteria; kingdom Bacillati; phylum Actinomycetota; class Actinomycetes; order Frankiales; family Frankiaceae; genus Parafrankia; species Parafrankia irregularis. Next base: position 179,018 of record NZ_FAOZ01000003.1, on the reverse strand, counting down.
CGGTGCCCCCTCACTGTCAGCGCACATTGCGGGGACGGAACTGGGCGCTCAGCCGGGGGCCGATGGGGCGGGTGGTCTTCGGCACGGCGTGATCCCAGGTGCGCTGGCAGCTGCCGCCCATGACGAGCAGATCGCCGTGGCCGAGCGTGAGCCGGATCGTCGCGCTCGTCGCCGCGCCCGTAGCTGTGTTCGTGGCCGCAGGCCCACCGGGGCGCGGCCGTAGCAACAGGGCGCGGGGAGCGCCGAGAACGAGGATCGCCACCATCGTGTCGTGGCTGGAACCACGGCCGATCCGGTCGCCGTGCCAGGCGACGCTGTCGCGACCATCCCGGTAAAAAGCCAGGCCGAGTGTCGCGAACGGCTCACCCAGCTCCGGGGCGTAGTGCATGTCGAGCGCACGCCTGGCAGCGACGAGTGCCGGGTCGGGCAGAGGCTGACCCTCCTCGTAGAAGGACAGCAGCCGGGGGATGTCGACCGTCCGGTCGTACATCGGGCGGCGTTCGGCGCGCCAGGGAACCCGGGCGCACAGGCGCTCGAACAGTGAGTCGGCACCGGTGACCCAGCGGCGGCGCAGGTCGACCCACGCGCCGGCGGCCAGCTCGTGGCGGCGCAGGCCCTCGCGCAGTGGCTCCACGACGGCATCGGCCTGCCCGTCGGGCAGCACGTCGAGCAGCGACGCCTGGAACGGAGCTGCCCTCACTCTCCCGACGATACCAAACACATGTTCGATCGCGGTCCCGGTGGACGGCGCGGAATGCTCCCGAGCGCGCACATGAAAGTATCCGCGGGGGCCGGGACCGGCCGGACGAAGGAGCGATGATGGGCAACGAGCCGGAACCGGACGAACCTCTGGTGCGCGCCGCCGGGGGAGTGGTGTGGCGCGCCGTGCCCGGCGGGGTGGAGATCGTGGTCGTCCACCGGCCGCGGCACGAGGACTGGTCGCTGCCGAAGGGGAAGCTGGACGATGGGGAGACCTGGCTCGCGGCCGCCGTCCGCGAGGTCGCGGAGGAGACCGGTCTCGATGTGGAGGTCGGTGAGTCCCTCGGCGACGTGACGTACGAGGTCGAGCGGCACGGCATCAGGAGTCCCAAGATCGTGCGCTACTGGGCGCTGCGGGCGACCGGCGGCACGTTCGTCCCCAACGAGGAGGTGGACGAGCTGCGCTGGCTGTCGCTCGAGGCGGCGGCCGGGCTGCTCAGCTACGGCCTGGACCGCGAGGTGGTGGACCGGTTCCGCAGCCGACAGGCCGCCGGCTGACCGCTCGCCGGCCCGAGCTGCCCGGCGCGGTTGGTCAGCCGCGGCGGGCCCGGGACGGATGCCAGCGCAGCAGCAGCCGGTCGGCGAGCGCGACCAGGGCGAACAGCGCGACGGCGAAGAGGAAGGCGGTCATCGCCGCGCCCCACAGGTCGGCGACCTTGGACTGCACCGCTGCCGTCTTGATGTAGGTGCCGAGCGTGTTGCGCTCGCCGCCGAAGTACTCGCCGATGATGGCGACGGAGAACGCGCTGGGCAGCGCGACCCGGACGCCGCTGATGAAGTAGGGCAGCGCGGAGGGCAGGAACAGCGAGAGCACCGACCGCCAGCGCGGCATCGCGCACGCGCGGAACATCTCCGCGAGCCCGGCGTCGGTCGCCTTCAGCCCGGTCAGCGTGTACGTGAGCATGATCGGTGTGGTGCCCACGGCGACGACGAACACCCGCGACGCCGGCTGCAGTCCGAAGAAGACGTTCGACAGTGGGATCACGGCCACGACCGGCAGGGCGAGCAGGGCCGCGCTGTAGGCCCGCGCCAGCTCGGAGAGCAGCTTCGACCGGAAGGTCGCCACCGCGACGGCGACGCCGACGGCAACGCCGAAGGCCAGCCCCTGCACGGCCTCGCGCAGCGTGCGGAAGCCGTATTCGAGGTAGACGTCCGGCTTCTCGGCGAACGCGTCCCAGATCGCGGACGGCTTGGCCAGCACGAACGGCCTGACGTCGAACGCCTCGATCGCGAGCTCCCACAGCACGAGCAGCACCGCGATCACAGCCGCCGGAACCGCGACGGTGACCGCCGCGCTCAGGATCCGCCGGCCCGCGGACCGCCCGCGACCGGTGCGAGCCGGGAGCGGTGCCTCGCCCGTTCCGCCGACCGTGCCGTCGATGCCGGTCTGCGGGGTGCCGGTCTGCGGGGTGCCGGTCTGCGGGGTGCCGGTCTGCGCGGTGCCGGTGGGGTGGGTGCTGGTCGTGGTGCTCAAAGGTCACGCCCCATCACGTCGAACAGTGCGTCGCGGACCTCGGTGACGGCCTCGAAGAACTCCGGTATCCGGGAGGTCTCGGCGGTGCGCTCGTCGGGCAGCGTGATGTCGATCGTGCGGTCGATCCGTCCCGGGCGGCGGCCCATCACCACGACCTGGGTGGAGAGCAGGACGGCCTCGGGGATGCTGTGGGTGACGAACACGATCGTCTTCGCGGTGCGCCGCCACAGTCCGTGCAGGTCGAGGTTGAGCCGGTCACGGGTGATCTCGTCGAGGGCGCCGAACGGCTCGTCCATCAGCACGATCGGTGGCTCGGTGACGAGCGAGCGGGCGATCGCGACGCGCTGCGCCATGCCGCCGGAGAGCTCGGCCGGGTACTGGTTCACCGCCGCCGCCAGGCCGACGCGGTCGAGCTCGGCCAGTGCCCGCTCACGGCGCTCGGCCCGCCCGACCTTCATCGCCTCGAGTGGCAGCTCGACGTTGCGCCGCACCGACCGCCAGGCGCACAGGTTCGCGGCCTGGAACACGAAGCCGATCTCGTGGGCCTGCCGGGCCTGCGAGACCGGATGTCCGCCGGTGCGGACCTCGCCGCGGCTGGGCCGGGCGAGGTCGCCCATCATCCGCAGCATCGTCGACTTCCCGCAGCCGGATGCACCGATCACCGAGACGAACGAGCCGGCCGGGATCCGGAACGAGACGTCCCGCAGCACGGGTGCCGACGGATCGCCGAACCACTTCCAGATTCCGCGCAGCTCGATGGCGCCGCGCTCGTCACCGGCTGTGCCCGTGAGGGCGCCGGATGTGGGCGCGGGTGTGGCAGGGACGGCGGGTGCCGGTGCGGGTGCGGCCGGTGCGGCGGTGGTTGTCCTCGGCATCAGTGGTCTCCGGTCGGCAGGCTGGATGTCCGCAGGGCGAGTTTCGCCAGGCGGGTGAAGATCGCCTGGGCGAGGTAGACCGTGACGAGCCCGCCGACCGCGGTGGTGATCGCGGCGCACCACAGAGCGGCGGGCTCGAAGTTGTAGAACTGCGCCGAGGAGAGCACCAGTACGGCCATCCCCTCGGTGGACCCGGCGGGCAGCTCGGCGACGACGGCGCCGACCACCGCGAGCGCGGCGGCAGTGTGCACGGCGGCGTTGGCCTGGGTGAGCGCGCTGGGCAGCTCCAGGCTGCGGAAGACCTGCCAGCGGCCGGCACCGAAGCTGGCGAAGACCCGGCGGGCCTCCGCGGGGATGTCCTCGATGCCGCGCGCGACGCTCACTGCGATCGGGAAGAACGAGCACAGCGCGGCGAGCACCGCCTTCGACACCCAGGAATGCCCGAGCCAGATGATCAGAGCGGGCGCGATCGCGACCACGGGCAGGGTCTGCGTCAGGACGAGCAGCGGGCGGATGCTGCGCCCGAACGTCGCGTACCTGGCGGTCAGGATGCCGAGCGCGCCGCCGGCGACGATGCCGATCGCCAGCCCGACGAACGCCTCCTGGATGGTCGTGCCGAGGTTGGTGAGCAGCAGCCGCAGCTCGCCCTCGCCGGTGCTGCCCTCCGAGGCGAAGTAGCTCAGGACCTGCCAGGTGTGGGGGAGCCGGGCGTCCTCGGTGCTGGTGAGAGCCTTGAGCAGCTCCCACAGGGCGGCGAGGACGATGATCGGAGCGACGGCGAGTATTGTCCGGTAGCCCACCGTGATGAGCGTTGCCCGGAGGTGGCCGCGAGGTCCCGCCGTGGCGGCCAGAGCGCCTGTACCGGCCACAGCGCCCGTACCGGCCTCGGTGTACGGGCTGCCGGTGGGCGGCGGGCCTGCGGTGGGCGGCGGGCTTTTGGTGGCTGACGGCCCGGTGGGCGGCGGGCCTGTGGGCGGCGGGGTTCCCGTGGGTGGGGGAACCGGCGCGGAGGGGGATGCCCCCCGCGCCGTGGAGCTCGCGGTGACTGCGGGCGTCCGCGACACGAGACCTCCTTCACGATGTTTCATATATGATCCGGGTGCAGAGTTTCCGGATCGTTGCCTGTTCGTGAAGAAAGTCCGATCTGCTGGACGGGTCGTGATGCGGTGACAGGACGCCCGCACGACGGCTACTCGAGGTTCACCACCCGCGGCTGGTCGGCGTTGCGCACCACCACGCACAGGCACGGACCCGTTCCGCGGTTCTCCTCGCGATGACGCAGACCACCCGGAATCGCGGTGATCTCGCCGGCCCGCGCGGTGAACTCGTCCGTCCCGCCGTCCCCGCGCTCGACCAGGAAGGTCATCTCGCCGCGGACCAGGTAGACGATGGTGGTCTGGCCGTCGTGATGGTGCAGCGTCGAGGCATGGCCGGCGGGCAGCTCACTGATCCCCAGCCACATGCCGCCCTCCGACAGGGCGCTGCCCCTGGCGAGGCCCCCGGAGCCGCCGGCCGCGGCGGCGGAGTTGTCGGCCTCGAGGCCTCCTGAGACCACCCGGCAGCCGCTGGGAAACTCGGTGACGACCGGCTCAGGCATCGGTGCTCGCCTGGGCCGGGGCGCCTGGCCCGGTCGTGGCCGGCCCGGGGGAGTCCGGAGCGACGGCGAGTGCCTCGATCTCGATGAGGAACTCGGGCCGAACCAGGCGGGACACCACGAGCAGGGTGTTCCCCGGGAAGACCCCGTCGGGGAACCAGTCCGCGAAGACGGTCTCGCGCACCCGGTAGAAGTCGTCGATCAGGTCGGCACTCACCAGATAGGTCGTCATCTTGAGCAGGTCCGTCGGGGCCGCGCCGGCGCTGGCCAGCACGGACCGCAGGTTGCCCAGGACGGTGCGCATCTGGGTGTCGAAGTCGCCCACGCCGACCGAGACGCCGTCCGGGGTGACGCTGAGCTGCCCGCTCACGCAGACGAGCTGGTGGTCCCGGGGTGCGCGCACGGCGTGGCTGTACAGCCCGAGCGAGGGCAGCCCGACGGTGACGGCGTCCACGGGGCGATGGGCCGGCACCGCGACGGGCGGAGTCTGCTCGGCGGTGGCGCTGTCGACGCTCATCACACGCTGACCTTTCGTGCGGTGGGGGCGGAGGAGGCGGTGGGAGCGGAGGTGAGGGAGATGGCGGCGCCGGTGGTCACGGGGGTGCGCGCCCCGGCCCGGACGACGTTGCGCAGGAGACCGACCCCGGTGACCTCGGTCTCGACGATGTCGCCGTCGGCGAGGAACTCCGGGGGCGTGCGGGTGAAGCCGACGCCGGCGGGTGTGCCCGTGCTGATGACGTCCCCGGGCAGCAGCGCGGTCGTCGCGGAGATCACCGAGATCTGGGTGGCGACATCGAAGATCATGTCGGCGGTGACCGCGCGCTGCTTGGCGACGCCGTTCACCCGCAGCTCGACGACGGTGTCCGCGGGGAGGGCGCCGTCGGCGAACTCGTCGGCGGTGACCAGCCAGGGCCCGACCGGGGTGGCCGCGTCGACGTTCTTGCCCAGGTGCCACTGCTGGTGACGGCGCTGGATGTCACGCGCGGTGATGTCGTTGACGACCGTGTAGGCGAAGACGTGCTCGAGTGCGCGCGCCACCGGGATGTCCCGGCCGCCGGTGCCGATCACGACACCGAGCTCGCCCTCCCAGTCGAACTCCGGCGACACCGCCGGGTCGAGCGGAAGCTCGTCGTACGGGCCGCACAGTGCCGAGACCGTCTTGAAGAAGATGATCGGATGCGGCGGCACCGTGGCGGAGAACGCCTCGGCGGACTCCTGCTGGTGGGCTGTGTAGTTGATGCCGGTGCAGAACACCCCGCGGCAGTGTCCCGAGACGGGCGCGAGCAGGGTGGTGTGGGCCGGGTCGAGCCGGCGTCCGGTCGCGGTCGGCGCCGCTCCGGCGATGAGCTCGGTGAGCGTCTCGGCGATCTCGACGAGTCCGTCGCCCTCGACGAGCGCCCAGCGTTCCGGTTCCGCGCCGATCCTGGCGAGCCTCACAGACGGACCTCCTGGCGAAGACGGTGGGGGAAGGCGATGGCAGAAGCGGTGGTGCGCGATGGGCTCGAACGGCGTCAACGGCGATGTCGCGCACGATGTACCCGATGGCGATGCATCATATAATATGTGCTGGTCGGATCGATCCACGGCTTCGTCCGAACGACTTCGCCGCCTCGACTCGCGGTGCTGGCGCCCGGGCCCGCCGGGCACTAGACGGGGTGGCCGGCGGCGCGGCGCCCGGTGAGCCCGGCATGGCGGCGGGTCAGTGGATGGGTGGTTGTGGGTAGCCGTTCTGCTGCGCAGGCGGATCGCTCACAACCTGACCCGTAACCTGACCGACACCGCCGGACGGCTTGTTGGTGCATGAAATCTGATATGAAATGGCATCCGTCCGCTTGCACGGGAGAGGGGGCGTCGCGTGGCGGCCTTGGACGGTATGGCGGCAGTGGGCGACCTCGGGGTCGGGACTGCTCGGACCACGCACCGGGACGTCATCGACCGGCTGCGGCGTGCGATCCTCATCGGCGTGCTGCCGGCCGGCACCCGGCTCGTCCAGGCGGACCTGGCGAGGCGGCTGCGGGTCAGCGTGACGCCGGTGCGGGAGGCGCTGCGGGACCTTGTCGGGGAGGGGCTCGTCGACTTCGACCCCTACCGGGGCGCCACCGTGCATTCACCGACGCTCGCCGAGCTCGAGGAGATCTACGAGATCCGCACCCGCCTGACCCCGCCGGCGGTGCAGGGCTCGGTCGACCGCGCCACGAACAGCGATCTCGCCGAGGCCGAGGCGCTGGGTGCCGCGATGGAGGCCACCAGCGACCCGGCCGAATGGGTGGACCTCAACCGCAGGTTCCACGCGGTGCTGATCGCGCCGTGCCGGCGCGCCCACCTGCTGGAGATCCTGACCCGGATGTCCGATCTGTCGACGCTCTACGTCGGCGTCTCGCTCGGGGGCGACAGCGGGCGGCGGGAACGTGGGGACCACGACCACCACGAACTGGTGAGCGCCTACCGGGCGCGTGATGTGGGCCGAGCGGTGACCGTCTCGCTCAAGCATGTGGCCGACACGCTGGATGACGCGCGCGCCGCGCTGCTGCGCGGGCCCGCGCCCGCGCCCGCGGGTGGCGAGCTGGACGGCGACGCCGGCGACCGGTCGTCAGGCCCCGATCTCTGACCAGCCGCCCGACGTCCCCGACCAGCCGCCCGACGTCCGACCTGCCGGTTGGGGCGATCCGGCGGACCGCCCCGGGCCCCGCGGCCTCAGGCGCTCGGGGCCTGCCCGCCGGGCGCTCCCGACGGCGGCTGTCCGCCGGGTGCTCCGTAGCCCGCCTGCCCTCCCGGCGCTCCCGAGGGGGGCTGTCCGCCAGGTGCGCCGCCACCGTTGCCGGATGCCCCGCCCGGCGCGCCGTAGCCACCCGGCTGGCCGCCTCCCGCTCCGCCTTCTGCGCTGCCTTCGGAGCCGCCTGCCGCGGCGGCCTGGCCTCCGCCGCCCGCGGCAGTCGTCGTGTCGACGCCGGCGGTGAGCGAGACCTGGTAGCCCGCGGTGGCGCTGCCCGTCACGGTTCCGAGCTGGCGTGCGGCGGAGTCGTCACCGAAGACGTTGTCGTTGTCGAGGGTGACCTGGGCCAGGTTGGTCACCGACTGCTCGTACCCGGTCTCGGTGTAGGCCGCGTCGCAGATCTCCTTCGGCAGCGCGACCTGTGAGGTGGCGATCGCCTTGGTGGAGTCCGTGATGGAGGACTGGTCGGGATACACCTCGAAGTGGATGTGCGGCCAGCGCCCGGAATAGCAGGCCGGGAAGATGCTCGTGAAGCGGACCACGCCGCTCTCGTCTGCCACCTGGACGCCGCGCAGATAGTTCTCGCCGGTGATTCCCTCGCTGTACAGCGAATACTTTCCGTCGCGGTCGCAGTGCCATACGTACACCGCCGCTCCGGCGAACGGCGCGGCACTGTTGGCGAGGTCCGTGATCGTCAGCTCCAGTGTCATCGGGATTCCCTCGGCGGTCCCGCTGGCGTCACCGAAACTGCTTCTGATGTCACTGCGGATGATGCCGTCCTGCTCCAGGACGTCGGGCCCGTTGGACCCGTCACCTGGATAGGGGCCGGCGGTCTCCTCAGGGATCTCCGCGCTGTTGGAACTCGCCGCGGTGGCGCCGCCGGTGCCGGACGAGTCGGTCGAGTCGGTCGATCCTCCGCAGGCGGCGAGTCCCGCTGAAGCGGCCCCCACACCCAGGAAGGTCAGCATCCGGCGCCGGTTCACCAGGATGCCGAGGCCGGCGGCGGTGTCCTGGTCGACAGCGTCCGCGGCGGGGCGCTGCGCCAGCCCCGGGAGTATCGGCCTTCTGGCGGGGTCGCGCTCCTGCATCATTGCTCCACTTCGCATGTCGTCCGTCGGGTCGGGTCGGTCGTTCGTGTCCCGTTACCGGTGTCTGCCACTTCGAAGGGTGCCGGGCGCACCCGAGGCCGCGCTGTGCGCAGGCTGTGCGGTCGCTGTGAGCCTCGCTGGACGCGTGGCGGGCGGCCGGAATGCCCGCGCGCCCTGTCCATCCGGCAGCCGACAGCGAGGATGTCGGCTGCCGGTTTCCTTTTGCCGTTGTCGCAGTAGTGACATTGTTTTACCGGCTGAACCCCTCTTATCTCCTGCTACCTTGACGACGGGGCGCCGCGTGGGGGTCGCGGTCAAAATTCCGCCCCGTTGGCAGCGAATTCTTCGACGGTTCGGTCCGGCGCATTCTGCGTGGGTGCCGGACCGGCGTATGCCGAAATCCATCCCGGTGGGAGTTTCGGCTGACTGGGAAGGGGACTGGAATGACTGGGAACATCCGGACCACTCGGCGTGGGGCGCGGTTCGCGGTGGTCGGTGGCGGCCTGCTGGCCGCACTGCTGCTGGTGGGCTGTGAGGGCTCGGTCTCCCTGGGCGGGCGCGAGGTGGCCTCGGGGGACGTCGAGCAGGAGATCGTCGCGAAGTTCGGTGCGCTGTTCCCGGGCCAGAATCCCGCTGTCGACTGCCCCGACTCGCTGCGGGCCGAGGTGGGCACGACGATGCAGTGCCAGCTGACAGATCCAGGGGATGGCACGACCTACCCGGTGAACGTCACCGTCAACACCGTCGACGGGGCGGACACGAAGTTCGGGCTCGACCTGGTCGGTCTGACGGCCGTCAGCGAGGAGGAGGTCGAACAGCAGATCATGACGAACTTCGGCAGCCAGTTCGACCGCACCGACCTCGCTGTCGACTGCCCGAGTGCGTTGCGGGCAAAGGCGGGAGCGACCCTGCAGTGCACGCTCACCGATCCGGCCGACTCCACCAGCTACCCGGTGAACGTCACGGTCGACGGTGTTGACGGTGACAGCACCAGCTTCAGTTTCGAGCTCGGCGACGCGAAGACCGCCTGAGGGCGGCCGGAGGTTCGGTGCGCCGTGGTGGCGCGCCGAACCTCCGCGGGCGGCGAGGGCATCCGGAACAGGTCGGGATGAACCTGCTCCGCGGGGTGAACCTGCTTAGTTGAAGCCTCGGGAATCCTGCTTGAGCGCGGTGTCGATGGTCAGCGCGGAGGCGACGACCAGACTGAGCATCGGCTGGGGCAGTGGGCGGTGCAGCTGGACGACGTAGTTGTCCGCCGAGGTGAACAGGGTGCGCGCCAGGCCTTCCCAGGTCTTGGTCACCCGGGCGACCTCGGTGTCGGTCTGGTCGACGATGGAGAAGTTCCACGCCCGCCAGTTCTCGGCCTTGATCATGCCGACGCTCACGCCGTCGGCCTCCAGGCTGAACCGGATCTTGCCGAAGACGTTCTGCTGGGCGATGCGGCCGATCTCGCGGCCGTCCGGCAGCTCCACGATGACCTTTGACTTGAGCAGCTTCCTCGGCCGGGTGAGCACCAGCTGCGGAACCCCGGCGGTGTCGCGCACCTCCAGCCGGTGCGTGAAGTACTGGTCGATCGACCCGACGAGCCGCACGGCCTTCTTCAGCGCGCTCTGGCCGACCTCCACGACCGAGCCGATCTGGGTTCCCTGCTGGTTGAAGACGGCGTACTCGTTGGTCAGCTCGATGAGCTTCGTCTTCTGGTTGACGACAAGGACGGGCTCGCTGAACAACGTGCCGCCGCCCTGCGCGGGCACGTGCACACCGGCACGCTCATGGACCTGCCGCTGGATCCGTTCCGGTGTGGCGCTGGTCTGGACGGGCGGAGGCTGGTAGCCCTGCGGCCCGCCCCAGCCACCCGGCGGCTGCTGCGCCGCAACCTGCTGGGCCGGCGGCTGCCCGTACGGCTGCTGCCCATACTGCTGCTGGTGCTGCTGCTGGACCGGCGTCTGGCCCGCCGGTGCGGTCCCCGGCCCGAGCGGTGCCGGTGCGGTGGCCTGCTGGTGCGGCGGCGACGCGGGCTGCGTGTGGCTGGTCCACGCGTTGCCGTCCCACCAGCGGGTGCCGGGTTCCCCTGATGGATCGTCGTACCAGCCGGGTGGTGTTGACATAGGCCCCACTTTGCCATCTCCGGCGTTTCCACCGGAACCGGCGATGCTGTCCGACTGATGACCGCCGGACTCGCCGGGCCGGTCCGGGGCGCGGCGGTGCCCGGCGCCGGCGCGCTGTCGGTCGGCTGGGCCATCAACATAGGGTGTCGGCCGCGGAACGTGAGCGAACGGAGCCGATGTGGTCAGCACGGATCAGGCGAGCCCGCCGCCCCTGCGGGCCGTGCTCCTGCAGGTCGCCTCGCCGGACGGGGAGAGCACACCAGCCAGGACGGAACGAGTGCTGGCCGCGTTGGAGGCCCTCGATCCGGACGAGACGGATCTGGTCGTGCTGCCCGAGCTGTGGGCGACCGGGTACTTCCACTTCGACCGCTACGAGGCGGATGCCCAGGCGCTGGCCGGTCCCGCAGTCTCGGCGTTGCGTGCGACGGCCGCGCGGCGCGGCTTCCATCTCGTCGCCGGCAGCCTGGTCGAACGCGGCGAGAGCGGAGCGCTGCACAACACCACCGCGGTGATCGGGCCGGACGGCGGCCTCCGTGGCCGGTACCGGAAGATCCACCTGTTCGGATACCAGTCGGCGGAGGCGCGACTGCTCACCGCCGGCGACGAGGTCTTGGTGGCGGGCACGCCGTGGGGCGGCCTGGGTGTCGCCACCTGCTACGACCTTCGGTTCCCGGAGCTGTTCCGGCTGCTCGTCGACGGCGGCGCCGAACTGGTCGTGGTCGTGTCGGCCTGGCCGATGGCCCGCCTGGAGCACTGGGAGCTGCTGTTGCGGGCCAGAGCCGTCGAGAACCAGGTCTTCGTGGTCGCCTGCAACGCGGCCGGCAGCCATTCCGGTGTTGAGCTGGCCGGCACGAGCCTTGTCGTCGATCCGTGGGGTGTGGTCCTCGCCCGTGGTGACACCGCGGCGGGGATGCTGCGGGCGGAGCTCGACCCGGCACGGCTCGCGGCGGTCCGTGCCGAGTTCCCCGTCCTCACTCATCGTCGGCTTGCGGCCGTGCCCACGGGACCCGCGACCACGCCCGCGGGCCAGCTGGCCGTGCCGATAGTGGAAACGTAGTTCTCGTACGCGAGAGCATTGATTCGGGTGGCCAGTGTGAACTTCATCACCACTGGTTGGTGTCGCGGTCGGCCGGATGAGTTGCGCCGACTTCGCCTTGGGTAGCCGTTGACGCCGCCGGCCTCGAGTGCATCTGTCGCGGAAGACGTCCGGTAGATCGGTGCCGAGGGTGGCCGTCGGCGCAGCCCCGCGGAAGATTCTCCCGGAGCTCGCGCCGTCCGTGGTGGGGTGCGGACTCGCAGGTAGGTGGCTGGAATCCCAGCGGTGGCAGTCAAGATTGCCGCATTGTCGCCGACTCCCGGCGGATCGGCCGCCGACGTGGGTGATCTATGCCGCATCGGCGGGGCGTGGCTTGCCGAACGGCTAGCCCTCGGGTTGGTCGTGGCGGCCGGTGTGCGGGTGTGGTGGTGTCGGCACCTGCCGGCCGACCGGCAGGTGACTCTCCGGCCTTCTGTGCCCACATAGGGTGCCTCTCTCCTGGGTGCTGGCCTGTCGGCACTACACGATTGGGGTTTGATTCTCGTGATGGGAGCCGATAGTTTCCTCACACCGAGAAGATCCCTTCCGGAAACCGCGAGCGATGCTCACGCCATGATCGAACCGCGTGGGCTGTCGTCGGACCTGCCCTGACCGACGACGCGAGAGGGCGCGCTCGTGTGTCCCCGGTGCTGCTCGGCGGCTCCACCATGCCCAGCTCGACCGGACCCGACCGGACCCGACCGGACCGACCGTCACCGCCCGCGACGCCGCGCCCTGACGCGGCCTGGCCTGGGCTGGCGCGGTGCGGCGGTCTGCGGCCGTATCGGGATAGCAAGGAGGAGGAACTCCGTGAAACCGCGTAGAACTGTCGCGGCCATCGCCGCCGTTGCGGCGGTGTCCGTGTTCGCTGCCGGGTGCGGCCGGAGCGGGGGCGGCGAGTTAGGCGCCGAGGACGCGCCGGCCACCGAGGCCGCCTCCGCCGCGGCGGGCGACTTCGGCTCCCTGAAGGACGTCTGTGGGTCGGGCGATGCGAAGACCGCGTCCGCTCAGGGCGTCACCGCGAGCGAGATCAACGTCGGTGTCTTCAGTGATGTCGGTTTCACCAAGAACTCGGAGTTCGACGACGCCGCGAAGGTCTTCACCTCGTGGTGCAACGACGCGGGTGGCATCAACGGTCGCAAGATCGTCTACAACCTGCGCGACACGAAGATGCTCGAGGTCCGCCAGCGGATGATCGAGGCCTGTCGCGACGACTTCGCCATTGTGGGCGGTGGCGCCGCACTCGACTCCGGCGGTGTGGAGGAGCGGCTGAAGTGCCTGCTCCCGGACATCCCGGCGCAGACCAGCATGGTCGACAACATCGGTTCGGACCTGCAGATCGACGCGATCGGTGCCGGCCACTCGTACGCCCGCTACGTGGGCTATTACAAGTGGCTGATCACGGAGGCCCACCCGGACTCGGCGGGCGCGATCGGCTTCATCTCCGGTGACTCGCCGGTCACCAAGACCATCGGGGCCCAGAACGTCGAGGGGATGAAGGCGGTGGGCGGCACGGTCGTCTACGACGACCTGTACCCGGCCGTCGGCGTCTCCGACTGGACTCCCTACGCCCAGGCGATCAAGAGCAAGGGCGTCAAGGGCCTGGTCTTCCTGGGTGACTTCCGCAGCCTGGCGAAGCTGGAGCAGGTGCTGAAGTCGATCGACTACAAGCTCGACTGGATCGACGCGAACAGCAACGCCTACGGCTCGTCGTTCCAGGAGCTCGGCGGCGACGCGGTCGCCTTCCAGAACAACTACGCCGACCTCAGTGGCGTGGCGCCGCTGGAGGCGAAGGACGACATCCCCGCCCTCGAGCAGGTCGAGGAGCTGTACAAGAAGTACGCGCCGAAGGCCGACATCACCTTCCCGGCATTGCGCGCGTTCTCCTCGTGGCTGCTTTTCGCGAAGTCGGCCCAGGAGTGCGGTGACGACCTCACCCGCAAATGCCTCTACGACACCGCCCGCGAGCAGACCGACTGGACGGCCGGCGGCCTGCAGGCCGATGTGGACATCTCCGAGACGGATGCCCCGATCAAGTGCTTCGACGTCGTGCAGCTGAAGGCGGACGGCTGGGAGATCGCCGACTTCAAGCCCGACACCGATGACCTCTACCGGTGCGACGCACCGGAGATCAAGTTCACCGGCGACTACGGGAAACCGCTCACTCTGGCCAGCGTCGGCAAGAGCCTGAGCGACTTCCAGTAAATTATGGAACAGTTCCTCACCTTCGGGATTGTGGGCCTGAGCACCGCCGCGATCTATGCCGTCATCGGCAGCGGTCTGGTGCTCACCTACACCACCACCGGCGTGTTCAACTTCGCGCACGGTGCGGCCGGCATGATGGCGGCGTTCGCGTACTGGCAGCTCACCGAGGGCTGGGGGCTGCCGGTACCGCTCGCGCTGATCCTTGTCCTGGCGGTGCTCGCGCCCGGCTTCGGCCTGCTGGTCGAACGCCTGGTGCTGCGCCCGGTGCAGGGCCTGGGCGACGCCGAACGGCTGGTGATGACCGTCGCGATGCTCAGCGGTCTGATCGCCGTCTCACGGTGGGTCTGGGACCCGAACGAAGCCCGGTCGCTGCCGAAGTTCTTCGAGAACGCGGACTCGATCGACCTCGGCCCCGCCACGATCACCTGGCATCAGGCGATCACCATGATCGTGGCGGTGGTGGTGGCCGTCGGCCTGCGGGTCCTGCTCTACGGGACCCGCGTCGGTGCCGAGATGCGGGCGAGTGTCGACGACCGGGCCCTGGTCGGGCTCACCGGGGCGAACCCGGTGCGTGCGAACAAGGTCGCCTGGATCCTCGGCACGCAGCTGGCGGCCATCGGCGGCATCCTCATCGCCCCGGCGGTCACCCTGGACGCCGCCCAGCTGTCGCTGCTGATCGTCAGCGCCTACACGGCGGCGATCTTCGGCCGGCTGCGCAGCCTGCCGCTGACCTTCGTGGGCGCGATCGTGGTCGGCTGCCTGGAGAGCTACCTGACCGGCTACCTGCCACAGAACCAGTACCTGCCCGGTCTGCGGCTGGCGGCGCCCGCACTGCTGTTGTTCCTGGCGCTGCTGGTGTTCCCGCACCGGCGCCTGCGGGGCCGGGACACCAAGGCACGCCCGGTGCCGGTGCCGTCGGTCCGTGGGACGCTGCTGTTCGCCGGTGCGATCGTGGTGTTCGGCCTCGTGCTCGCCTCGCTGCTCGGCGAGGGTGAGCTGATCAGCTATGGGCAGATCTTCTCCTTCGGTGTGATCGCGCTGTCCTACATCCCGCTCGCGGGCTATGCGGGCCAGATCTCGCTGTGCCAGCTCAGCGTGGCCGGTGTCGGCGCGGCGGTCTGGGCACATGCGGGCGGGCACGGGGAGCTGTGGGCGCTCGCGCTGGCCGTGGTGGTCTCCGGGGTGGTCGGTGCGTTGATCGCGCTGCCCGCGCTGCGGCTGTCCGGCGTGTACCTGGCGCTCGGCACGACCGCGTTCGCGTTCATCCTCGACCGGTGGATCTTCACCCTGCCCTCGTTCGAGATCGGAGGCCTGAAGATCTCGCTGTTCGACGGCGGGGCGGTCGACGTCGCCGGGCCGTCGCTGTTCGGCTGGCACCTCGACGACGGCTCCGAGCTGATGGTGTTCGCCGCCGTCTGGCTGGCACTGGCGTCGATCGCGGTGATGGCGCTGCGGCGCGGTCGCTTCGGACGTCAGCTGATCGCCCTGCGCGACTCCGAGGCGGCGTACGCCACCCTCGGCGGCAACCTGCTGCTGGCCAAGATGGCGGTCTTCGCGCTCTCCGCGGGCATCGCCGGTCTGGGCGGTGCGCTGTACGGCATGCAGCAGCGTTCGGTCAGCGGCGACCAGTTCAGTTTCGTCGCGGGCCTCCCGCTGTACCTGGTGGCGGTCGTCGGTGGTCTCACCGTGGTCGGCAACGGCCTGTTCACCGGTCTGGCGCTGGGCGGCTCCTTCCCGGTGATCGCCGCCGCGGGGACCTTCGCGCAGAACCTCACCTCGCTCATGCCGGCCCTTGCCGGTCTCGGGCTCTCCAAGAACCCGGACGGGGCGGTCGCCGAGGTGCGCAGTGGTTACGAGGCGGTGGGCCGCAACAAGCCCGTTCTGGGGGTGCTCGGCATCGCGCTGGCGGCGCTGTGGGTGCTCCAGCTCCAGGACGTGCTGGACGGCTGGACGACCTTTTGGCTGGCGCTGCTCGCGCTGGTCGCCGCCCAGGTCATCGCGCAGGCCCTGGAAGGTCGGCAGGCCAGATCCACCGCATCGGACGTCCCCGTCGAATGGTGGGGCGTGCGCCGCGGGTGGCGCCGGGAGGACGAGGAGGTGCTGGCCCGTGGCATTGCTGGAGGTTAGGGATGTGACGGTCGCCTTCGGCGGGGTGCGTGCGCTCAGCGACGTCGCCATCTCCGTCGAGGGGGGCCGCATCACGGGCCTGATCGGCCCGAACGGGGCAGGGAAGAGCACGCTGTTCGACGTGATCTCCGGCCTGCGCCGGCCGTCGTCCGGGCAGGTGTTCATCGACGGTCACGAGGTCACCCGGCTGGGCCCCACCCGGCGTAGCCGGCACGGGCTGGCCCGCACGTTCCAGCGGCTGGAGCTGTTCGGTCGCCTCAGCGTGCGGGACAACCTGCTGGTCGCCGCCGAGCTCGGCGCGCACCGGCGCCAGGCCGCGGCGCTGGTCGACGAGATCCTCGACCGGGTCGGCCTGACCCGGCTCGCGGACACCTCGGCCGACACCCTGTCGACCGGCGTCGCCCGCCTCGTCGAGGTCGCCCGGGCGCTCGCCGCCCGGCCGAAGCTGCTGCTGCTCGACGAGCCCGCCGCCGGCCAGGACCCCGAGGAGACCGAGCGTTTCGCCGAACTGCTGCGCTCGCTCGCCGCGGAGGGGACCACCGTGCTGATCGTCGAGCACGACATGGACCTGGTCATGAGCGTCTGCGACGACCTGCACGTGCTCGACCTGGGCAGGGTCATCGCCTCCGGACGTCCCGACGAGATCCGGCGCAACGAGCTCGTGCTCGCGGCCTACCTGGGGGACGCGGCATGACCGGCATGACCAGTGTGAGCGGGGCGGGTGGGATGACGGCGCCGCAGCCACCCCCGCTGCTCGAGCTGCGTGACGTCCGCGCCGCCTACGGCAGGATCACCGTGCTGCACGGGGTGAACCTGAGCGTGTCGGCCGGGCAGGTGGTCGCGCTGCTCGGCCCGAACGGTGCCGGCAAGACGACGTCGCTGAACGTCGCTTCTGGAACCCATCCGGCGCTGTCCGGCCAGCTGATGCTCGGCGGGCGGGACCTGACCGGGGCCAACCCGCGTGATCTGGCGCGGGCCGGCGTGTGCCTGATCCCGGAGGGCAGGGGTGTCTTCCCCAACCTGTCCGTCCGCGACAATCTGCTGATGATGACCTTCACCGGTCACTCCCGCGACGAGATCGAGACCATCGCGTTCGAACGGTTCCCGATCCTCGCGCAGCGGGCCAACCAGCCCGCCGGCAGCATGTCGGGCGGCGAGCAGCAGATGCTGGCGCTGGCCCGAGGCCTGGCCACCGACCCCGCCGTGCTGCTGCTCGACGAGCTGTCGATGGGGCTCGCCCCACTGGTCGTGGCCCGCCTCTACGAGCAGGTCGCCGAAATCGCCAGCCACGGCGTCGGCGTCCTGGTCGTGGAGCAGTTCGCCGCCGCGGTGCTTGGCATCGCCGACCACGCGGCGGTGCTGGTGCGGGGCCGCGTTCAACGGGAGGGCGCCCCCGACGAGCTGCGCGCCGAACTATCCGCCCTCTATCTGGGGAGTTCCACATGACGACTGACTCGCGCGCGGACCGCTTCGTCCGCGAGCTCGGGGAGTTGAAGATCCCCGACCCGGCGGCTGGCCGGCCACAGCTGTGGGTGCGCCTGGGCGTGGTGTTGATGGTGGCGGGCGGGGCACTGGCCGTCACCTCCTACGCGATGTCACACGGCACCCGCGACCCGCTGGTCCAGCGGGACGCGA
This sequence comes from Parafrankia irregularis, assembly GCF_001536285.1. NCBI lineage: Bacteria > Bacillati > Actinomycetota > Actinomycetes > Frankiales > Frankiaceae > Parafrankia > Parafrankia irregularis. The sequence continues at coordinate 161,365 of NZ_FAOZ01000003.1, read as the reverse complement.
TCACTCTGGGACTGGGGGGCGTCACCGCGGCTGTCGCCGGCGCCGCTCTGTTTCTGCGGTACTCGCTGACCGGCTTCCTGCGGTTCTGGATGGCGCGGCAGTCCTTCGACCTGGCCGTGCTCGGTGACCGGATCATCGATCCCGCCGCTGCCACGCCGGCGGTGGCACCCGCCGCCGCGCCGCAGGCCCCGGCTCCCGCGGCCCCGGCAGCGGCGGCCCCGGCTCCTGTGGCCGCCGCTGGGGACAAGGCAGCTGCGAAGGAGACCGTCGCATCCTGACGGCTGTCCGTCCGGAGAGCTGACCGTTCTGAGAGCTCGCCGCCCTGACGGCTGTCCGTCCTGACAGCCGCGTGCGGACGGTCCGCCACCGTGCAGGGAGTACGCACCAGGCCCAGGCTCCGGGCATCACCGACCACCCGTCGGGGATGCCCGGAGCCCTTTTTTGTGCGCCGTGGTCGGCCGGGCTGCAGGCAAATGCTGGGATCCTCCGCAGCCGCCGTGAATAGACGGGGTATGGTCCAACCGGTAGCCGGGCAAGGCAGTTGTGTCGATTTCCCGGGTACGCCGTCAGTCAGTACACGCGTCGCAGGGGTCCAGGCGTCCCAGAGCCCGAGGAGTCCGGGTGTTTGACCATTTCGCCTTTTCCGTGGTTATCGCACCTCTGTTGGTCCTCGTTGGAACCTGGGTGATCGCCGAGCGGATGAGGCCGGAGCCGGCTGCCCGGGCGTTCGCCTGGTCCGCCCTGGTCGTGTCGTTCGCGAGCGCGGTCAACCTCCTCGCCTTCACGCTGAAGGCCCTCGCGGAGCTGCACTGGGTCGCGGGCGTCGGAAGCTGGTCGGCCGCGATCGTGCGGGCGGACACGGCCCACGTTCCCTGGGTGACCGGCCTCGCGGCGGTGTGGACGGCGGTGGGGCTCGCCGCCGTGGTCGTGGGCCGCAGCCGCTACCAGAGCTCGTTGCGCGCGGCCTGGGCGGCCGTCGACGGCCTGCCCGGCGATGGCGAGGTCACGATCATCGCCGACGACCGGGTGGAGGCCTTCGCGGTGCCGGCCCGGCCTGGGCGTACCGGGCGGGTCGTCGTCACGTCGGGCATGCGGCGCGCCGTCGACGACCGGCAGCTGCACGCCGTGGTGGCCCACGAGCGGGCCCACCTGGCCGGCGGCCACCACCGGCTGACCTGGATGGTGCGTCTCGCGGCGCTGGGCCAGCCGCTGCTGTGGCCGATGGTCGCGAAGGTCGAGTACCTGGTCGAGCGGGCAGCGGACGAGGCGGCCGCCCGCGACGTGGGCGATCGTGACGACGTCGCGAGGGCGCTGGGCAGGGCCGCGGTCGCGGTCCTGGACGCCGAGGAGGACCGCGCCGGGCAACGGCGGCGCCACCAGGGCCTGCTGGCGATGGGTTACCCGCCCAGCGTGGTGCCGCGCCGGATGGCCGCCCTCGCGGCACCCGCTGCCCACCGGCGATGGCTGCTCGCCCTGCCGCTCGGCATCGCGGCCGGCACCGTCGTGTGGACCTTCGAGTGTGCCTACGATCTGCACGAGCTGCTCGTCCACGCCGGAATGTAGCTCCCGGCCGCACGATTCACCGCTGCCGCACGATCAACGCTGCCGCCGGCCCCGAGGCCGGCGGCCCTTTTTGTGCGTACGCCGGACGGCCGTGTGAGTCAGGTCGGCACGGTCGGTAGCTTGACAAACCGAGCGATCGACTACAAGCTTGTAGGAGCTTAGTTAAGGCTTACCTAATCGGAACGGCTGCCGGCGACGGGAGGTGCCCAGCGCGACCTTCCCAGGCCTGCGCCGGGCCGTGTGGGCCCAGGTGGACCCACCGTCGGTGACCTGGCCCGATCGCGTGACGGATCGTCGGTAACCCCGGCGGCCGGACATCACCGGGTGGCGACCCTCGCTCTTTGTCTGTCGTGCCTGTTCTCCACTCGTGTGTTTTGTTTGCCATTCCTTCCTCGGTGTGCGCCGAAGAGGTCTCTTCTTCCTGCCCGAATTCAGTTGTCTCATGAGTGCGGAGGTCTTTCTGGCATGACCGGCAGCCCTTTCGACGACGAGAACGGCCAGTTCCTCGCCCTGCTCAACGACGAGGGACAGTTCTCGCTCTGGCCGTTGTTCGCGCAGGTCCCGGCGGGCTGGCGGGCCGTGCACGGGCCGGAGTCGAGGCAGGCCTGCCTCGACTACATCGAGGCGCAGTGGACGGACATGCGCCCCGCCAGCCTCATCGAGCGGACACCGCGCGACCGCAACGGCGGGGCCCCGGGCTGACACCGCCAGGGCCGGCACCGTCCTTCTCGACAAGATGCCGCCCCACCTCGATCGGAAAGATCATCAGGCGGCCTGGTGGCCCGTCTCGCAGGGCAAGGAGCGCCTCCGCGTGAGCACCGACGACAGCAGCACCGTTGACCCGGCCCGGATCGGCGATGTCAGCCAGATCCGTGGCGGCGGCCAGGCCAGCCAGAGCGGCCAGGCCAGCCAGAGCGGCCAGGCCAGCGAGGCCAGCCAGGGCGGCCAGCGCCGTCAGGTCGGCCAGGCCGGTCCCGGTGGCGGAGCCACGGACTCGGCCGCGGCGCGCCGTCGTGCACTGGCCCGGCGCAGGCTCGCCGCGCAGGGCCTGGCCGGCGGCGGCCTTTCCGGCGGCGGTGCCGAGAACGGCGGTGCCGGCGGCGGTGTTGCCAGCAGCGGCCTCGCGGGCGGTGGCAGCGCCCCGGCGGCCCGACCGCTGTCGGCCGGCCAGCGCCGGATGTGGTCGCTGCAGAACCTGGATCCGACCACCACCGGCTACAACGTGCGGATCGCCCTCGACCTCACCGGACCGGTGCGCGCGGAGGCGATCGCCACCGCGGCGTCGGCCGTCGTCGCCCGCCACGACATCCTGCGCACCACCTACCGGATGGGTGACGACGGCGCCGTGCGCCAGGTCGTCCACCCGCAGCTGGCACCACGGGTCGAGCAGATCGACCTCACCGGACTTCCGGCCGGTGAACGCGCCACCCGCGCCGGCGAGCTGTGCACGGCACTCGCGGCGACCCCGTTCGACCTGGCGGCTGACTCACCGCTGCGGATCGGCCTTTACCGCACCGGTGCCGACGCCCTCACGATGATCGTCGTCGCCCACCACATCGCCTGGGACGACAGCACCACGACGATCTTCTTCGGCGAGCTGGTCGCCTTCCTGCAGGACCCGGCCGCCGTGCTGCCGCCGCCACCGCAGTACGCCGACCTCGCGCTGGCGCCAGCGCCGCCGCCGCGGGCGGGCCTGGAGTTCTGGCGCGAAACGCTCACCCCGGCGCCGGAGCGGCTCATCCTGCCGGAGCTCACCGGCACCGACCGGGCCGCCGGCGGCACCGACCAGACGTTCACGCTGGGCGCCGGGATGGCCGCCCGGGTCCGGGACAGCGCACGTGAGTCCGGGGCGACGTCCTTCATGGTGCTGCTCGCCGCGGTCGCGGTGCTGCTGCGCCGCTACGGCGGGGCGCGGGATCTGGTGATCGGCGTGCCCGTGGTCAACCGGGATCTTCCCGGAGGTGACCAGGCGATCGGCTACCTGGGCAACACCGTTCCGTTGCGGATGCGTGTCGAGGGCACCGAGACGTTCGCCGAGCTGATCGCGCAGGCCCGGCAGGTCTGCCTCGCCTCCTACGCCCACCAGGACGTCGACCTCGACGACATCGGCCGCGCGGCGGACCCCGAGCGGACCCGCGGCGACGCCGCCCTGTTCAACGTCGTGCTCTCGCTGCGGGCCTCGGTGCTGGACCCGTTCCGCGCCGTCGGCCTGAGGGCGTACCGGCGCCCGGTGCCCGGCGACGACGCCCGCTTCGACCTGACCCTGGCGGTGGAGACCGACAGCGACGCGATGTCCGTCGAGGCGAACCATCCGCGGACCGACGCCGCGCGCGAGCTCGTCGCCCGGATGCTGGGCCACCTCGACCGGATCCTGGACCTGGCACTGACCTGGCCGGACCGGGCACTGCACACCGTGGATCTGCTCAGCGACGAGGAACGCCACCAGCTCCTCGTCGCCTGGAACAACACCGCGACCACCGAGCCGACCGCTCCCTCCAACACCCCGACCACCGCTCCCGCCGACACCCCCGGCACCGCCGGCCACGCCGCTGCCGGCGAGGTCGTGCTGCTGCCGGCGCGCGTCGCGGCCCAGGCGGCGGCGACACCGGACGCCCCGGCCGTGCTCGCGGATGGTGACCGGCTCAGCTACCGCGAGCTCGACCGCCGCGCGAACCAGCTGGCCAGACTGCTGGCCGGGCACGGTGCCGGACCCGAGTCGACGGTCGCCCTCGGCCTGACGCGGTCCACCGAGATGGTGATCGCCCTGCTCGCGGTCGCCAGAGCCGGCGCCTGTTACGTTCCGGTCGACCCGGGCTACCCCGCCGACCGGGTGAGCCGGATGCTCACCGACTCCCGCCCGGTGCTGCTGATCACCAGGTCCGCGGACGTCGGCACCCTCCCCGAGGTTCCCGGGCTCACGGCACTGCTCCTCGACAGCGAGGACACCCGAAGCCGGCTTGCCGGGCTGCCCGACCACGACGTCACCGACGCCGACCGGACGGCCCCGCTGCTGCCGGACCACCCCGCGTACGTGATCTACACCTCCGGGTCGACCGGCGTCCCCAAGGGGGTCGTCGTCGCGCACCGCGCGCTGGCGAACCACCTGGACTGGGCCGTGCGGTGCTTCCCCGGGCTGGCCGGGCACACGCTCATGCACTCGTCGATCTCGTTCGACTTCTCCGTGACCCCGCTGCTGGCGACGCTGGCCTGCGGCGGCGCGGTCGAGCTGTGCGAGGACTCACCGGACGCCATCGCCCGCGCCCAGGGCGCCGCCACCTTCCTGAAGATCACACCGAGCCATCTCCCGTTGCTGCCCGAGGTCCGGTTCGCCACCGAGGGCCCGCGCACCCTGGTGATCGCCGGCGAGGAGCTGAGGGGCGAGGCGCTCGGGCAGTGGGCCCGGCCGGCGGACGAGCAGTTCGCCGTCATCAACGAGTACGGCCCGACCGAGACGACCGTCGGGGCCCTGCTGCACCCCGTCACGGACGAGCTGGCGGGTGCCGTGCCGGTCGGCGTACCGGTGGACAACACTGTCGGCCACCTGCTGGACGAAGGGCTACGGCTGGTGCCGGTCGGCGTGGCCGGCGAGCTCTACCTCGGCGGGAGCCAGCTCGCCCGCGGCTACCTCAACCGACCGGGGCTGAGCGCCACCCGCTTCGTCGCCGACCCGTACGGCCCGCCCGGCGCACGGCTCTACCGCACCGGCGACCTCATGCGGCGACTCCCCACGGGCGCGCTGCAGTTCCTCGGCCGGGTGGACGAGCAGGTCAAGATCCGCGGCTACCGGGTCGAGCTCGGTGAGATCGAGTCGGTGCTGCTCGGCCACCCCGGGGTCGCCCAGGCCACCGTCGCGGCGCGCACTGACGGGCCGGGCGGCCGTTACCTGGCCGGGTACCTGGTGCTGGCGGACGGCGCGGAGCCCGACCCGGCCGGCCTGCGGGCACACGCCGCGGCGGTGCTGCCCGACCACATGGTGCCCGCGACACTGACGTTCCTGCCCGCCCTCCCGCTCTCGCCGTCAGGCAAGGTCGACCGGCGCGCGCTGCCAGCGCCCCGCTTCGGCGCCGGCGCCGGCGCCGGCGCGGGCGCGGGCGCGGGCGCGGCGGACCCAGCGGACCCGGCGGGAGTGGCTGGCCCGGTGCCGGACCGGGAACCCGCCAACGCCGCGGAGGAGACCCTGGCCGGGCTGTTCGCCGAGATCGTCGGCGTGCCGTCGGCGCGGCTCGACGAGTCGTTCTTCGAGCTCGGCGGGGACAGCATCCTGGCGATCCGGCTGGTCAGCCGGGCCCGTGCGGCCGGTCTGCGGTTCACCCCCCGGGACGTCTTCGCGCACCGCACCGTCGAAGCCCTGGCCGCCGCGGCCACCGCCGTGCCGGACGGCGCAGGGTCAGGCGGTACAGGGGCAGGCAGTGCAGGCCCGGGCGGCGCGGGGGCGGGCGGCGTGGGGGTGGGCAGTGCCGCCGTCGCTGCGGGGGACACCGCAGGGACCGGCCCGGTCGCTCTGACACCGATCATGCGGTCGTTCGCCGACCGCGGCCCGCTCGGCGACGCCCACCGGATGTCCGTCGTCGTCGATCTCCCGCAGCCACCGCCGGACGGCGTACTGGAGCAGGCGCTGCAGGCTCTTCTGGACCGGCACGACATGCTGCGGGCACAGCTGGACCGATCCGGCGACCCCGTCGAGCTGACGGTCCGCCCGGTCGGATCGGTGCGGGCGGCGGAGGTGCTGCGCCGGGTCACCGTCGACCCGGCCGCGGGCGATTGGGCGGCTGCTGACCGGACGGTCGCTGACCGGACAGCCGCCGAGCTGGCCGAGGCCGCGTCCCGGCTCGCGCCGGCGCAGGGGCGCGTCCTGCAGGCGGTGCTGCTCGACGCGGGCCCGACCGCCGCGGCGAAGCTGCTGCTCGTCGCCCACCACCTGGTGGTGGACGGGGTGTCCTGGCGGATCATCGTCGCCGACCTCGCCACCGCCGCGCAGGCCGCGGCGATGGGCGCGTCCACCGGCCTTCCGCCGGTGGCGACCTCCTTCCGGACCTGGGCCGCCGGGCTGACGAGGGCGGCCGCCGCCCGTGCCGACGAGGCGGCGCGGTGGCACGAGGTGCTCGCGGGCCCGGATGCCCTGCTGGGCCGGCGTCACGCGGACCCGGCCCTCGACACCTGGTCGACCGTCCGGACGATCACCGTCCACGTCGACCCCGACGTCGCCGGGCCGGTACTGACCTCGGTGCCGGCGGCGTTCTTCGCGGGCGTCGACGATGTGCTGCTCGCCGCGCTGGCGCTGGCGCTGGCCTCCTGGACGGCCGGCCGTGGCGACGCGGCCGGCCGCGCGGCGGGGCGCAGCGCGCTGGTGCTGCTCGAAGGCCACGGGCGCCAGGAGGAGGCCGTGGCGGGCAGCGACCTGTCCCGCACCGTCGGCTGGTTCACCAGCCAGCATCCGGTGCGCCTGGACACCACCGGCATCGACCTGGCCGACGCGCTGGCCGCGGGTCCGTCCGCCGGGGCGGTCCTGCGGCGGGTGAAGGAGCACCTGCGGTCCCTGCCGGACCACGGCATCGGCTACGGCCTGCTCCGTCACCTGCACCCGGGCACCGAGCCGGGCCTCGCCGCCCGTCCCGTCCCACAGGTCGGGTTCAACTACCTCGGGCGCTTCGAAGCGCCGAGTGCGCAGGGGTGGCGCGTCGAGGCCGCCGGTCTCGACGCTGCCTACGGGGCGGACATGCCCCTGCCCGCCGGCCTGGTCGTCAACGCGGTCGCGGAGCAGACCGCCGCGGGCCCCCGGCTGAGGGCGCACTGGATGTATGCGGAGGGCATCTTCGACGCCACCGGCGTCACGGACCTCGCCCACCGGTGGCGTGACGCGCTGGGGGCGATCGCCCGGCACGCGACCGGCGCGGGCGCCGGCGGGCGCACACCTTCCGATCTTTCCCTGGTCTCGCTGAACCAGGACCAGCTCGACGCCCTTGAGGCGATGTGGAGGACGACGTGAGCACTGGTAACTCCGCGATCGAGGACATCCTGCCGCTGTCCCCGTTGCAGAAGGGCCTGGTGTTTCACTCGCTGCTCACCGACGACGGCACACGTGCGGAGGGCCGCGAGGCCGCCGCCCAGGCGGACGGCGGTGCCGGGTGCCGGGTCGACGATGGTGCCCAGGGCGGTGTCGACGTCTATGTCGCCCAGCTTGTCGTCGACCTGGAGGGCCCGCTGGACGCGGCCCGACTGCGCCGCGCCGCGAACGCGCTGCTCGCCCGGCACTCGGCGCTGCGCAGCGGCTTCGTGCTGGAGGTCGGCCAGCCGGTCCAGATCGTGCTGCGGTCGGCGGAGATCCCCTGGTCCCAGGTCGACATCACCCGCGGTGAACAGCAGGCCGCCGAGCTCCTCGCGGCCGACCGCCGGCGGCGGTTCGACCTGCGCCGGCCCCCGCTGCTGCGGGCGATGCTGCTGACCTTCGGCCCCGAGCGGCACCGGTTCGTCCTCACCAACCACCACGTCGTGATGGACGGCTGGTCGACGCCCCTGCTCATGCGCGACCTGTTCGCGTTGTACGCCGCCGACGGTTCGGCACCGGCGCTGCCCACCGCCCGGCCCTACCGCGACCACCTGGCCTGGCTCGCCGAGCAGGACGCCGCGGCGGCGCTCGACGCCTGGCGGGCAGCGCTCGACGGGGTCACCGAGCCGACCCACCTGGTGCCCGCCGCCGCCGGCGAGCCGGCCGTGCTGCCCGAGGAGATCGTCGAGCTGCTGCCGACCGACCTGGCCGCGGCGCTCGCCCGGACCGCCCGCACCCTCGGGGTCACTCTCAACACGCTGTTCCAGCTGGCCTGGGGGATGCTGGCGGGGCGGTCGACCGGCCGGGACGACGTCGTCTTCGGCGCCACCGTGTCCGGACGGCCGCCGGAGCTCGCCGGTGTCGAGTCCATGGTCGGGCTGTTCATCAACACGCTGCCGGTACGGGTGCGCCTGCGGCCCGCCGAGACGGTCGCGCAGCTCGCCACCCGGATCCAGCTCGAGCAGGCCGATCTGCTCGACCACCAGCACAGCGGGCTGGCCCAGATCCAGCAGGCCCTCGGCTTCGGCACCGGTGAGATCTTCGACAGCCTGCTGGTGTTCGAGTCCTTCCCGTTCGACGGCACGGCGATCGACGATGCGCTGAGCGCCGGCGGTCTGCGGGCGACGCGGGTCCAGCGCCCGATCTCCACCCACTATCCGCTGACGCTGATGGTGATGCCGACCGCCGGCGGCCTGGAGATCACCCTGAAGTACCTCCCGCGTGGGCTCGGTGGGGGAGAGCACGAGGCCCGGCAGCTGCTCGCCCGCCTGACAAGGGTGCTCACCGCGATCGTCGCCGCGCCCGACGCCGCGGTGGCGACCGTCGACGCGCTGTCGGCGGACGAGCTCACCGGTGCGGCGCGCCGCGCCCTCGAAGCCGGCCCGCTTGACGTCGCCGACACCACGATCGCGGACCTGTTCGAGGCGGCGGTTGACCGCGACCCGGGCGCGGTGGCCGTCGAAAGCGGCGCACGGAGTGTCACCTACGGCGAGCTCGACGAGCGTGCGAACGCGCTGGCGCAGCGGCTCGTCGCGCTTGGCGCGGGGCCGGAGAAGCTGGTCGCGCTGCTGCTGCCCCGCGGGGTCGACCTGGTCATCGGTGCGCTCGCCGCGCTCAAGACGGGCGCCGGGTATCTGCCGATCGATCCCGCCTACCCCACCGAGCGGATCGCCTTCACCCTGCGCGACGCCCAGCCGGTGGCCGTTCTCACCGAAGCCGGCCACGTGCTGCCCGGCCACGTGCTGCCCGGTCAGGAGCCGCGGCGCCTCGCGCCCGACGACGCGACGTCCACGGTGCGGCCCGTGCGGCCGGGCGGGCCAGGGCGGTCCGAGCAGGTCGCGTACGTCATCTACACATCGGGATCCACCGGCGTACCCAAGGGCGTCGTCGTCCCGAACCGGTCGGTCGTCGCGCTGTTCACCGCGGCGCGGGAGCTGTTCGACGTCGGCCCGGACGACGTGTGGACGCTGTTCCACTCGTTCGCGTTCGACTTCTCGGTCTGGGAGACCTGGGGGCCGCTGCTGTCCGGCGGCCGGCTCGTCGTCGTCCCGCACGACGTCGCGCGGTCCCCCGCCGACTTCCGGGAGCTGCTCGTCCGGCACCAGGTGACCGTGCTCAGCCAGACGCCGTCCGCCTTCTACCAGCTTGCCGCCGCCGACGCCGAACACCTGGCGGGAACCGCGCCCGGCGCGGACGGCGCATACGCAGCGGGCGGCGCACCTACGGCGGACGGTGCGAAGGCGCCGACGCCGGGGCTGGCGCTGCGGACCGTGGTGTTCGGCGGGGAGGCCCTCGACCCGGCACGGCTCGCCGGGTGGCACGCCCGCCATCCGCGGGGCCCGCGCCTGGTGAACATGTACGGGATCACCGAGACCACGGTGCACGTCACCTACCGCGAGCTGACGGCGGCGGCGTTCGGCTCGTCGTCCAGTGTTATCGGGGGCGGGCTGGCGGGCTTCACCGTGCACCTGCTCGACGGCGCGCTGCGCCCGGTGCCCGTCGGCACCGCCGGTGAGCTCTACCTCGGTGGCCCGCAGGTCAGCCGTGGCTACCTGGGACGGGCGGCACTCACCTCGACCCGCTTCGTGGCCGATCCGTTCGGTCCCACCGGGCAGCGCCTCTACCGCAGCGGTGACCTCGCCCGGTGGAGCGCCGGCGGCGAGCTGGAATACCTGGGGCGCTCCGACGACCAGGTGAAGATCCGTGGCTTCCGGATCGAGCTGGCCGAGATCGAGTCCGCCCTGGCGGGCGCGCCGGGCGTCGCCGCCGCCGCGGTCACCGTGCGGACCGACCGCCCCGGCGGCGCCTACCTCGCCGGATACGTGGTCGGTGCCGGTGTGGGTGGCGGCGCTGTCGGTGGCGGTGTCGGTGGGGTCGACGTCGCGCTGATCCGGAAGTACCTGGCCGGACGGCTGCCCGAGCACATGGTCCCGGCGGTGCTGGTCGCGATGGACGCGCTGCCGCTGACCGCCAACGGGAAGCTGGACCGCCGCGGACTGCCCGCGCCGGACCTCACCGCGGCCCAACCGGCCGGGCGGCTCGCCGCCGAGGGCACCGAACGCGTACTCGCCGGCCTGTTCGCACAGGTCCTCGGCCGGGACGTGGTCGGAGCAGACGACTCGTTCTTCGAGCTCGGCGGGGACAGCATCATGTCCATCCAGCTCGTCGCGCGGGCCCGTGCCGCCGGGCTGGCGATCAGCCCACGGCAGGTCTTCGAGCTGCGCAGCGTCGCCGAGCTCGCCGCCGCGGCGGACGCCGCCGCCATGGCTGTGGCTGATCCCGCCGGGGTGGGTGCGGCTGGCGTGGCCACGACCGGATCCGGCACGGCGGCTGCCGCCGACCCGGCGCTCGAGGCCGTGTCGAGTGGGGCCGGCGAGCTGCCCCTCACTCCGATCATGCGGGCGTTCCTCGCCCGCGGTGGTCCCTTCGAACGGTTCTCCCAGGCGGTGCTGGTGGCGACGCCGGCCGGAGCGGACCACCCGCGCATCCGCCGGGCCGTGCAGATGCTGCTCGACCGGCACGACATGCTGCGGGCCACCCTGACCACGACCGGCGGGCCGGCCGGCGCGACCACGGTCGGGTCCGCGGCCGAGGCCCCGGCGCAGCCCGTTCATCGGCTCTCGATGCGTCCGGTCGGGTCCGTCGACGCCGAGCAGGTGCTGCACCGGGTGGACCTGCCGGCCGCGGGCGCGGCGGACCTGCTCCGCCGCGAGCACGCCGCCGCCGTCGCCAGGCTGGACCGCAGCGCCGGTGTGCTTGTGCAGGCGACCTGGTTCGACGCCGGCGCCGCGCGTCCCGGTGCGGTGCTGCTGACCTGTCATCACCTCGCCACCGACGGCTACTCCTGCCGGATACTCGCCGAGGACCTCGCCACCGCCCTCGGGCTTCCCACGGTCGCCGCCACCGCGGACGCGGAACCTGGCACGGACCTGCCGGACCTGCCGGGCCCGCCTGCGGTGGGGACGGCGTTCGGGGAATGGGCGGTACGGCTGGACCGGCTCGCCGCGGCGCGGACCTCCGAACTGCCGTTGTGGCGAGCGGTTCTCGCCGATCCGGAGCCGGCGCTCGGCGCGCGGCGGCTCGACCACCGCAGGGACACCCGGGCGACCGTGCGGACCGTCTCGCTGAGCGTCCCGGCGGAGGTCGCCGGTCCGGTGCTCGGCACGGTACCGGGCGCGTTCCACGCCAGCACCGTTGATGTCCTGCTCGCCACGCTCGGCGTCGCGGTCGCCCGGTGGCGGGCCGCGCGTGGCGTGCCCGCGGCGGCGACCGTGGTCACGATCGAGGCGCATGGACGCGAGGAGCAGGTCCTGCCCGGGGCGGACATCTCCCGCACGGTCGGCTGGTTCACCACCCAGTACCCGATGCGGCTCGACACCTCCGGACTCGACCTCACGGCGGCGCCGGCCGGTGGGACGGCGGCCGGCGGGGTGGCGGCCGCCGCCATGGTCAAGCGGGTCAAGGAACACCTGCGCGCGATTCCGGACAACGGGATCGGTTACGGCCTGCTCCGTTTCGCCGGCGCGGACGCCGAGCTGGCCCGTCATCCCGAACCGCAGATCCTGTTCAACTACGTCGGGCGCGTCGACGGGGGCCTCGTGGGCCCGGTGGGACCGGCCGCATCAGTCGATCCGGTGGAACAGCTCGGATTCGCCGGGATCTCCTTCGGGGGCGTGGCACCCGCGGCCGACCCCGAGCTCCCCGCGGCGGCGGCGCTCGTGACGAACGTCGCGGCGAGCGACGGGGCGGACGGTCCCGAACTCGCGCTGCGCCTGCAGTTCCCGGCCGGGCTGTTCACCGACGACGAGGTGACGGCACTCGCCGAGCGATGGATCGAGACCCTCGCCGCGCTGGCCGAGGAGGTCGACAGCCGGGGCGCGGGTGGGCGGACCCCGTCCGACCTGCCCCTGGTACGCGCGACGCAGGCCGACGTCGAGCGCTGGGAGGCCCGCTATCCCGCGCTCGCCGAGGTGCTGGGACTGTCGCCGCTGCAGGAGGGCCTGCTCTTCCACGCGCGTTTTGACGCCGGCGCGGTCGACTTCTACTCCGTGCAGCTCGTCGTTGACCTGCGCGGGCCGCTCGACCTGGCCCGGCTGCGCGCGGCGGCGCGCGAGCTGCTCGCGTTGCACCCCGTGCTGCGCACCGCCTTCCCCGACGAGGGGGACGACCCGGTGCAGGTCGTTCTCGGTGAGGTCGAGCTGCGGCTCACCGTGCTCGACCTCACCGCCCCCGACCCAGCTGGCCCCGACCCTGCTGGCTCGGACCCGGCCAGCCGGCTGGAGGAGTTCCTCGCGCACGACCGGACGGCCGGATTCGACCTGGCCGAGCCGCCGCTGCTGCGGCTCACCCTCGTCCGGCTCGGCGCGCACGAGCACCGGCTGGTGGTCACCAACCATCATCTGGTCCTGGACGGATGGTCCACCCCGCTCGTCGTGCGTGACCTCTTCCAGATCTACGAGTCCGCCGGCTCGGGTTCCGGCTCGGGCTCGGGCGCCGGCCTCGGGACCGGGACCGGGCTCGCCCGCCCGCGCCCCTACCGGGACTTCCTCGCCTGGCTGCACCGGCGCGACCGTGAGGCCTCGCGCGCCGCGTGGGCGCAGGTGCTGGCCGGGGTCGACGAGCCGACCCTGCTCGCCGGCCCGGACCTGCGCGACCCCACCGTGTTCCCCGCCGAGGTGATCGACGTCATCCCGGCGGAGCTCGCCGCACGCCTTCGCGACGCCGCCCGGGCCTGCGGGGTCACGCTCAACACGCTGCTCAGCGCCGCCTGGGGCCTGGTGCTCGGCCGGATGTCCGGCCGCGACGACGTCGTGTTCGGCGTGACCGTCTCCGGCCGCCCGCCGGAGATCCTCGGCGTCGAGTCGATGGTGGGACTGTTCATCAACACCGTTCCGACCCGGGTGCACTGGTCGCCCGCGGACACCGTGCGCGCGCTGCTCGAACGCCTCCAGCAGGCGCAGACGACAGTCCTCGAGCACCAGTACCTGGGCCTCAACGAGGTTCAGCAGGTCACCGGGGTGCCGGCCGGGCGGCTGTTCGACACCCTCATGGTCTTCGAGACCTTCCCGCTCCAGACCGCGGACCTGCTCGACGCCGGGCGCAGCGGCGGGCTGACCGCCGAGGTCGGCTGGTCACGCGGCTACACGCACTACCCCCTCACCCTGATGCTGATGCCGGACGCGGACGTCATCCGCATCAAGCTCGAATACCGCACCGACGTGTTCACCGCCGATGCGGTGCGCGCGACGATGCGCCGCATCCTGGACACGCTGACCTTCTTCGCGGGCCACCTCGACGCACGGCTCGCGGCGGTGGATGTCCTCACCGCCGCCGAACGTCAGCTTCTGCTGGACGAATGGAGCGGCAGGGCCGCGGCGCGGCCTGAGCTGGGACCACGCCCGGCTTCCGGTGAGCATTCCCTGCTCGTGCCGAAGGCTGCCAACGATTCGCCTACCACTGGCTTCCCGTCGGTTCTCGATGTGTGGGATGCCGTGGTGGCCGGGGGTTCTGCCGAGGTGGCGGTGGTGTGTGGGGGTAGGTCGTTGTCGTTTGGTGTGGTGGATGGTTTGGCGGGTCGGTTGGCGGGTGTGTTGCGGGTTCTTGGTGTGGGGGCTGAGTCGCGGGTGGGGGTGGTTCTTCCGCGGGGTGTGGATGTGGTGGTGGTGATGGTGGCGGTGTGGAAGGCGGGGGGTGTGTTCGTGCCGGTGGATGGGGGTGCTCCGGCGGGTCGGGTGGGTGCGGTGCTGGGTGAGGCCGGGGTTTCGGTGGTGGTGTCGGTGTCGGAGCTTTCGGGGTGTCTGGAGGGGTTTTCGGGTCCGGTTGTCCTGATGGATGAGCCGGCTTCCTGGCCGGCTGATGATTCTGGTGTGGGTGCTGTTCCGAGGGTTTCTGTGGGTGGGGATGCGGCGGCGTATGTGGTGTTCACGTCGGGGTCGTCGGGTCGGCCGAAGGGTGTGGTGGGGACGCATGCGGGGTTGGTGAATCTGGTGTTGGCGCATCGGGGGGCGGTGGTGGAGCGGGCGGTGGCTGCGGTGGGGGGTAGGCGGTTGCGGGTGTTGAATGTTCTGTCGTTTGCGTTTGATGGTTCGTTGGATCCGTTGGTGTGGATGTTGTCGGGGCATGCGATGCATGTTCTGCCGGATGCGCTGATGGGGGATTCGGCGGGGATCGTTCGGCTGGTCCGGGGAGAGCGGGTTGATTTTGTGGATGTGCCGCCTTCTTTGTTGGAGTTGCTGGTGGGGGATGGGCTTCTTTCGGGGGGTTGGGTGCCGTCGGTGGTGGCGACGGGTGCGGAGGCGGTGGGTTCGCGGTTGTGGGAGCAGCTTGGTGCTGCGGTGGGGGTGTGGGGGCTGAATTTCTATGGTCCGACGGAGTGCACGGTGGATGCGACGTGGACGGAGATCGAGGCGGGTGTGGCGCCGCATATCGGCCGGCCGGTGGCGGGGGACAACGTCTACGTGCTCGACCGAGCGCTGCGCCCCGTCCCGGTAGGGGTCGTGGGTGAACTCTATGTCGGTGGTGCGGGCGTCGCCCGGGGATATGTCGGGCGGTCGGGGGAGACGTCGTCGCGGTTTGTCGCCGATCCGTTTGGTTCGGGTGGGCGGTTGTATCGCACGGGTGATGTGGTGCGGTGGCGGTCGGATGGCAGTCTGGAGTATCTGGGTCGTGCCGATGATCAGGTGAAGATTCGTGGTTATCGGGTGGAGCCCGGTGAGGTTGAGGCGGTGCTGGGTGGGCTGCCCGGGGTGAGCCAGGCCGTGGTGGTGGCGAGGACCGATGGTGGGATCACCCGGCTGGTCGGTTATGTGGCCGGGCTGCCGGGCTGGGATCTGGATCCGGTCGCCCTGCGGGCGGCGGTGGCGGAGCGGTTGCCGGAGTATCTGGTGCCGTCGATGGTGCTGGTGTTGGAGGAGTTTCCGTCGACGCCGAACGGGAAGCTGGACCGCCGGGCCCTGCCCGCACCCACCTTCGCCGGCGGTGCGGCCGGCGGCGGGCGCATCCCGCGCACGGCGGCCGAGCGCCTGGTCGCCGGTCTGTTCGGTGAGCTGCTCGGTGTCGACGAGGTGGGGCTGGACGACTCGTTCTTCGCCCTCGGCGGGCACTCTCTGCTCGCCGCCCGGCTCATTTCCCGTCTCCGCTCGGCGGCCGGCGCCGAGATACCGGTCCGGACGGTGTTCGACAGCCCGACCGTCGCCGGTCTCGCCGCGGCCCTGGACGCCGGCCGGCCCTCGGCTGGCCGGCCACCTCTGCTGCGCCGTGCCCGGCCCGCCCAGCTCGCCGGGGACGGGGAGCCCGAGCGCCTGCCGCTGTCGGCGGCGCAGCAGCGGCTGTGGTTCCTGGACCGGCTCGAAGGACCGTCCGCCACCTACACGATCCCGTTCGTCGCCCGGCTGCGCGGAGGGCTCGACATCGAGGCCCTCACCGCCGCGATCGACGACGTCGTGTCCAGGCACGAGACCCTGCGCACAGTCTTCCCCGACGAGGCAGGCACGCCCTACCAGCGGATCCTGGCCGACACCCGGGCCGCGGTGACCGTTGTCGACGCGGCGCCCGGGACGCTGGCCGGGCTGGTGGCCGAGGCTGTCGGCAGGCCGTTCCATCTGGAGACCGAGCCCCCGCTGCGGCTGCACCTGTTCCGCCTCACACCGGACCATCATGTGCTCGCCCTGGTGCTGCACCACATCGCCGGCGACGAATGGTCCACCGACCCGCTGCTGCGCGACCTGGGCACCGCCTACGCGGCCCGGGCGGCGGGCGACACCCCGCAGTGGGCGCCGCTGCCCGTCCAGTACGCCGACTACACGCTGTGGCAGCGTGACCTGCTCGGCGACGCCGCCGACCCTGACAGCATCCTCGCCGGGCAGCTGGCCTACTGGACGGACACCCTCGCCGACCTGCCCGACGAGATCGGGCTGCCGGTCGACCGCCCGCGCCGCGCGCAGGAGACGTCCCACCGTGGCGGCGTGACGCGGTTCGGGGTACCCGCGCGGGTCGTGGCGGACCTGCGGGCGCTGGGCCGGGACACCGGTGCCACCGAGTTCATGACCGCGACCACCGCGGTGGCCGTGCTGCTGCACAAGCTCGGCGCGGGCCGGGACATCCCGCTGGGCGCGCTGTCCGCCGGCCGGTCCGACGAGGCGCTGCAGGACCTGGTCGGCTTCTTCGTCAACACCGTCGTGCTGCGGGCCCGGCTCGACGGCGACCCGACCCTGCGTGACCTGCTGCTCGGCGTGCGGGAGACGGCACTGGGGGCGTACGCGCACGCCGACGCGCCCTTCGACCGGGTCGTGGACGCGGTCAACCCAGCGAGGGCCGCCGGGCGGCATCCGCTGTTTCAGGTCATGGTCGACTTCCGGGTCGCCGGCGGCGCGGCCACCGGGCTGCCCGGGCTCGACGTCACGCCGCTGACCGACGGCGGCCCCGGCGGCGACCACGCGGGCGACCAGACCGCCGGCGCCAAGTTCGACCTGGCGTTCTCCTTCACCCCGACGCCCGACGGCGGCTACGACGCAGCGGTCGAGTACGACGCGGACCTGTTCGACGCCGCCACCGTCGAGCGGCTGGCCGAACGCCTGACGCGGATCCTGCGCACGCTCGCCGCCGCACCGGGGACGACGCTGTCGGGCCTCGACATCCTCGACGGCGCCGAGCGTCACCGGCTGCTCGTCGAGTGGAACGACACCGCCGCGCCGCTGTGCGACGACACGGTGCCCGGCCTGTTCGCGGCGCAGGCCGCGTGCACCCCGGACGCACCGGCGGTCATCGACGGTACCCACCGGCTCACCTACGCGCAGCTCGACCGGCGCGTCGACGCCGTCGCCGCCGCGCTGACGGCCCGCGGGATCGGCACCGAGGACATCGTCGGCGTCCACCTCGACAGGTCCGCCGACCTCGTCGCGGCGCTGCTCGCCATCGGGCGGATCGGCGCGGCGTTCGTCCCGCTGGAACCCGCGTGGCCCACCCGGCGGATCGCCGACATCCACCGCAGTGCCCGGCTGCGCGCCGTTGTCAGCGCCACCGGAACCGGGCTGCCCGACGCCGACGAACTGGACGTCCCCGTCCTGCTCGTCGGCGACCTGCCGCCGGCGCCGGCACCGGTGCCAGTCGCGCCGCTGGACCCGGACGGACTCGCCTACGTCATCTACACCTCGGGCTCCACCGGCACCCCGAAGGGGGCGATGATCTGCCATCGGGCCATCGCCGCCCGGCTGCTGTGGCAACGCGAGCTGCTCGGCTTCGGCCCCGGTGACGCGGCGCTGTTCAAGGCACCGCTCGGCTTCGACATCTCCGTCAACGAGGTCCTCCTGCCGCTGGTCACGGGCGCCACGGTGGTGATCGCCCGACCCGGCGGCGAGCGGGACGTCGACTACCTGCTCGACACGATCGTCCGGCACCGGGTGACGTTCACCTACCTGGTCGCCTCCATGCTCGACATGCTGCTGGCCCTGCCCGGCATCGACGCCGCCGCCGGCACCCTGCGCCATGTGTGGTGTGGCGGCGAGGCCCTCACCCCCGAGCTGTTCGCGCGGTTCCGGGCCCGCCTCGACGCGGTCATGTACCACGGGTACGGCCCGGCCGAGGCGACGATCGGCGTCAGCCACGACATCTACCGCGGCGCCGCCGCCCGTGACGCGCTGAGTATCGGCCGGCCCAACCCCAACACCCGCCTGTACGTCCTCGACGAGGCGCTCAGCCCGGTGCCGGTCGGGGTCGCCGGTGAGCTGTACGCCGGCGGCCTGCCACTCGGCCGCGGGTACGTCGGCGATCCCCGCCAGACCGCGGCACGCTTCGTGGCCGACCCCTGGACGCCCGGTGCCCGCCTCTACCGCACCGGCGACCTCGCCCGCTGGGCCCCCGACGGCACTCTGGAGTTCATCGGGCGCGCGGACCACCAGGTGAAGATCCGCGGGATGCGGGTCGAGCCGCAGGAGATCGAGGCGGTGCTCGGGGAGCACGAGGACGTCCGCCAGGCCGTGGTCGTCACCCACCGCACCGCCGGCGGAGCCACCCTGCTGGTCGGCTACGTCACCGGCCACACCGGCCACACCGGCGATGCCGATCGCACCGGCGCCGGACACGGGCAGCCGGCGGACGGTGACGCGCTGCGCGCCTGGCTGGGCGGCCTGCTGCCCGACCACATGGTGCCCACGGTCATCCAGTGGCTGGACGCCATCCCGCTGACACCCGCCGGCAAGGTCGACCGGCGCGCGCTGCCGGCGCCGGACCTGCGCGGCACCGGCCGGGCGGCCGGCTCGGCGACGGAGGAACTGCTCGCCGGGCTGATCGCGGGACTGCTCGGAGTGGCGCAGGTGGGTCCCGACGACTCGTTCTTCGCCCTCGGCGGGGACAGTATCGTCTCCATCCAGCTGGTCGCCCGGGCTCGGGCGGCCCGGCTGCGGATCACCCCGGCGGACGTCTTCACCCATCGCACCGTCGCCGAGCTGGCGGCGGCCGCCGACGCGCGGGCCGCCCAGGCCGCCCAGGCCGCGCGGGGCGACGGTGAGCCGGCCGCCCGTCAGCACGCCGCCGTCGGCGCCGTGCCGCTCACCCCGATCATGCGTGAGATCCTCGACCGGGACGGTGGCCCGCGGCTGCGGTTCGCCCAGGCCGCGGTGCTCACAGTGCCGGCCGGCCTCGACCTCGCCGCGCTGCGCGCCGCGGTCGACGGGCTGTGCCGTGAGCACGCCATGCTGCGTGCCGTCACCGGCCGGGACGCCGACGGTGGCTGGACTCTGACCGTCCCGCCGGTGGACGCGGCCGCGTCGGGCGCTCCCTTGGTACGTCGGGTCGACGCTGTCGCTGCCGCCGACGCTGCCGCCGAGGCCGCGCCGGCGACCGGAGCCTGGAGCCTGCCCGCGGCGGCAGCGCTGGTCCGCGCCGAGACCGACGCGGCGGCGGACCGGCTCGACCCGGCCGCCGGCCGGATGATCCAGGCGGTGTGGTTCGACGCCGGGACCGCGCCGGGACGGCTCTCGATCGTCATCCACCACCTGGCCGTCGACGGCGTCTCCTGGCGGATCCTCATCCCGGATCTGGCCGCCGCCTACCAGGCCGTGGCCGCCGGCCGGGAACCGGACCTCGGCCCGCCCGCCACCTCGTTCCGGCACTGGGCGCTCGGCCTGACCGAGGCGGCCCGCCAGCCCGTGCGGCTCGCCGAGCTGCCGCTGTGGCGGGAGATGGGCGCCGGCGACGAACCGCCGCTGGGAACGCGGCCCCTGGACCCGGCCCGCGACCTGGCCGCGACGGTGCGCACCGCGCGGTGCGAGCTGGACGTGCCGCTCACCCGGTCGCTGCTGACCGACGTCCCGGAGGCCTTCTTCGCCCGGGTCGACGACGTCCTGCTTGCCGGGCTGGGGCTGGCTGTCGGTGCCTGGAACCGGGAACGCGGCCGGGTCGCGGCCGACATCCGGGTGCTGCTGGAGGGCCATGGGCGGGAGGAGCCGGTGGTGCCCGGCGTCGACCTGTCGCGCACCGTCGGCTGGTTCACCACGCGGTACCCGGTGAAACTGGCCGTCGGCGGCGTCGACCTGGACGACGCGCTGGCCGGCGGTCCGGCGGCGGGCGACCTGGTCAAGGCGGCGAAGGAACGCCTGCGCGCGATCGCGGACCACGGCCTGGGCCACGGGCTGCTGCGCGTCCTCAACCCGCGGACCGCGCCGCAGCTGGCGCGGGCCCCCGAGCCGCAGATCGTCTTCAACTACCTTGGCCGCTACGGCGGCGCCGCGGCCGACGGCACCGAGGCCGGCGGCCCGTGGACGCAGTCGGCCGAGTTCGCCGACCTGGCCGGAGTCGAGGACCCCTCGGCTGCCGCGGCGGCCCCGCTGGAGATCACCGCGCTCACCGAGGACACCGCGGACGGCCCGGTGCTGCGGGCGACGTTCGCCGCACCCGGCGGGCTGTTCACCGCGGCCGAGCTCGACGCTCTCGCCGCCGCCTGGCAGGACGCCCTCACCGCGCTCGCCACCCATGTCGCGGGCGGGGCCGGCGGTGGCCACACCCCGTCGGACATGGCCCTGGTGGCGCTGGACCAGAGCACGCTCGACGCCTTCGAGGAGAGGTGGCGCACCCCGTGAGCCGTTCGAACATCGAGGAGATCCTCCCCCTCGCGCCGCTGCAGGAAGGCCTCTTCTTCCACGCGCTGGCCGAGACGGACGCGGCCTACACGGTGCAGACCATCCTCGACCTGGCCGGGGATCTCGATGAACCCCGCCTGCACGCCGCCGCACAGGCGCTGGTCGAGCGGCACGCCAACCTGCGGACGGCCTTCATCACCGCTCCCACCGGAGCGGTGCAGGTGGTGCTGCGCACGGTCACCGTCCCCTGGTCCACCGCCGACGTGACCAGCGCACCGACAGCCGCGTCCGCGGCGGAGACCGCGGCGGGCGGTTCCGCGCAAGCGCGGGCGCAGCTGCTGGTGGACGCCGAACGGGACCGCCCGTTCGTGATGGACGCACCGCCGCTGATCCGTTTCCTGCTGATCCGGACCGGGCCGCACCGCCACCGGCTGGTCATCACCTCGCACCACATCCTCCTGGACGGATGGTCGGGCCCCCTGCTCCTGCGGGACCTGTTCGACCTCTACGCCGGGACGCCCAGCGCACCACCCCGGCCCTACCGGGAGTACCTGGCCTGGCTGGCCGGCAGGGACAAGGACGACTCCCTCGCGGTCTGGCGCGAGGCCCTCGACGGCCTGACCGAGCCGACCCTGCTCACCGCCACCGCCACCGCCACCGATGGTGCGGACGCCCCGGCACCGTCGGCCGCCGCCGCTCCGCCCGCCCGCCTGGCGGTACCGCTCGACCCGGGCACCCGCCGGCGGCTCGTCGAGCTGAGCCGAGATCACGGTGTCACCCTGAGCACGGTCCTGCATGCGGCCTGGGCGATCACCCTGAGCCGCTCCGTCGGCCGGCAGGATGTCGTCTTCGGCGCCACCGTCTCGGGCCGCCCGCCGGAGATCGCCGGCGTCGAGTCGATGGTGGGGCTGTTCATCAACACCGTCCCGATCCGGGTCGCGCTGCGGCCGGGGGAGACGGTGAGCGGCCTGCTGGCCCGCCTGCACCGGGCGCAGACGGCGACCCTCGACCACCAATACCTGTCCCTCGCCGAGGTCCAGGCGGTCTCCGGGCTCGGAGCGTTGTTCGACACCCTCCTGGTCGTCGAGTCGTATCCCGTCGACGAGGCCGAGATCGGCCGGGTGCGGGCGGCGATCGGCCTCGACGTGGCCGCGGTCCGCACCGAGGACGCCACCCATTACCCACTCACCCTCGTCGCCGAGACCGCCGACGGCCCGGTCCTCGAGCTGGAACACCGCCCTGAGCTGCTGCCGTCGCGGAAGGCTGACGAGGTGGCGACCACACTCGCCGCCGTCCTCGCCGCCATGACCGTGGCCCCGGAGCACACCCCGATCGCCCGCCTGGCCGTGCCCGCACCGCCGGGTTTCCCGGCCGAGGGCGCAATCATCGAAAACGGGCCACGAAATATCCGAAACACCTCGGTGAATGCCCCGGTAAATCTTCTTGATGTGTGGGAAAGGGTGGTTGCGGGGGGTTCTGGCGAGACGGCGGTGGTGTGTGGGGAGACGTCGTTGTCGTTTGGTGTGCTGGATGGTTTGGCGGGTCGGTTGGCGGGGGTGTTGCGGGTTCTTGGTGTGGGTGTGGAGTCGCGGGTGGGGGTGGTTCTTCCGCGGGGTGTGGATGTGGTGGTGGTGATGGTGGCGGTGTGGAAGGCGGGGGGTGTGTTCGTGCCGGTGGATGGGGGTGCTCCGGCGGGCCGGGTGGGTGCGGTGCTGGCCGAGGCCGGGGTTTCGGTGGTGGTGTCGCTGTCGGGGCTCGGGGAGCGCTTGTCTGCTTTCTCGGGTCCGGTGGTGTTGATGGATGAGCCGGGTTCGTGGCCGGTGGTCGGTTCCGAGTCTGGCCCCGGTTCTCGGGTGGGCGGGGATGCGGCGGCGTATGTGGTGTTCACGTCGGGGTCGTCGGGTCGGCCGAAGGGTGTGGTGGGGACGCATGCGGGTCTGGTGAATCTGGTGTTGGCGCATCGGGCGGCGGTGGTGGAGCCGGCCGCGCGTGCGGTGGGGGGCCGGCGTCTGCGGGTGTTGAATGTGTTGTCGTTTGCGTTCGATGGTTCGTTGGATCCGTTGGTGTGGATGTTGTCGGGTCATGCGATGCATGTTCTGCCGGATGGGTTGATGGGGGATTCGGCGGGGATTGTGCGGCTGGTTCGGGGGGAGCGGGTTGATTTTGTGGATGTGCCGCCTTCCTTGTTGGAGTTGCTGGTGGGGGATGGTCTTCTTTCGGGTGGCTGGGTGCCGTCGGTGGTGGCGACGGGTGCGGAGGCGGTGGGTTCGCGGTTGTGGGAGCAGCTTGGTGCTGCGGTGGGGGTGTGGGGGCTGAATTTCTATGGTCCGACGGAGTGCACGGTGGATGCGACGTGGACGGGGATCGATGCGGGTGTGGCGCCGCATATCGGCCGGCCGGTGGCGGGTGATCGTGTGTATGTGTTGGACGGGTCTTTGTTGCCGGTGCCGGTGGGTGTTCCCGGTGAGCTTTATGTGGGTGGTGCGGGGGTGGCGCGGGGGTATGTGGGCCGGTCGGGCGAGACGTCGTCGCGTTTCGTCGCGGATCCGTTTGGTTCGGGTGGGCGGCTTTATCGCACGGGTGATGTGGTGCGGTGGCGGTCGGATGGGGCGTTGGAGTATCTGGGTCGTGCCGATGACCAGGTGAAGATCCGCGGGTATCGGGTGGAGCCCGGTGAGGTCGAGGCTGCGCTCGGTGCTCTGGCCGGGGTGAGTCAGGCGGTTGTCGTTGCCCGGACCGATGCTGGGATCACCAGGCTGGTCGGCTATGTGACCGGGCAGCCGGGCTGGGACCTGGAACCGGACTCCCTGCGGGCGTCCGTCGCGGAGCGCCTTCCGGAGTATCTGGTGCCGTCGGTGGTGCTGGTGCTGGAGGAGTTCCCGTCGACGCCGAACGGGAAGCTGGACCGCCGGGCCCTGCCCGCACCCACCTTCGCGTCGGACGTCTCCCGCCCGCCGTCGACCGTCACCGAGAAGGCGCTGTGTGCGCTTTTCGCCGAGCTGCTGGGCCTGCCCGCGGTCGGTGCGGACGACTCGTTCTTCGCGCTCGGCGGGCATTCACTGCTCGCCGCACGCCTCGCCGTGCGGATCCGCCGTGAGTTCAAGGTCGACGTGGCGCTGAGTGTCGTCCTGCGGGAACCGACCCCGGCCGCGCTCGCCGCGTGGCTGGACGGGGCCGCCGGCACCGGGGCCGCCCCCGGGGCGGGCGCCGTCCGGTCGGCACCCGACGCGCTCGACCTGCTGCTTCCGCTGCAGCGTGCCCGCCGCCAGCCGGCCGCGGCCCCGGCGGTGCCGCTGTTCTGCGTGCATCCCGGGCTCGGGCTGAGCTGGGCGTACACCGGGCTGTTGGGGCATGTCGGTGCCGAGCGCACCGTCTACGGGCTGCAGGCGACCGGGTTCGACGGCCGTGGGCGGCCGACGGTCGGCGAGATCGCCGCGCGCTACGCCGACGCCGTCGTCGCGGCGGAGCCGGCCGGGCCGATCCACCTGCTGGGCTGGTCGCTCGGTGCGGTGCTGGCCCACGCCCTCGCCGGTGAGCTGGAGCGGCGCGGCCGGGAGGTGCCGCTGATCGTGATGCTGGACGGCTACCCGCAGGCCGCCGACAGCCAGGCCGGGCCTGCCGCCGATCCGACCGAAAGCGCCGCCGATCCGACCGCCGGCGAGCTGGCCGGTGACGGTGACGGTGTCGCGCTGGCGCGCTTCCTGCACACCCTGCTGCAACGGGCCGGGTACCCCGTCGACGGGCTCGACCCGGACGGCGTCACTCCGGCCGCCGCGCACGCCGTCGCCGCGCGGACCGACGGGCCGCTGCGCGGTGTCGACCCAGAGCGCCTGGCCGCGCTCGCGCGCAGCCTGCTGGCGGTGGCGAACGTCGATCTGAGCGCCGTGCCGGGGCGGTACCGCGGCCGGGTGGAGTTCATCCGCGCCCGGCCGGAGCCCACCGAACCCGGCGAACCCGAGGCTGATCCCGATGCCTGGGCGCCGTATGTCGCCGGCGGGCTGCGCGTCCATCCCGTGGACGTCGTCCACGAGGAGCTCATGTCTCCGACGGCGCTCGCCGTCGTCGGCCCGCTCGTCGCGGCCGCGCTGCGGCCGTGGTGACCCCCACAAAACCCCGCCACATGGCGGTATACATCTCAGAAGGGCGCATCCCTCCCATGAAGAACTCGATCGACCGCCTCCCCGGCGGCCCGCTCTCGCGCAGGTCGTTCCTGCTGTCCCTGTCGGCCGGCGCGGTGGCGGTCGGGCTGGCCGGCTGCGGTGACGACGGCGATCCCGTGACCGGCGGCTCGGCCGGCGCGGACGCGGGCTTCCCGCTGACGATCAAGGGCGCCGAGGGGGACACCGTCCTGCCGGCCCGCCCGGAGCGGATCGTCACCGTCGGGTTCATGCGTGATATCGACGAGGCGGTGTCCCTCGGTGTCGTGCCGGTCGCGGTCACCCCGGCGACGAACTTCGACTCCGGGCTGCCGCCCTGGGTCGAGGCGAAGCTCGGCAGCGCGAAGGCGCCGGAGCAGCTCAGCTACGAGGACAACCTGCCCTTTGAGCGCATCGCGGCGCTGACCCCGGACCTGATCCTCGCGACCGACAGCTACAGCCTCGCCGACGACTTCGCGAACCTGGCGGCGATCGCGCCGACGCTGTCCTACGAGACGGACGTCGCCGAGGACACCTGGCAGACCCGGGTGACCCGCATCGGCCGGGCGCTCGGGAAGACGGATGTCGCCAGCAGGCTGGTGACGGAGGTCGAGGCAGGCATCGCCACGGCGAAGGAGAAGAACAGCGCGGCGCTGGCCGGGAAGACCTTCAGCTTCAGCCTGCTCAACGGCGAGGGCCAGCTGGCCACGATCATCCTGCCGACCGACGCCTCGGCCCAGTTCCTGTCGAGTCTCGGCCTGACCCTGTCGTCGAAGGTCAAGGACCTGGAACAGGCCGGGCCCGCGGGCCGGGCGGTCGTGTCCCAGGAGCGCACCGACCTGCTCGACGCCGACATCGTGCTGTTCTCGTTCCGTGACTCCGACGAGCGCACCCAGGTCGAGTCGGACCGGCTGTTCCAGGCCCTGCCGGCGGTGAAGCGCGGTGCCTACGTGCCGCTGGAGGTCGAGACCGCGCTGTCCATGGCGTTCCCCTCCACGCTGAGCATCCCCTACGCCCTGGAGCAGATCGTGCCGAAGCTGGTCGCGGCGGCGGGCAAGGCCTGACCGCCTTGGCCGACCGCATGACATCCACCCAGCCGCCGGCATCCACCGGGCCGCTGCTGGTCGTCGAGGGCGCCGGGCCCGTCGTGGACGTGCTGCACCACGACCGGGCCCGGCTGCGTGCGCGGCTCGCCGCGAGCGGAGCCATCCTGCTGCGCGGCTTCGACGTCGGCGGCGCGGAAGGCCTGGAAGGGGCCGTCCGCGCGCTCGCCGGTGAGCCGATCGCCTACACCGAGCAGTCCTCGCCGCGTAGCGTGATCAAGGGCAACGTCTACACCTCAACGAACTACCCTCCCACCGCGGAGATCCCGCTGCACAACGAGATGTCCTACCAGGCGGTCTGGCCGCTGACCCTGTTCTTCCACTGCGTGCGCCCGCCCCTGACCCAGGGCGCCACCCCGCTGGCGCACGTCGGTGCGGTGCACGAGCTGATCGATCCGGACGTCCGCGCCGAGTTCGTCCGCCGCGGGTGGATGGCGGTCCGCACCTACGGCGAGGACGTGGGCCTGCGGTGGCGGACCGCCTTCGGCACGGACAGCCGCCAGGAGGTCGAACGGCAGTGCGCCCGCGGTGGCCTGACCCCCACCTGGATCGGCGCGGACGGCCTGCGCACCACGGCTGTGCGCCGCGCCGTGCACCGCCATCCCGTCACCGGGCTGCCGCTGTGGTTCAACCATGTGGTGATCTTCCACGAGAGCAGCCTGCCGGCGGACGTCCGCGAGGTGCTCCTCGACGCCTACGGGCCTGACGGGCTGCCGAACAACTCCCGCTACGGGGACGGCGGCGTCATCCCCGACGAGGTCGTCGAGCATCTGCGGGCGTGCTACCGCGCGGTGTCCGTCCGCTTCGACTACCAGGAGGACGACCTGCTCGTCGTCGACAACATGGCCGTCGCGCACGGCCGTGAGCCCTACACCGGTCCGCGCCGCATAGCCGTCGCGATGGCCGAGCCGTCGGTGCCGCCCGAGCCCGCGGAGCCGTCGGACCCGGGCGCGGCCCGGTGAGCACGGGTACGAGGACGCTGCGCCGGTCAATTCGGGCGCACGGTGGGCGAATCCTGGCCGCCGCGGCGCTGTTCGTCGGCTACCAGACCGGCGAGGCGCTCGTACCCGTGCTCATCGGTGTGATCATCGACCGGGCGACCGCCGCCGGGGACGCACGGAGCCTGCTGTTCTGGCTCGGTGTGCTCCTGGCGGATTTCGCCTTCCTCTCCCTGTGCTGGCGGTCCGGGATGCGGGTCGCGCTGTTCGCGGGCGTGCGGGCCGACCGGGCGTTCCGGCTCGCCGTCACGGGGCGGCTCCTCGACGAGCGGGGCACGGCAGGCGCCGCCGACCTGCCGGCAGGGGCGCTGGTGAGCATCGCCACGGCGGACGTCCGGCGGATGACGATGGTGAACTTCCTGCTCCCGCACGGCGTCGCCGCGATGGTGGGCGCGGTCGTCGCCGGTGTCGCGCTGGTGATCGTTTCTGTGCCGCTCGGGCTGCTCGTGCTGGTGGGCACACCCGTCCTGCTGGCGGCGGCGCGCTGGCTGGCGGTGCCGCTGGAACGGCGGGCCGAACAGCAGCAGGACCGTGCCGCGCACGCGGCGGGCGTCGCGGTCGACCTGATCCGGGGCATCCGCGTGCTCAAGGGGCTCGGGGTGGAGGTGGCGGGCCGTGCCCGGTACCGGGACGTCAGCCGCGCGTCGCTGGCCGCGACCCTGCCCACCACCCGGGCCGAGGCGGGGCACACCAGCGCGCTGACCGCCCTGACCGGGCTGTTCCTCGCGCTCGTCGCGCTGGTCGGCGGCCGGCTCGCCGCCAAAGGCGAGATCACCGTCGGTGAGCTCGTGTCCGCGGTCGGCCTCGCCCAGTTCCTGCTGACCCCGCTGACAACCTTCGGGGAGATCATCGCAGCGCTGGCGGCCGGACGGGCATCGGCGGCCCGCGTCGGCGCAGTGCTCGACGACGAAGGCCGCGTGCCCGCCGCGTCGGCCCGCACCCCGGCGGGCGACAGCGACGACAACAGCGACGACAGCGGGGACGGCGGCGGCCACCTCGGCACACCGGCCCGTGAGAAGATCGTCCTGTCGGGGGTGCGCGGGCCCGGGCTCGACGGTGTCGATCTCACCGTCGCGGCGGGCGGGCTGGTCTGCGTCGTCACCACCGACCCGGCCGCCGCCACCACGCTGGTGCGCTGCCTGGCCGGGGAGGCCGAGCCTGAGGCGGGCCATATCCTGCTCGACGGGACGCCACTGGGCACGCTCGCGCCGGCGGCGGTTCGCCGGGCGATGCTCGTGCCGCCGCATGACGGCAGCCTGTTCGAGGGCAGCCTGCGGGAGAACATCGCCGCCGGCCGGCCCGGCGACGTCACCCGCGCGGCCCGCGCCGCCCGCGCCGACCAGGTGGCGGCGGCACTGCCCGGTGGCCTCGACGGAGCGGTCGCCGAGCGGGGGAGATCCCTGTCCGGCGGGCAGCGCCAGCGGGTCGCGCTTGCCCGGGCGCTGCACGCCGACCCACCGGTGCTCGTGCTGCACGAGCCGACGACGGCCGTGGACACGGTCACGGAGATGGAGATCGCCGCCGGGCTGCGGGAGCTGCGGGCCGGGCGCACGACGCTGATCGTCACCACCAGCCCGGCCCTGCTCACCGCGGCCGACCAGGTCGTCCTGGTCGAGAACGGCCGCGTCACCGCCACCGGTGCCCACGACGCCCTGGCACGTTCCAGCGCCGGCTACCGAGAGGCGGTGCTGGCGTGAGCGCGCCCGTGGACGACGCCGCGGTGCCGGTGCCGGTGCCCGGGTCCGTGCCGGGGCCCGTGGCGGTGCCGGATGGCGGGTCGGTGGCGGCGGGCATGACCGGCGTGGCAGGGGAGCAGGCGCCGGCGGAGCTGCTGCCGGTGGCGGATGCCCGGGCCACCCGCACGGCGGTGCGGGCGCTGCTGGGTGCCCACCGGCGCCGGGCGGTGCTCGCGGCGGTCTGCCTGATCGCCGCGGCCGGCTGCGGTCTGCTCACCGCGCCGCTGCTCGGCCGGGTCGTCGACCGGGCCGCCGCCGGGGACTCCGCCGGCGTCGACGGGCCGGTGCTGGCGCTGGTCGTCGCGGCCGTGGCACAGGGACTGCTCGCCTTCTGCGGGCTCACGGCGGTGGCCCGACTGGGCGAGCAGGTGCTGGCGACGATCCGGGAGGCGTTCGTCGACCGGGCCCTCGACCTGCCGCTGGAACGTGTCGAGCGCGGCGGCTCGGGCGACCTGTCCTCCCGGATCACCGAGGACATCGCGATGATCAGCGAGGCTGTCCGGGGCCCGGTGCCGGAGTTCGCGCAGTCGGCGCTGACCCTCGCGCTGACCCTGGTCGGCCTCACCGCCCTCGACTGGCGTTTCGCCGCTGCGGCGCTGGTCTGCGTGCCGATCCAGGCCGCCACCGCACGCTGGTACCTGCGGCGCTCCGGCCCGGTGTACGGGGAGCGCCGCCGCGCGTCCGGGGGTGAGCAGCAGCAGCTGCTGGAGACGGTCGGCGGGATGCGCACCGTGCGGGCGTTCGGGATCGCCGACGACCATCTCGCCCGGGTCGCGCGCCGGGTCGACCGCACCGTCGCGGCGGTGGTCACGGTCACCCGCCTGCAGACCCGCTTCTTCGGCCGGCTCAACATCGCCGAGGCGGCCGGCCTGTCCGCCGTGCTGGTGACGGGGTACCTGCTCGTCGACGCCGGCGAGGTGACCATCGGCGCGGCGAGCGCCGCGGCACTGTACTTCGCCGCCGTCTTCGGCCCGGTCAACTCGGTGCTGTTCCTCCTGGACACCCTCCAGTCCGCCACCGCGAGCCTCGCCCGGCTCGTCGGCGTGATCGAACTTCCACCGCCACCGCGGCCGGTGGCGGTGGCCGCCCCGGCCGACGGGGCGGTCATGGTGCGCGAGCTGAGGTTCTCCTACCGCCCAGGGCAGGAGGTGCTGCGCGGGGTGAGCTTCGACATCCCCGCGGGCGGCTCCGTCGCGCTGGTCGGCACCAGCGGGGGCGGCAAGACGACGCTCGCCAAGCTGGTC
Organism: Parafrankia irregularis; assembly: GCF_001536285.1. Taxonomy (NCBI): domain Bacteria; kingdom Bacillati; phylum Actinomycetota; class Actinomycetes; order Frankiales; family Frankiaceae; genus Parafrankia; species Parafrankia irregularis. Next base: position 131,466 of record NZ_FAOZ01000003.1, on the reverse strand, counting down.
GCGGGCGTGCACACGCCGACCGGCGGGGTGGTCCGGCTCGGCGGTGTGCCGGTGGCGGAGCTGGACCCGGCGCAGCGCCGGGCCGCGATCGCGCTGGTCACCCAGGAGGTCCACGTGTTCGCCGGCACCCTCGCGGACGACCTGCTCCTGGCCGCTCCCCGGGCCAGCACCGGTCAGCTGTGGGCAGCGCTGGACACCGCCGGCATCGCCGACTGGGTCCGCGGCCTGCCGGACGGACTCGACACGGTCGTCGGCGACGGCGCGCTTGAGCTGGACCCGGCCCGGTCCCAGCACCTGGCGCTGGCCCGGCTGGCACTGGTGGATCCCGCGGTGGCCATCCTCGACGAGGCGACGGCGGAGGCGGGCAGCAGCGGCGCGCGCCTGTTGGACGCCGCGGCGCGCCGGGTGCTGCGCGGCCGGACCTCGATCGTCGTCGCGCACCGCCTCAGCCAGGCGGCGGCGGCCGACCTGATCCTCGTCGTCGACGACGGCCAGGTCGTCGAACGCGGGACGCACGACGAGCTGGTCGCCACCGCCGGCCGGTACGCGCGGCTGTGGCGAACGTGGTCGGCCACCCGGATCGGCGGCGGGCCCACCGCGGTGGACGTCGGGGGCGCGGCCGCCGCGGCGGAGAGCGGCGACGGTCCCACCGCGGCGGAGGGCGGCGGGGCCGACGGGCAGGTTGGGGCCGAGGCCGGCACGCCGGCGGAGCGGAGTGGAGCAGATGGCAGTTGAGGCGGTGGCTGCCGGGACAGCCGGGACAGCCGGGACGGCCCGGGTCCGCCCGGATGTGCGTGGCCTCGGGCTGGTCGTGGCCGTGCTGGCGTTGGGTGGGGCGGTCGTGCTCAGCCTCACCGTCGGGGCCCGGCACATCGACCTGGGCACCGTCTGGAGCGCGCTGGGCCACGACGACGGCAGCGAGGACGCCTACATCGTGCGGGAGCTGCGGCTGCCCCGCACGATCCTCGGTGTCGGCGTCGGGATGGCGCTGGGGCTCGCCGGCGCGCTCATGCAGGCGCTGACCCGCAACCCGCTGGCCGACCCGGGCCTGCTCGGCGTGGACATGGGCGCCGCGATGGCCGTGGTCGTCGCGATCGCCCTGCTGGGGATCACCTCGCCCACCGGGTACGTCTGGTTCGCCCTCGGTGGCGCGGCGGCGACGTCCACGCTGGTCTACCTGCTGGGCTCACTGGGCCGGGTGACCTCGCCGGACCGGATGGTGCTGGCCGGCGCGGCGGTCAGCGCCGCGCTGAGCGCCTTCGTCGGGTCGATCCTGATCATCGACGGGCAGACGTTCGACCGCTGGCGCTTCTGGGTGGTCGGGTCGCTCGCCGGCCGCGGGCTGGACCTGGTGTGGCAGCTCGGGCCGTTCATCCTGGTGGGGGTGGTGCTCGCGGTCGGGCTGGGCCGAGGTCTGAACGCGCTCGCGCTGGGCGAGGACGCCGGCCGGGCGCTCGGGGTCCGGGCCGGCAGCGTCCGCCTGCGGGGCGCGCTCGCGGTGACGCTGCTGTGCGGCGGCGCGACGGCGATCGCCGGGCCGATCGGCTTCGTCGGGCTCGCCGTGCCGCACATGGCCCGGTTGATCACCGGGCCGGACAACCGGTGGGTGATGCCCTACTCCGCCGTCCTCGCCCCGCTGCTCGTGCTGCTCGCCGATGTGACCGGCCGGGTGCTGGTCGCTCCGGGCGAGCTCGAGGTAGGGATCGTCACGGCGTTCCTCGGCGCCCCGGTGTTCGTCTTCCTGTGCCGCCGCCGGATGGTGGCCCTGTGACCGGGCCGGTGGCGGCGCCGGCCGTCCACCCGGCCGGGTCACAGGTCCCGGGGCGGGTGCTGCGGATCCTGGACGGGCGGGTCTCGGCCCGGGTGCGCCCACGGACGGTGGTCGTCGGGGCCGTGCTGACCGCCCTGTTGCTCCTGGTGTCCCTGTGTCTGCTGCTGACCGGCGACTACCCGGCGTCACCCGCCCAGGTCGTCCGCACGGTGTTCGGTGACGGCCCACGAGGGCTGGAGACCGTCGTGCACCGATTCCGGATGCCCCGGCTGCTGGTCGCGATCGGAGTGGGCGCGGCCCTCGCGGTGTCCGGCGGGATCTTCCAGAGCCTGGCCCGCAACCCGCTGGGCAGCCCCGACGTCATCGGGTTCACCACCTGCTCGGCGACCGGTGCGCTTCTGGTCATCCTGGTCTTCCCGGACAGCCCGGTCGGCGTCCCGGCCGGGGCCCTGCTCGGCGGGCTGGTCGCGGCGCTGGTGGTGTACGCGCTCGCCTACCGTCGCGGCGTGCAGGGAAACCGGCTGATCCTGGTCGGCCTCGGGGTGTCGGCAGTCGCGGAGTCCGCCAACTCGTTCCTGCTCAGCCGGGCCGCGCTCGAGGACGCCCAGGACGCCCAGCGCTGGCTGGTGGGCAGCGTGAACGGCCGCGGCTGGGACTACGTCGGGCCGCTGTGGGCCGCGCTCGCCGTCCTGCTTCCGATCGCGCTGCTGCTCTCCCGGCAGCTCGCCGTCATGGAGCTGGGCGACGACCTGGCGCTCTCGCTGGGCATCGGGGTCGAGCGGGTGCGGCTCTGCCTGGTCGTGTGCGGGGTGGCGCTGACAGCCGTCGCCACCGCCGCGGCCGGCCCGATCGCCTTCGTCGCGCTGGCCGCGCCACAGATCACCCGCCGGCTGGTGGGCACCGGGGCGCCGGTGTTCCTGCCGGCCGCCCTCATGGGCGCGCTCATCGTGACGAGTGCCGACCTCGCCGGGCAGCGGCTGCTCCACCCGATCCAGATGCCGGTCGGGCTCAGCACCGGCGCGATCGGCGGGGTCTACCTGATCTGGCTGCTCAGCCGCGAGCTGCGGTTGGGCGGCCGGGCCTAACCGGACCTGGTTCGACGCCCGTCAGTCGCCCTCGTCGGGTGCCTGACGGGCGTCGAGCTCGCGAAGCATCTCCCGCACGAGCTGGCCGTCCCGACGGGAGAGCGAACCGAGGAACCGGGCCAGCACGATCTCCCGGCCCGGTGCCTCGTCCAGCACCTGGTGGAGCCGCCGGACGGTCATGCCGGCCTCGTCGGTGACGGGGCTGTAGGCGTGCGCACGGCCCACCCGCTGCCGATCCAGCAGGCCCTTGTCGTACAGCCGGGTGAGGATGGTGAGCACTGTCGTGTAGGCGAGATCACCGCCGAGCAGGTTCTGCACCTCACGTGGTGTCAGCGGCCGGGCGGCCGAGCGGAGGGTCTCCATGACGGTGCGCTCCAGGTCGCCCGGGGGGCGCCGGTCGCCGGCCATCATCATGGTCATCACCTCCGCGGGTCGCGCCGATCATCGTAGTTTTCCACGTCCACACGGTTGCGGCCGGGCAAAGAAGCTGTCGGCCGGCGGTGCCGTCGGCCGCGGTCAGGCCTGGGCCGACCCGGCCCGTGGAGGAGCCCGGCAGCGCCGTCGGGTGGCGCCGGGCGGGTGTCCGCCGCGGCGCCGTCGCGGTCGCCTATAGTAGGCGCGTGCGCTCGATGACGAACCTGTGGTGGCCCGCCCCGGTGGCGGCCCACCTTCTTCGCGCGTAGCTCCCTTCACGCGGCCGCCGCTCCGGCGGCCGCCGTCGTCTCCTCATCGCGGGCGGGCTGCCCGGTCGCGGCGGCCCCCGGCCACCGAGGACACGACGATGCCCCTGCTCCACGATCTGCTCGCGGCACTCGCCGCCGGCCGCGATCCCGGCCCGTTCGCGTTGATCCGCCGCGAAGGCGCCGACCACCTGGACGTGCTCACCGGAACGGTCGAGACCGTCACCCACATCGCCGACATCGACCTGCCACCGGCCCCGGCCGGGCCGCAGGTACTGGCCCTCGTCCCCTACCGGCAGCTCGCCGAACGGGGCTTCACCTGCGTCGACGACGGCACCCCGCTGGAATGCCTGCGCATCGGCGGCTCCGAACAGGTCGCCCTGCCAGCCGCCCTGCATGCCCTGAGCGGCCTGCCCGAGCGGGACGTCGTCTGCGCGGGCGGCGGATTCGACATCGACGACGACGAGTACGCGCGCACGGTCGCGGCGGTGCTGCGCGACGAGATCGGGCAGGGCGAGGGCTCCAACTTCGTCATCCACCGCACCTACACCGCCTCCATCGCCGGCCCGCCGCTGGCCGCGGCGCTCGCGGTGCTGCACCGGCTGCTCGTCGGCGAACGGGGCACCTACTGGACGTTCGTCGTCCACACCGGAACCCGGGTGCTGGTCGGGGCCACCCCCGAACGCCACGTCAGCGTGTCGGACGGACTCGTCATGATGAACCCGATCTCCGGAACCCACCGGCTGCCCGCCACCGGCCCCGACCGGGACGCGCTGCTGAGCTTCCTGGCCGACCGCAAGGAGATCGACGAGCTGCACATGGTCCTCGACGAGGAGCTGAAGATGATGGCCCGGGTCGCCGAGGCCGGCGGTCAGGTGCTGGGGCCGTATCTGAAGGAGATGGCGAACCTCGTCCACACCGAGTACCTGCTGGTCGGCCGGGGCCACCTCGACGTGCGCGACGTCCTGCGGGAGACGATGTTCGCGCCGACGGTCACCGGCAGTCCGCTGGAGAACGCGGCCCGGGTGATCGCCCGGCACGAGCGGCGTGGCCGCAGGTACTACGCGGGTGTGCTGGCCCTGTTCGGCCGGGACGACGCCGGCTGCCAGACCCTCGACGCGCCGATCCTGATCCGCACCGCGGAGATCTCACCCACCGGTGAACTGCGGGTGCCGGTCGGCGCCACCCTGGTCCGTCACTCCACTCCCGCCGGCGAGACCGCGGAGACGCACACCAAGGCAGCCGGGATACTCGCGGCCCTCGGCGTACGTCCCCAGCCCCAGCCACGGCGCTCGGGGCTGCCCGGTTCCGCGGTGCCGCCGTCGCCGGCAGTGTTGTCGCCCGCGGCACCGTCGTTCGAGGCGCCGTCGTTCGAGGCGCCGTCGCTCGCGGACGATCCGCTGATCGTGACCGCGCTCGCGGCCCGCACCGAGCGGCTGGCCCGCTTCTGGCTGCGTGACCGTGGCACCGGCGCGCGCACCCGGTCCGCGCTCGACGGCCGATCGGCGCTGATCGCCGACGGCGAGGACGCGTTCAGCGGCATGCTCGCGCACCAGCTGCGCGGCCTCGGCCTGGCGGTGACGGTGCGCGGCTGGGACGAGGTCGGGGACACCAAGGGCTTCGACCTGCTGGTCGCGGGCCCCGGCCCCGGTGACCCGACCGTGCGCGACGACCGGCGCATGACGACGCTGCGTTCGCTCGTCACCGCGGCGCTGGACCGCCGCCAGCCACTGCTCGCCGTCTGCCTGGGACACCAGATCCTCGCCGACCTGCTCGGGCTGCGCCTGCGCCGGTGGGAGCAGACCTGCCAGGGGCTGACCCGGGAGATCGACGTCTTCGGGCAGCGGCGCCGGGTCGGCTTCTACTCGACGTTCACCGCCGTCGCCGCGCACAGCCAGCTCGCCACCCCGTACGGCACCGTCGAACTCGACCGGGACACCGACGAACATCCCGACGGGCCCGGCGCCGCGGTCCACGCGCTGCGCGGGCCGGGATTCGCCGGCCTGCAGTTCCATCCCGAGTCGGTGCTCAGCGAGGACGGCTTCGATCTGCTGCGCGAAGTCCTGGGCGAGCTGCTGCCGGCGACAGCGGCTCACGCGACGGCCCCCGCACCGGCATTGCCCTGACAGTAAGGACGGCGGAGGTCACTCGGAACGCGCTCTGTTGGTCTGGCCCGCCCCGGTACCCGCCGCGTTCCGTGCCTGGACTGTGAAGTCCTGGCACGATGCGCAGGTGTCCGTACCGCCGGTGTAGCCGACGACGTCCAATACGAGTCCGGTCGTGGTGTAGGTCTCCGGCGGGTACTCACCCGGGTTGCCGAAGTTCGTGATGGTGACGACGTACTCAAGGGGCCCACCGCCGTCGTCGAGTGGCGGCTGCCAGGTGATTCTCCGCTTCGGATCGTCGGTCCCCAGGCCGACCCCGACCACGTCGAGATTTCGCACCGGTCCGGGTGGGACGCAGCCCAGCGCCTGCGCCGGTGTCGAGGAGGTGGATGTACCACCCGGCCCGGTGGCGGTCGCCGTCGCGGAGACGGTCTGGCAGCCGGTCGTCGGCACGGAAAGGCTCCCTGAGCCCTGCAGCGTCTCGTTCGTACCCAGGCTCGTGCTCACGGTGAACGTGGTGGCAGGCCCGCCGGCACCCGCGGCCACCGTGAAGATGACGGCTCCGGACGCGGAGCCCGCGGTGATGGACGGCTGGCCAGGCACGGCCGCCGGCGTTGTCGTGGGCGGCAACGTGGCGATCACCGACGGCACCGTAGCCGTGTCCGGTGGCCGAGGCGGGGCCGCGGTCGTCGGCGGCTGGCCTGTACCGGGTACCGGATTGGGGGCGGCACCGGGCTGGGTGCGTGCGGGCACGGTCGGCCTGGCGGCGCGGCTCGGGCGGACGGTCGGCGGGATCTGCTGTCCGGGCGCGGACGGCACAACGACCGGCGGCGGGGCGCTCGTGCTGGCGTTCGCCACCGGCACCGCCAGGTCCGGGGCGTACTTGTCGACGTCACGGCGGCGGCCGTCCGGGTCGACCGCGACAGCGCTCGTCCCGTCGGTGTTGTTCGCCCACACGGTGCCGTTGCGGACGAACAACGTCACCATGCCCGCGTCGCCGGCGAGCTGGATCGGAGCTTCGAATCGTCCCGCTGACCGGTCGTAGACGAGAACGCGGCCGGTGCCGTTGTCCGGCACGTACAACCGGCCGGCCTCGATGACCGGGGCGCCGAGGTCCGGCGACGGTCGCTGCCCGGCCAGCTGTACCTGCTGCGTCGATCCGTCGCCGTCGTGCGCGTCCAGGTCGACGAGCAGCACGGTGCCGGTGCCCTCCACCAGGACCGGGACGACACGTCCCTCGATCGTCGGGGCCACCAGCAGACGGCGGTTGCCGCCCGCAGGTGCCGGGAGGCTGACCGCCGGGTGGGCGCCGGTGGCAGTGACCGGCACCAGCGCGGGTGAGGTCGCGTCGATGACCACAGGCTGCCCGCCGGCGATGGTCAGGCCCAACGTGGAACGTGGCGCGGCGACCGGCACCGTGGCCAGCCGCCGGCCATCCCTGATCGCAACGGCCTCGCCGCGTTCGGCGACCACCACCCAGAGCACACCGTCCGCGTCGATGCCGGCCCCGGTGACGCGCGCTCCGACGGAGATCTGCTCGCCGATGATGTCGAGGGTTCGTGGGTCGATCCGGGTCACCAGGCCACTGTCGGTCTCGATCACGAAGGCGAGCTCGTCCCGGGCCACCACCCGCACCGCACCGGTGGAGCCGTCGGCCCCCGCCGGCCCGAATTGCCGGGAGGCGAGGTCCATCGTCGCCGGGTCGATACGGCTGACGACTCCGGTCCGCAGATCGGTGACCAGGACCGACACGCCGTCCTGCGCCAGCTCGACGGGATGCCCGCGGGCTGCCGCAAGCTCGACGTTGAAGTCAGGGGCGCCGGAGGGGCCGTTCACGTGGGTGACCCAGCCTTTTGCCGCGCTCCACAGCCAGGCGCCGCTGTCGGTGACACGGACGACTGCCGCGCCGGGGCTGGTACCCAGCACACCGAGGAGGGTCAGCGCGGCGAGCGCGGCGGCAAGCGTGACCGTACCGGCGCGCACAGTGCTTCCCCGCCGCACAGTCTTTCCCCGCCACACAGTGTTGCCTCGCCGCACAGTGTTCCCCCGCAGACCCCGCACCGCAGACCCCCCGCGCTGGCCGGGCGCCGCTTCCGTCCACGTGTCCAGCGCCGCTCCGCATCAGGCTAGCCACATCACGCCCACACCGGATGATCTCTCGCCGCCTCCGGCAAGGCCGTCGTATCGCGTTGCTGACAGCCGGAGGCCTGGGTCAGCGCGCGGACTCGTGCCAGGAGCCGACGGCGAGGCGGGCGGCCAGGCCGAAGATCCAGAAAACCACCAGGCCGAGGAACGCGGCGGCGATGATCGCGGCGAACAGCCGGCCCGAGGAGAGGTCGCGGGTGTAGTTGTCGATGAGCGCGCCGATGCCGACGTCGCCCCGGCGGAAGAAGAAGTCCCCGACGATCGCGCCGATCACGGCCAGGCCGGCCGAGATGCGCAGGCCCGCGAAGATCGCGGGCAGCGCGCTGGGCAGCTCCAGATGGATCAGCCGGCGCCATCGGCCGACGCGGCGCAGGGTGAACAGGTCGTGGTGGCCGGCGTCGACGGACTGGATGCCCAGCAGCGTGTTCGTGATCATCGGGAACATGGCGATGACGACGCAGACGACCGTGCGCGACCAGAAGCCGTAGCCGAGCCAGAATCCGATCAGGGGGACGATCGCCAGCACGGGGATCGTCTGCAGCAGGATCGCCCAGGGGTAGAACGAGTTCTCGATCCAGCGTGCCTGGGCCATCAGGATCGCCGCGCCGACACCGATCGCCGCGGCGATCGCGAGGCCGGCGAGGGCGACCTGGGCGGTGCCGCCCAGCGCGGTGAGGATCTCGCCCGCGGCCCGGCGGTCGAGAAAACCCTCCGCGACGATCTCGTGGGGCGGCGGGAGCAGGAAGCGGCGCCGCGGGGTCAGAAAGCAGTAGGAGACGACGTACCAGATGGCCAGCACCACGCCGAGGACGGCGAGCGGAGGCAGGACCGTCCGCGCGGTTCTCGCCGCGAGCCCGAGCAGGCGTGGCGAACCGGTCGGGGGCGTGGCCGCGGGCGGTAGGGGGAGGTGGCCGTCTGGCACGCCGGAACCCTATCTCGGCGCTCGGTCGGTATCAGCCATTTCGGTCCGCTTCGGATGGTTGCGGTGAGTCTCCGTCGGCTTCGGTACGCGATGTGATGGAGACACCTGGTTGCTGGAGGTCTGGTGGGGCGTGGGAGGCTGGCGCGGAAGTGGAGGTCACGGAATACGGACGGGGCGCTCACACTGGCGGTTCGCCGGTCCCCGGGCCGGGCCTGACCGTGCCTCCCTTCTGCCCGTCCTTCCTGAACCGAGGAGAGCAGAGCACGTGACGAGACTTCGTTCGGTGGCGGCCTGGGTCTGCTCCGTGGGCCTGGCCGTGGGCCTGGCCGCGTGTGGGGACTCCGCGTCCGAGACCGAACCGTCCGCATCCGCCGGTGCCGGGACCGCCGCGTCGGCGAGCTACAACACGCCGCTGAAGGGGATCTGCCCCGACACCGTGGTCGTCCAGACCAGCTGGTGGCCGGAGGTCGACTACGGGGCGACCTACCAGCTGCTCGGGGCCAACCCGAAGATCGACGAGGGCAGGTTCCGGGTGTCCGGGCCGCTCGGCGCGACCGGGGTCAACCTCGAGATCCGTTCCGGTGGGCCGGCGGTGTCCTTCGACTCGACCTCCGCGCTGTTCGAGAAGGACGACGACATCCTGCTGGGCTACCTCGACCTGGACGAGGTGATCCGCAACTCCGCCGAGCACCCGTCCGTCGGGGTGCTGGCGCCGTACGCCAAGACGCCGCTGATGTTCTTCTGGGGCGACCAGTCGTCGGACTTCCGCACGCTCGCCGACATCGGCAGGTCCGGCCGGACGGTGCTGGTCGGTGACGAGGCGTACCTCAACGCGCTCGTCGGGGAAGGGCTGTTCCAGCGCTCCCAGATCGACAACTCCTACGACGGTGACCTGCGGCGGTTCGTCGCCGAGGACGGCAAGCTCGTCCAGGTCGGCTTCGTCACCGACGAGCCGTACCGGCTGGAGCACGACGTCGCCGAGTGGGCGAAGCCGGTGAAATATCTGATGGTCGGCGACGAGTATCCCGCCTACGCCAACGTGCTGGGCATCCGCAAGGACAAACTGGCGGGGAACCGGGAGTGCCTGTCCAGGCTCGTGCCCCTGTTCCAGCGGGCGATGGTCGACTACCTGGCCGACCCGAAGCCGGCGAACGACCTGATGATCGAGGTCACGTCCCGGCTGGACACCGCCGGGTACGAGCTGTCCAGCGGTCTGCTCTCGGACGGCAACACCAAACAGCGTGAGCTCGGGCTCGTCAGGAACGGCGCGGACGGCGTGTACGGCACCTTCGACACCGCGCGGGTCCAGCAGCTGATCACGAGGCTGACCCCCGGCCTCACCGAGGCCGGGACCCCGCCGGCGGCCGGGCTGAAGCCGGCCGACGTCGTCACCGACGAGTTCATCGACACCGGCATCTCGCTCAACTAGCCGGCACGCCACAGCCGGCTCACGTAACCCAGGCCGGCTCACGTAACCAGGCCGGCATGGAGCCGGAAGCCACCACGGTCCGGGCCGGGCGGTGCCGTCAGGAACCGCCCGGCCCGGCCTGGTTCGGAACGGGAGCCCACACCGCATGACCGACTATCCGCCCCCGACCTTCGACACCAGCCGCCCGCATTCGGCCCGGGTGTGGAACTACTACCTGGGAGGCAAGGACAACTTTCCCGTCGACCGGGAGCACGGCGATCGGACCATCGCCGTCTTCCCCCAGATCCTGGACGTGGCGCGGGCGTCCCGGGCGTTTCTGGCCCGCGCCATCACCTACCTCGCGGCCGAGCAGGGGGTGCGGCAGTTCCTGGACGTCGGCACCGGACTGCCGGTCGAGAACAACACGCACCAGGTCGCGCAGCGGATAGCGCCGCAATCGCGGGTCGTCTACGTCGACAACGATCCCATGGTGCTCATTCACGCCCGGGCGCTGTTGGCCGGGACGCCCGAGGGCGTCACCACCTACCTGGAGTCCGATGCACGCGACCCCGCGCGCATCCTCGCGTTCGCCCGCCAGACGCTGGACTTCTCCCAGCCGGTCGGTCTGATGCTCATGTCGATCATGGGCCTGATCGCGGACCTCGACGAGGCCTACTCCATCGTGCGCCACCTGCTCGGGGAGCTGCCGTCGGGAAGCTTCCTCGTGCTGGAGGACGGCTCCGACGACCGGACCTCGGACCCGGCACCGGTACCGGCGACGAACAAAGACCTCAGTATGGCCGACCTCAACGAGGTCACCACGGTCGGGAACGGATATCACTACCGGACCGTCGATCAGATCACCCGTTTCTTCGACGGGCTTGAGCTCATCGCGCCGGGAATCGTCTCGCCGCCATACTGGCGTAACAACCCGGAGCCGGACGGGCCGTTTGCGCCACTGGAATCCTGCGGTGTCGGCAGGAAGCCCTGAAGGTATCGCGGTGGCCTGTCCAGGAGTGGTGTCACCTGGGCAGGCCGCGCTGTCATCAGCTGTTGGGTCGCTTGACCCGGAGCGCCGGCTGATGCTTTCATCCGCCCATGCCGGTGGTCACCACTTCTAGCAAGAAGCAGATCGTTCTCTCCGCCGAGCGGCTGTTCGCACTTCACGGTATTGACGGGATCTCCCTGCGGCAGATCGGCGCCGCGGCGGGCAACGGAAACAACTCCGCCGTGCAGTACCACTTCGGCTCCAAGGACCGGCTGATTCGAGCGATCTTCGAATACCGGCTGCCCCGGCTGCACGAGCGCCGGGCGGATCTCGTCGCAACCCGGGCGTCACACGACCTCCGTTCCCTGCTGGAATGCCAGGTCCGCACCCTCATGGAGCACAGCGAGGAGGTGGACAGCTACTACCTGACTTTCGTCGCAATGCTGAAGCAGTACGGCCGGCGTGACGTCTTCGACTGCATGTCATCGTCGATGCGGGCATCGACACGGGCTTTTCAGGAACAGGTGGGAGCCCACCTGCCGTTCCTTTCCGAGCACATGCGCGCGCACCGGATCTCACAGGCGATGGCGCTCATCATCGACGCGACCGCCGAGCGGCAGCGCGCGCGGGCGAGCGACCGGCCGCTGCTTCCCTTCGAAGTGCATGTGATGGACCTGCTCGACGGCGTCGCCGGCTTTGTGACCGCACCGGTCTCCGCGCAGACCGTCGAAGCACTGCGGCGCACCAGCCCGGCCGGGCTGTCCTGGCCAGCCCTGCTCTGACGCGCCTGGTCCGGGACACGCCGGTGGCAGGGGAGGTCCGCCGGCCCGGTCCCGCGAAGGAGTCGGGATGCTGTCAACTCGTGCGGTGTCGAGATGGCTGGATCGTGCCGGCAGCGCAGTAGGCTCAATGCCCAGAGCAACGCGGGCGGCGACCAGGTCTCGGGGACTGGAACAGGACGGGAGACGTTCCGGTGGATCACGGCGGTGACGGGGAACGGCCCGTGGATCCGTCGAGCCCGGCGCCGGCGCCGCCATCCACCGACACCGACCATCCGACGATGCGTCTTCCGCGTCGCGCCCAGCCGCAGGCTCCGCTGACACCAGCCGATGCAGGGAACGCCGATGCCGGGCACAGCGATGCCGGGCACAGCGATGCCGGGTACCACGGCCGCGAGGCGCATTCCGCTCAACCGGCGTACCAGGTGGATCCGGCGGAGCTCGGGGTGCCGACGGTGGGGGAGATTCCACCGACCCGCCAGGCATCAGCCACGCCGACCTGGCGGTTGGACGAGTCCGCGGATGTCAGCGGGCCCGGGCCCAGGCCCGGGTATGGCGGGTGGCAGCGCCCGGAGGAAAGCGTCTGGTCACGGCCGCCCGACGAGGGGGCACCCCATCCCGGCGGATGGGATCCGGCCGCGGTCGCGCAGGCACCGTACCCGGGTGGTGAGAGCCCTCCCGCCGGCTGGGGAGCACCGTCAGCCGACTGGGGAGCACCTCCCGCGGAGGCCGGCGGGCCGCCTGCGGGTGCCGGGATGCCTCCGGACGGTCCGCAGGCCGTCGGTGTCCAGGGGGCGCCGGCGCCGAGGCGTCGCCGCCGTGGGGTGCGCGCCGTGGTGGCGCTGCTGGTGGTGCTGGTCCTGCTCATCGCGGGTGACCGCGCCGCGGTCGCGGTGGCCGAGGGCCAGATGGCGAAGCAGATCAAGGTCGCGGTGCTCGAGGGCCTGGACTGTGGCGTGCCGGCGCCCACGGTGCGTGATGTCACCATCGGCGGCTTCCCGTTCCTCACCCAGATCCTGTCCGGCACGTTCAAGGACATCGGCGTGACCATCGAGGGGATCCCCACGCCGGGGCCGCGGATCTCCTGGGTGCAGGCCAGGCTCAACGGCATCCACGTGCCGCTCGGGGACATGATCTCGGGGAACGTCGGCGAGGTACCCGTCGATGACATCCGGGCGACGGTGCGGCTGGACTACGCCGACCTGAACACCTACCTGGCCGGGCTGCCCGGTGAGATCCAGGTCAACCCGGTCGACGGCGGTCGGCGGATCGAGATCTCCGGGCGTGTCGACATCCCGCTGCTCGGGGCCCAGGAGGTCGGTGGGGTGACGACCTTCGAGGTCCGCAACAACGTCCTGACGCTGGTACCCAGCGAGGTCGCGCTGCGCGGTGCCATCAACCTCTCCATCCCGATTCCGGGTGGCTCGCTGTTGCCGGCGCTGCCGATCCCGGTGGGCCAGCTGCCGCTCGACCTGAACATCGTCGAGGCCTCCAGCGGCCCGGACGGGCTGTCCCTGACCGCGCGGGCCTACGACGTCGTGATGCCCGCGGCGGAGAAGCCCGAGCCCCGCCAGTGCCCGTAGGCGGTACCTCGCACAGTTGACGGTCCGGCGGTGATCAGCCCGGGTGGACGAGCCCGCGGACGAATGCCGCCTGACCGGCATGCTGCAGATCGTCCGACACGACGCTGACCAGGCGCACCGCGAGGGTGACCGGCGGATCCCAGGAGGTGTCGACGACCCTGTCGAGGTCCGTGTCGGCGAGCCCCGCCAGAAAACGCACGGTCTGGTCGTGGACGGCGTCGTGGTAGCCGACGAGCAGGGCGGGATCGGTGACGCGGACGGTGTCGACGTCGGCGGAGCTGTGCCCGTACCCGATCGACCGGTATCGGTTCGCCGGGCCGGCCGTCGCCGGGAGCCCGAACCGCTGCTCCCAGCCGCCGGAGAACCACACCTGGTCAGACCTGGCGACGTCCGCGATGTGGTCGTCCTGGACCCGGCTCAGGTGCCAGACGAGCCAGCTGATGGAGTTCGCGCGGCCACCCGGGCGGTCGTTCAGCTCGTCCGCGCTCAGCCCGTCGACGGCCTCGTGCACGACCTCGCGGATCCGCCCGAACGCGTCGGTGAGCAGCCCGGCGCCGGCACCGGAAACCTTCGTCATGGTCACCTCCTGGTCGCGACGACTCCCAGCACCATGCCCGCTGCCCGGCCGCGCCACCATCCCGCGTCCGTCGACAGGTAGCCGGGGGTGATGGCGCGGCCGGGGGTCACCTGCGCGGGGAAGGGGCCGAACGCAGGTGAGCAGGAGGCGTCAGAAGACGCGACCCACGTCCTGAAGGATGATCTTGGACATGCTGTGTTCGGCGAGGGCGGCGATGGTCATCGACGGGTTGCAGGCACCGGTCGAGCCCGGGATGCGTGCGCCGTCCAGCACGTAGAGCCCGCGCTGGCCGAGGACCCGGCCGGCCAGGTCGACCGCGGAGCCCATCGGGACGCCGCCCAGGGCATGCCAGGTCGACGGTGCCTGGGCGTTGGTGTCCAACATGAACCCGCCGCCGACCTGGGCGATCTGCTGCATCTTCGCGGCGATCAGCTGCTGTAGGGCGGCGTCGCTGCTGGCCGGCCATGTCAGCACGGCGTCGTCCTTGGCCGCGTCGTAGGCCCAGGTGCCCGCGGGATTGTCGACGATACCCAGGCCGACGACGGTCAGCACCTTGTTGCCGCCTGTGGGCGCCGGTGAGCCGGCGTGGAGGACCGTGTAGGGGATCGTGGCCTGTGTGTCACGGCCGCCGACGCAGGCCGGTCCGCCCTGGATCGTCCCCGCGTCGCCGTTCATGCCGATCCAGGCGAAGATGCGGTCGCCGTTGTTGCCCCACTGGGTACCGATCGAGTCGGGAAGGTTGGGAATCAGGCCCTTGGCCTTCGACTTGACCAGCAGGCGAGTCGTGCCCGCGGAGCCGGCATTGAGGAAGACCGCGTCGGCGATGATGGTCTTGCGCTCCTGGAGGACGCCGCCGGTGTCGATGCGGTCGACGGAGAGCACCCAGTGCTTGTCGGAGTCCAGGGCGATGTCGCGTACGACGTGCAGGGTCGACACCCGGACCCGCCCGGTGGCCTCGGCCGCCGCGAGATAGGTGACGTCGAGGGAGTGCTTGCCACCGTTGTTGACGCCGAAGGCGATGTCGCTGGTGGTGTAGGTCGGCGCGTACCTGCCGTCCAGCTCACCGCGTACGAAGTTCCAGTCCACGGGCAGCGGAACCGCCACGGGATCCAACCCGGCCTGCGGAACGATGGAGCGGAACAGGCGGGAGGACTTGTAGGGGTCCGTGTTCATGATGTCGTCTGGAATGGTCGATATTCCGAGCATGCGGGCGACCAGGGGATAGGCCCAGAAGTTGAGTTCGTCATAGAGGCCCGCCGCCGCCGGCATGGACCTGGCGAAGTTCTGCCTGGTCGGCTGCAGCGTCATTCCGTGGTACATCAGGGAACCGCCACCGTAGGCTGCTCCGCAGTTGACCGTCATTCCGTTGCCGGCGATGCTTTCGATGACACCGACGTAAGGATCCCAGGTCTTCACGACGCCACCGATCGTGGCGTGGTCGGTCAGCCACGACGACCGGTTGTCGATGTTCGAGAAGCGGCAGAAGGTCGTCGCGTTCGGGCCGGTTGGCCACCGGATCCCGCGCTCGAGTACCAGGGTCGACACTCCGACCTGGGCCAGGCGCAGGGCGGTGACGCCTCCACCGAAGCCGCTACCGACCACCACGGCCCGCTCCCGCTGGACCGTGGTGGGCACAGCCGCCGTCGTGGCCGCGGCCCGTGCCGGGGACGCGCCTAGGCCGTTGACCCCGGCAGCGACGGCGGCGCCGACCGCGGCCGTGCCGAATAACCTCCGGCGGCTGAGCCGAGGGGCGGCGAGCGGGGTTTCGACGGTCTGCTCAGTCATGGAGGTCTCCAGGATCGCGCGTGTTCGGCGCCCCGGTGGGCGCCATGCGGGAAAGGGATTGGACGCCGCAGGGATCTGCCGCAACTGAATTCCTGACGCCGGGCCGTCGCACTGGCTGGAGACAGGAATGATCTGCCGGGGAAACGGCGGGTGTAAAGCAGTCCGGATGGTTGTCCGGAGAACATGCTGGACGTGTCGACGGTGCCGCTGCTGCGGCGGCCAGGTGCCTTTGGCGGCTTCCTCGGTTCGCGTGCGGGACCAAGCTTCGTGGCGTGTCGAAGACTTGTCAACAGCTACAGATGTTTTCGGACGGTTTGTGCGCCAGGTTAAGGTGGCGTGTTATGCACCTGGTGAATTTTTGCGGCTGCTAAATTTTGATATCCACCGTCGAAAGAATTCTCGGGTGGGCGGAGGCGAGGTCGGCGATGCGGCATCTGTTCGAGCGGGTGGCGCTGAATGGATGAAAGTAATGGGCCGTCAGCCGTCAGCCGTCAGCCGTCAGCCGTTACGGGCGTTGCCGGGGGAGCCGGTCGCCGGCCCGTGGCCAGCGGCGACACCTGCGGTCGGCGGTGCCGCCTGGTCGTCGTTCGACCCGAGATCCGCCTGCCACATGTCCGGTCCCGTCAATGTGCTGCGCGAAGGGGCCGCGACCGCGACGATCGAGTGCCGCGCCTACCCGACACGGTGCCATAGCCGCGCGACCGCGTCGGCGACCGGTACGGGTCCGCACTGGCGGCGGGCCGGACCCGGTCGGCACCGCGGCGGCGGCATCAGGACGGGACGAGCGGCCGGTTGGCCTCCGTCAGCTGACCTCGGTGAGGGTGCCCTTCTCGACCGAGTAGACGAAACCGCGGACCGCGTCGGTGTGCGGGATGAACGGGCTGGACCGGATCCGGGCGATCGACTGGCGGACGTCCTCGTCGAGGTCGGTGAAGGCCTCGGCCGCCCACGGCGGGCGGATGCCGGTGTCGGCGGCGACCTGGGCCTTGAAGCCGTCGTCGGTGAAGGTCAGCATCCCGCAATCGGTGTGGTGGATAAGGATGATCTCGCGGGTTCCGAGCAGGCGCTGGCTGATCGCCAGCGAGCGGATCTCGTCGTCGGTCACCGCGCCGCCGGCGTTGCGGATGACATGGGCCTGACCTTCGCTCAGCCCGAGCAGGCCGTAGACGTTCAGCCGGGCGTCCATGCAGGCCACGACGGCGACGCCGAGGGCCGGGGGCAGTGGCAGGTCGCCCTTGTCGAAGTCGCGGGCGTAGACGGCGGCGTTGGCCAGCAGGTCATCTGTTGCGCTCATGAGCGGTATCCCCTGACGACATAATCCACGAATACCCGACCGGTTAAGTCGGAAACGCCCTCAAGCCTACGTCGTCAGTGCCGGGAGCAGGCTGTGGCGTCGCGAGGGTCCGTCGTGGATCAGCGGGATACCGGCCGGGACGCTCCCGGCCGATGGGTGTGGGCGAGGGACGTCGCGCGGGCACCTGGGAGACGGGGCCGTGGTGAGCGCGCGGAACCGTCGTGAGTTCCCGGCCACGCTCAAATGGCACGGCCCCGGTCGGCCCGGGTGCCGCCGTTGTCAGATACCCAGGCCTATGCGGACAGCTTCCGCAGCACGTTGCGGTCGGTGTGGGCGACCGGGTCGGCGACCCGCGCGTGGTCGATCGTCGTGGTCTCCTCGTACTCCAGGCACCCGTCCGGACGGACCGTGACGGTCACCTGGTAGGCGGTGGTGTTCGCCGCGCGGGCCAGGTAGGGGTTGGAGAGGATCCCGTAGGTGGTGGAGCCGAGGTCGGAGCGCAGCGTGAAGCTGGTCGCGTCCGGAGCCGCGGTGCCGGCGGCGATCAGTGCCTGGCCTCGGGGCACCATGAAGCAGCGCATGACGTGGCCGAGCACGGAGTCCCACAGCCAGTAGCCGATCTCGGTGTGGAACGCCTTGTCCTTGCCGAGCGGCCACGCGATCATGTGATAATCCAGCCCGTAGAGCTGCTGGGCGCCGTTGTTCACCGGGCCGAACGGCTTGAACGTCATCTTCTCCCGGAACGGCGTTGTGATCATTTTGCCTTCGGCGTTACCGAAGGCGACGTCCACGCCCTGGTCGCCCTCCCATTCGCCGGCCAGAGCCGCCAACGGACCGAACTCCGGACCAATCTTCTCCGCCACCGCCGAGCCCCTCCTTGGACCGGAACCGCCCGCAAACTGAACGAAGCGGATATTTCGCCATTTAGGCTGAAGATACGTGGCGAATCGACGAAATCACTCTCTGTGGGTCACAAGCAGCAGTGCTCAGCGACTTTGGTCATGCGGCCGGGCCGTGGGTCACCGCCGGCGCATGACACCCGCCGACCGCTGGTTCGGCCCCGGCCCGAGCTCCGGCCCCGACCGGAGCTCCGGTCCCGACCTGAGCTCCGGTCCCGGCCCCACCCTCAGCTGCGCCAGCGTCGCCCGGCCCAGAGGCGTGGCCGGGTCTCCCAGGCCGAGCGGCAGGTCGAAGTGGTGACGCGCCGCGGCCACCAGCGAGGTCACGTGCGCGCCCGCCTGGCGCAGTGCGGCCTCGTACCATCCGTGCTGGGCGGCGAAGGCCGCGGTCTCCCGCTCCCCACTGGCGAGCACGAGTGGCGGAAGCCCCGCCCCGGGCTGGTGTGCCCGGGGCGCGCGGTTCGCCGCCCGGAACACGTGGCGCAGCGGGCTGTTGCGGGCGGCCTCCGCCGCGCTGAGGCCGAACGCCTCCCCGAGGTACGAGTGCCGCAGTGTCTCCAGCTCGTACACACCGCTGACCAGGCAGGCCCCCCGGATGACGTCGCGCACCCGCAACGTGATCGGCAGCCAGTGGTCCACCAGGCACATCGCCGCCAGCTGGGCCCCGGCTGAGGCGCCGGCGAGAAAGATCTGGCCGGGGTCGACGCCGAGCTCGGTCGCGTGCCGATAGAGCCACAGGACGCCCCGTCGTACCTGGGCCACGATGTCGTCCAGCCGGAACTCCGGCGCCGGGCCGTAGCCGAGCGCCGCGAAGGCCGCGCCCGCGCGCACGAAGTCCGCGGCGGCGAAGGATGACTCCCAGCGGCTCGGATCCCGCCAGTAGCCGCCATGTATGAAGATCATCAGTGGGGCTCCGCGGTGAGCCGAGTACGGCGCGCGCGAGGCGTGGACCGCGCTCGACCTGGCCGCCGACGTCGAGCCGGCCACCGCGGGAAAGAAATGGAGGGCCTCGGCGTAGGACGGGCCGTAGGAGATCTCCTCCCAGCGCAGGGTCCGCCGGGCGAGCGCCGATCGCGCCGCGTACTCGTCGAGGTGGTAGGCCAGGTCGGGTACGTACAGGCCGGGCGAATAGGCCTGGTCGAGCAGGACCCGGTCGTTCTCCCATGTGCGCTGTGTGGTCGCGCGGTTCACGGGTGGGCCACGTCGGCCGGTTCGGTCGTGCTGGTGGCACCCGTGTGCGCGGGTGGGATGAGAACGGCGCGCATACTCCACAGCTCCGGACGAAACCTGAGGGAGAGACGGGCCGGCAGGCCGGTCTGCGACGGGCGGCGGGCCGGTCGGGGACCGCAGCGGTGTCGGCGACCGCCGTTCCTCCTCCCGCGGTACCACGGTTTGGTCCGCATCTGCGAATCTATCAGGAACTTTCGGCCGTATCTACGGATTTCTGCAGGTCAGCGGGTTGCGACCGGCCTTGGCGGTGGAAAGCCAGGGGTGGCGCCGGGACTGGCGGAATCCGCCGCTGCCGGCGGCGCCTCGTGGTCGTCGGGCCGAGAGGGGCGTTCTCTGCAGGCGGAAAGCACAGAATCGGGTTGGCGTGGCCTGGTATGTCGGCATGGTCACGACGCTGCGGGGCCTGCGCGGGGCTGGCCCGGACCACGGCGGCGTGCCAGGGGCATCCGCCCTGGTCCGGCCTGGATTGGCGTCGCCCGCGGCGGAGATCCTTATCGTGCGGGTGCGGGTCGGATGCGCATATGCTCCTCCTACCCGAAGGCCGCCGGCATTCGCCGGCTGCTGATCGCCGTCGTCCGGCGAAACGAAGCTGACCACGCGGAGGGTTGGAATCCGTTGCATGCCGTCCCCGTACCGGCCGTGCTGCGCCAGCCGCAACCACCAGGCGGGCAGGGGCGGTGTCTGGCAGGGGAGTCGGCGGTGCGCTTTCGCCGGCGGCCGCGTTCCGGCGCGGCGCGGTTCCGCTCCCACCGGCCTTTTCCGGCTCAGGGCGCACGGTCAGGGGCGACGCGCGTTCGCGTCGAACGACGGAAAAGACTCATTCATTCACCTGGGCAAAGCCGGTGACCACGTTACGGGCTGGTCGAGATGCTAGGAGTGTTCTGATGGCCCAAGTTCCCTTTGCTCCGGACGTCTTCACCTGGCCCGCGGAGAAACCACAGCTCATCGGCGCGCGGTGCGCGAGCTGCGCGGCGGTGACCTTTCCCGCCCAGGATTCCTGCCCGCGGTGCGGAAAGCTGGAGATGGAGCAGCTCCTGCTGCCGCGGGAAGGAACCCTGTGGACGTGGACGACGCAGGACTTCCTGCCGAAGGAGCCCTACGCCAGCGGTGAGACCCCGCAGACCTTCAAGCCGTTCGGGATGGGTCTGGTGCAGCTCGGCGACGACGTGCGCGTCGAGGGCCGCCTGACCGTGAGTGATCCCAAGCAGATCCGCTTCGGAATGAAGCTGGAGCTGGTGATCTACCCGTTCCGTACCGACTCCGACGGCACCCAGGTGATGTCCTACGCGTTCGCGCCGGCAGAGGAAGGAAACTGAGATGGAGGACGTCGCGATCATCGGGGTGGGCATCCACCCCTTCGGGCGTTTCGGTGACAAGTCCGCTATCCAGATGGGGGCCGAGGCCATCCGGTCCGCGCTGGCCGACGCGGGCGTGGAGTGGAAGCAGGTGCAGTTCGCCTTCGGCGGCAGCTGCGAGGTGGACAACCCCGACGCGGTCGTCGGCCTGCTCGGGCTGACCGGCATCCCCTTCATGGACGTCTACAACGGCTGCGCCACCGCCGCGACCGCACTGGATCTCACCGCCGACGCCATCCGTTTCGGCAAGTACGACATCGGCGTGGCCGTCGGCATGGACAAGCACGCGTTCGGCGCCTTCACCGCGGACCCGGTCCACTACAGCGCTCCGCCGTGGTACGGGGATATCGGCCATTTCCTCACCACGAAGTTCTTCGGCATGAAGATCAACCGTTACATGCACGACCACGGGATCTCGCACCAGACGCTGGCGCGGGTGGCCGCGAAGAACTACCGCAACGGTGTGCTGAACCCCAACGCGTTCCGCCGCAAGGCGATCTCGGAGGAGGAGATCCTCTCCTCCGCGATGCTGAACTACCCGCTCACCAAGTACATGTTCTGCAGCCCGGACGAAGGGGCGGCCGCGGTCGTGCTCTGCCGGGCCGACATCGCGCGCCGGTACACGTCGAACCCGATCTACCTGCGGGCGAGCGTGCTGCGGACCCGTACCTACGGGGCCCACGAGGTGCACAGCTCCTGGGCCGCGGTCGAGCCCGCCGAGGCGCCGACGGTCTACGCCTCCCGGGCGGCCTACGAGGCGGCCGGGATCGCCCCGGGCGATGTGGACGTCATCCAGGTCCAGGACACCGACTCCGGCGCCGAGATCATCCACATGGCGGAGAACGGCTTCTGCGCCGACGGTGAGCAGGAGAAGCTCCTCGCCGAGGGCGCGACCGAGATCGGCGGTCGGCTGCCGGTCAACACCGACGGCGGTCTGATCGCGAACGGCGAGCCGGTCGGTGCCTCCGGCCTGCGCCAGATCCACGAGCTGGTCCTGCAGCTCCGAGGCCAGGCCGGCGAGCGGCAGGTCCCCGGCAACCCCCGGGTGGGCTACGCCCAGCTCTACGGCGCGCCGGGAACGGCCGGTGTGTCGATCGTGACCACCTGACGCGACTGAACCGCTCGAACCGCCTGATCCGCCTCCCGGCGACGGGCGCGGCCGCCCGGTCTCAGACCGGGCGGCCCAGCCGCAGCGCGTTCTCGACCCGGAAACCCACCTGCCCGTTCGGGCGGGACATCGGTGCCTCGTACATCTCCCGCAGGTCCACCGACCACCCCCGCACCGTCGTGCCGAGCTCGGCGAGCACGTCGTCGGGGGTCGTGAGGCGGGTGTGCGGGCTGGTCCGGGGCTGCCACGACGGGGCACCGGAATGGCCCACCACGAGGAGGGTGCCGCCCGTGGCGACACGCTGCGCCGCGGCGCGGAGCACCTCGCCGCGCGGCATGCCGACCGGTGAGTGCAGGAACATCGCGACGACCAGCCCGAACTCACCGGACGGCGGCCCACAGGCCAGGTCCCGGCACAGCGGCGTCACGCGTTCGGCGACGCCGGCGGCCCGCGCGGCATCCCGCACCCGCTCCAGCGCGGTGGGCGCGATGTCGACCGCGGTGACCTGCCAGCCGCGCGCGGCCAGCCAGACCGCGTCGCCGCCCTCGCCGCAGCCCAGGTCGAGGGCCGTGGTCGGTCCGACGGAGCCGATCTCGCGGACCAGCAGCTCGTTCGGAGCGCCCGTCCACATCCGTTCCGTCTCGCGGTAGCGGTTCTCCCAGAACGTACCGCAGTCATCCGTCCGTGCCACGAGTCATTGTCGGTTTCGGTGCCGTCCCGCCGGCCGCGACCTGTTTCCCGAGCAGGGCCGGTCCTTCGACCT
Source organism: Parafrankia irregularis (assembly GCF_001536285.1). NCBI lineage: Bacteria > Bacillati > Actinomycetota > Actinomycetes > Frankiales > Frankiaceae > Parafrankia > Parafrankia irregularis. The sequence continues at coordinate 108,989 of NZ_FAOZ01000003.1, read as the reverse complement.
GTCCGGCACCGTCACCGAACCGGCGGAGCCGGGCCGCAACCGCGTCTGGTGTCGCTACCGGACAAGCGTGAAGGATCCTGGTCGTTCTGACGACCAAAAACTTTCACGCTTGTCACTCCCCAAACCCCTCCAACGACTCATAGTTCTCATGCGAGAGCGGGTGGTAACCATATCCCGCCAAACTCCCCGCGATCCCGAAGGGTGGCGGATCTGTGCCACAGACTTTCACCCCGACCACGCTCGCGGGTGGCGGCCTCCAGGCTGATCGGGAATTCGAATACAGGCTGACATCACGACCGACATCGAAAAGCGATATTGGCCACCGTGAAGGGTGGTCGGCTCGACCGGCACCGGAAAAACTGATATGAGTCCGGCCGGGTCGCGTGCCGACGGGTCGGTGTAAACGTTGACAGTCGTCTTGCCTCCTCCGTACAGTACAGGATGTTGTGCGGCTGGGAAAACGGCGGATACATTCGGGTGGAGATGTGAAGCGAATTCAGCAGCGAGGGCTTTATTTCGAGGAACTGCAGACCGGTGTTGTCTACGCCCACAGCCCGGGCCGTACGGTCGGCGAGGCGGACAACACCCTCTTCTCCACGCTGACGATGAACCCGCAGAGCCTGCATCTGGACGCCGCCGCCAGTGCGTCGACGGAGTTCGGTGAGCGTCTCGTCAACAGCATGATGACCCTTTCCATCCTGGTCGGGCTCAGTGTCGCGCAGCTCACGCAGGGCACCACCGTCGCGAATCTGGGGTTCGGTGAAATCCGTTTCCCGGCCCCCGTCTTCGCCGGCGACACGCTCTACGCGGAGACCGAGGTGCTGTCGAAGCGGGATTCCCGGTCACGGCCGACGAACGGAATCGTCGTCTTCCAGCACCGGGCCCTGAACCAGAAGGGTGAGCTGGTGGCGCTCGCCGAGCGCACCGCGCTGATGTTGCGGGTTCCGGCCGGCGAGGCCGATTCGGATGCGGCGGGCTGAATCCCGGTGGGCATGAGTTCTCGCCGGTTCTTGTCGAGGTTGGAGAAAGCGTGACCGAGTGGACCCTGGGCGCATCCCTTCTGTTCTGCCCCGCCGATCGGCCGGACAGGTACGAGAAGGCGCTGGCCGCCGCCGAGACGGTGATCCTCGACCTTGAGGACGCGGTTTCCGCGGCGCGCCGGCCGCTGGCCCGTGAGGCGCTCGTCGAGCACCCGGTGGATCCGTCGCGGGTGATCGTGCGGGTCAACCCGCGCACCACCGCCGACTACGACGAGGACCTCCGCGCCCTCGGGCGGACCGAGTATCGCGTGATCATGCTGGCCAAGGCGGAGAGCGCCCGCCAGGTCGAGGAAGCGGCGCCGTACCAGGTGGTCGCGCTGTGCGAGACGGCCCGCGGGGTGCTGGCCTCCCCGGAGATCGTGCAGGCGTCGAACCTGGCGGGCGTGATGTGGGGCGCCGAGGACCTGATGGCCTCGATCGGCGGCAGCGGGAGCCGGCTGGCGGACGGGAGGTACCGCGACGTCGCGCGGTACGCCAAGTCCACGGTGCTGCTCAACGCCGCGGTGGCCGGTGTGCCCGCGATCGACACGGTCTTCCTCGACACCGCCGACGCGGTGGGGCTGCGGGCGGAGGCCGACGAGGCGGTCGCGTCCGGTTTCGTGGCGAAGGCCTGCATTCATCCGTCGCAGGCGGCGGTGGTGCGTGAGGCGTTCCGCCCGTCCGCGGACGAGGTCGCCTGGGCGGAGAAGGTCGTGGCGGGCAGCACCGACAGCGCGGTGTTCCTGCTCGACGGCCAGATGATCGACGCGCCGCTGGTCGCGCAGGCCCGCCAGATCCTGCGCCGCGCGCCGCAGTAGGAACGCGGGAGCAGGGAAAGCGGGAGCCGGGAACGCGAGCCGGTAAACACGGGGAGGCCGGCCGGCCGATCGACTCTGATCGGCCGGCCGACCGGTTTCTGGTGGGCGCGTCGGCAGGTGGGCCAGCGGTTGTCAGCGGTTGGCGGGGAAGACCAGGTCGACGGCGCTGACGGCGGCGGTTTCGGGCCACCGCGAGGTGACGACCTTCGGGCGGGTGTAGAAGCGGATTCCCTCGGGGCCGTAGATCGGCGCGTCGCCGAAGATGGAGGCCTTCCAGCCGCCGAAGGAATGCCAGGCCACCGGGACCGGGATCGGCACGTTGATGCCGATCATCCCGACGTCGACCTGCCGGGTGAACCGGCGGGCGGCGCCGCCGTCGCGGGTGAACAGCGCGACGCCGTTGCCGTACTGGTTGTCATTGATCAGGGCGATGGCGTCGTCGTAGGTGTCGACCCGCACGACGCTGAGAACGGGGCCGAAGATCTCGTCGTCGTAGACCCGCATTCCCGGCTTCACCCCGTCGACCAGCGAGCATCCGACGAAATATCCGTCCGGGCGGCCGGCGGTCTCGCCGTCGACGACGACACGGGCACCCTCGTCGGTCGCCCGCTGCACGTACGAGCGGACCCGGTCACGGTGCTCCGCGCTGATCAGCGGGCCCATCTGCGAGGATTCGTCCGTAGCCGGACCGACGACGACGTCCGGAATGCGGGCCGCGATCGCCTCGACGAGCCTGTCACCGATGTCGCCCACGGCGACGACGACCGAGATCGCCATGCACCGCTCACCCGCCGACCCGTAGCCGGCCGAGATGGCGGCGTTGGCGGCCGCGTCGAGGTCGGCGTCGGGCAGCACGACCATGTGGTTCTTCGCCCCGCCCAGAGCCTGCACCCGCTTGCCCGCCGCGGTGCCGGTCTCGTAGATGCTGCGGGCGACCGGCGTGCTGCCGACGAAGGAGATCGCGTCGACGTCCGGGTGGGCCAGCAGGCCGCGAACCGCCTCCGCGTCACCCTGGAGCACGTTGAAGACGCCGGGGGGGAAACCGGCCCGGGTGACGAGATCGGCCAGCAGCAGCGACGCCGACGGGTCCTTCTCCGACGGCTTGAGAACGAACGTGTTGCCGCAGGCGATCGCGTTCGAGAGCATCCACAGCGGCACCATGACCGGGAAGTTGAACGGGGTGATCCCCGCGACCACCCCGACCGGGTGCAGCTCGGTGTGGACGTCCACCCCGCGGGAGACCTCCGAGCTGTGCGCGCCCTTCAGCAGATGCGGGATGCCGCAGGCGAACTCGACGCATTCGATGCCTCGGGCGACCTCGCCGAGCGCGTCGGAGTGGACCTTGCCGTGCTCGGCCGCGATGGCCGCGGCGAGTTCGTCCCGGCTGCCGTCGAGCAGCTCACGCAGCCGGAACAGCAGCGTCGCCCGCTGGGAGAGCGAGGAGGCGCCCCAGGTGCGCGCCGCCTCCACCGCCGCGCGGACCGCGGTGTCGACATCCGCCGGTGACGCGAGAGTGACCTCGGCGGTCTGCACCCCGCGGGCCGGGTCGAACACCGGGCCCAGGCGGCTCGGGTCCGAGGGGGCTGCGGCGGTGCCGTTGATCCAGTGGCCGATCGTCTTCACGCGGGCGTACTCCTGACTCGCAGGCAGGCGCCGGGCCTGCTGCGGTGGCGGACAGGGGATGCCGCGGTGGCCGGGAACGGGAGGAGCGGGCCACCGCGGCGGCGATGCGTCAGAGCTGGTGCAAGGTCAGCGCTGGTACAAGGTCAGAGCCGGTGCAGGGTCAGAGCCGGTACAGCTTGCGTGCATTCTCCCCGAGAATCTTCGCCCGGGTCTCGGGAGCGAGCGTCGCCAGCTTGGGCGCGACGGTCTCCAGCGGGTTCGGGTACAGGCAGGTCGGATGCGGGAAGTCGGTCTCGAAAAGAATGTTGTCCTCGCCGACGGCCTCGATGAGGGCCGGTAGCTTGTTCCGGTTCTTCTCGAACCAGAAGGTGGCGTAGATGTTGCTGCGGAAGTACTCGGAGGGCGCCTTGCTCAGTGCGGCGAGTTCTTCCGGAGCGTTCTCCGACATCTCGTAGTCAAGGGCCTCGAGAATGAAGGGGATCCAGCCGACGCCGCTTTCCACCGACACCGTCTTCAGCCCCGGATGCCGGTCGAAGATACCGGAGAGAATGAGATTGGTGACGACCCTGGCGTTCCCGATGAACAGCAGTGTGCCGCCGATGGCGAGCTTGGTGTTGCTGCTGTGGGACTCCCACGGGTACTTGCCGTAGAACGTCATCGTCGTGACGCTGGCCCCGATGTGGAAGTGGACCGGCAGCCGCAGCTCGGTGCAGACCTCCCAGAACGGGTCCCAGGCCCGGTTGGCCAGGTCCGGGGCGCCCAGGTCCTGCGGGTCGGAGGTCATGTTGACCCCGCGGGCGCCGAGCGCGTGCACGCGCCTGGCCTCCCGCACGCACAGGTCGACGTCCCAGGCGGGCATCAGCGGCAGCGGGAGCAGCCGGTTGTTCGAGTCGCTCTGGATCTCGGCCATCGCGTCGTTGTAGATCTCGACGGAAAGCCTGGTCAGCGCCGGGTCGCTGGCGGCGCCGAGGTCCTGGCCGCCCAGGCCGATCGTGCTCGGGAAGATGATCTGGGCGTCGATGCCGCACTCGTCGAGCACCCCGAGGCGGACCTGGGGGTCGTAGGCCCCGACGTGCACCTGGTCGACCGTCCAGTGGTGCAGGGCGATGTCGGCGGCCTCCTTGCGGCCGTCGCGCCCGATGACACCGGCGGCGCTGAAGCGCCCCACCGGCTTGCCGTCGAAGATCCACATAGGAGTGCCGTCGACATCGGCCACCCGCGGAACCCGGTCGCGATACGCCTCCGGCGCGCGCCTGGTGAACAGATCCGGCGGCTCGGACCAGTGGGAGTCCGCGTCGACGATGAACAGGCCACTCTCTTTTAAGGAACTTGACATAGATATCAATGTTAATATGTGAGCCATGGCACTAGCAACGGTTGACGGGTTATCGATCTCCTACGACCTGATCGGCACTGCCGGGCAGCCCTGGGTGATTACTCCGGGTGGTCGGTACAGCAAGGACGATCCGGGAATCCGTGAGCTTGCGGCGGAGATCGCCGCCACCGGTCGGCGGGTACTGGTCTGGGACCGTCCCAACACCGGCGAGTCGGACGTCTGCTTCGATGGCGAGTCCGAGTCGCAGATGCAGGCCGACGCCCTCGCCGGGCTGATCCGCCACCTCGGCCTCGGCCCGACCGTCATCGCGGGTGGCTCGGGCGGCTCCCGGGTCTCCCTGCTCACCGCCGCGCGCCACCGCGACATCGCCGCCGGCCTCGCGATCTGGTGGCTCAGCGGGGGCGTGTACGGCCTGATGAGCATCGGCGTGCACTATGCGGCGGGCTCCTTCACCGCTGCCTGGCACCACGGGATGGAGGCCGTGGCCGACCTGCCGGAATGGCAGGAGCCCATCACCCGCAACCCGGCCAACCGCCAGCGCATCCTCGACCAGGACCGCCGGGAGTTCCTGGCGACCATGGAGCGGTGGATGGCGGTCTACAGCCCGCGCGACGGTGAGCTGGTCCCGGGCCTGCCCGACGACGACGCGCGCGGCCTGGACATCCCGGCCCTGGTGTTCCGCAGCGGCGAGAGCGACCTGCACCACCGGCGCGAGACCTCCGAGCACATCGCGCGGCTGCTCCCGCGGGCCGTGCTCGCCGAGCCGCCGTGGGGTGACACCGAGTGGAACGACCGGCACACCCCCGAGGCGAGGGAGGAGGGCCTGTTCGCCCGTTGGCCCCTGCTCGCCCCGCCGCTGCTCGCATGGGCGGACAAGGCCCTGGCCTGACCGGCCCGGCCCCGCTGTCGTTCAGCCACGTCGTCACCGCTGTCGTTTCCCTCATGCCGCGTCGTGTCCGTCCAGGGGCGCGGTGCCGAAGGAGTAAAGCCGAATGAGTGATTCCGAACCCGGGACCGCGCCCACCATCGACCTGCGCGAGGCCATGCGCACCGCGCGCTCGCTGCGCCGGTTCCGCCCCGACCCGGTGCCGGACGAGGTGCTCGCCCGCTGCCTGGAGGCGGCGACCTGGGCTCCGTCCGGTTCGAACGCGCAGGCCTGGCGGTTCGTGGTCCTGCGGTCGCCCGAGGCGCGGGCCGTGCTGGGCCCGGCTTTCCGCGAGGGCTGGGACTGGGTCCGCACCATCTACGGCCAGTCGGCCGAGCCGCCGGCCCCCGACGACATGTCACGCCAGGCCCGGCTCACCCGCACCATGCTGCACCTGGTCGACAACTTCGAGAAGGTGCCGGTCTACGTGCTGTTCTGCTACCGCCTGTCCGGGTTCGTCTCCGAGTTCATCGAGGCCGGCTCGATCTTCCCCGCCATGCAGAACTTCCTGCTCGCCGCCCGGGCCGAAGGGCTCGGCACGGTGCCGAGCACGTGGTTCACCTTCGGGGAGGACAAGCTTCGGTCGGTCATCGGGATGCCGGACGACTGGCGGATCGCGTCGCTGGTCGCGGCCGGCTGGCCGGAGGGCAGGCACGGTCCGGTGCGGCGCCGCCCGGTGGGCACCGTGACGGCTCTCGACACCTGGGACAACCCGTTCCTGCCGAGCTGACACCTGGCCCGACGCCTCGCCCGCTGCCCGGCCCGGCTCGGTGCCCGGAATGTGTCTTTGCTGACACGCAGGCGTCCCCGGCTTGTCCGGGCGGCGGAGCGGACCGCAGGATGCGAAGGCTGATCCTGCTGCCGCGGCACGAACCATGCGTCCGGACCTCGTGGCGGAGACGCCGCAGTGGACGAGCATGGAGGGCATCCGTTCGTGACCAGTGGTTTCGGCCTGGCGACAGGCCCGTCCGTTCCGTCTGTGCCAACCCCGGCCCCGGCCCCGGCCGCGGCGGCCACGGACGCCGCGGCTGATGAGGAGATCGGCGGGCCACAGGCGATCTTCCGGGTCGGCGGCTACCGGCAGCGGCCCGACGGCGCCGAGCTGACCATGGGGGTCGGCCCCTGGCTGACCGGCGTCGGCGCCACCACGGCGGTCGGTTCCCTGGGCGTGCTGGTCGACGATGTTCTCGGCCGGCCCGTCTTCATGGCGCGCCCCACCGGGAGTCACCTCGTGACGTTCGAGCTCTCGGTCGAGATCGTCACGCCGCCGCCCTGGTCCGGGCCGCTGCTGCGGGCATACGGCACGGTCGTCGACGTCGACGCGGCGCGTGGGCTGTCGCACTGCGAGATCGTCGACGGCGCGGGCCGGCTGGTCGCCACCGGGCGTGCGCAGCTGCGTTTCGTCGCCGCCGGCTGGGCGCAGCCCGAGCGGACCGGCGCGACGGCCGTGGCCGGGGCGAGCGATCTGTCAGCTCTCGACGTCCTCGGGCCCGCCGCGTCGAACGGTTCCTCCGCCTCCTCCGCAGCTGCCCGGACGTCCGCGGCTGCCGCAGCCGTGGCCGGGTCGGGCGACACCACGGGCGGCACGCGGATCGTGGTGCCGGCCCGCCCGGAGTTCGGCAACGGCAGCGGTGCCGTGCACGGGGGCATCCTGTTCTGCGGTGTGGAGCAGGCCGCGGTGGCGGCCGACGACCCCGAAGGCCTCCTGCGGACGACCTCGGTTACCGTGCACTACCTGCGCCGGGCCGAGGTGGATGCCCCGGTCAGCTACGACGTCGTGCCGGAGCACCGCGGGCGCACGGTCGCCGTGTACAAGGTGACCGCCCGCGGGCCGGCCGGCAAGCCCTACTGCGTCGCCACCGTCGCCCGCACCGCCCTCTGAGGCCGCGCTGCCGCCGGTTCAGCCGGTATCGCGGGTTCCGGCGCGGCCGGTCGAGGCGGTTTCCGGTGGATCACCCGGTGGCGTCCGGGCCGCTGAGCACCTTGGTCGTCTTCTGCCCGGTGGCCGGCTCGGCTTCGTTCGTGGACGTGGGTTGGGCCGTGAGCGTGGCATCGGGCGTGGGCGTGGGCGTCGCATCGGCGGTCGGGGTGGGCTCCGGCTCGACGGCGGTGTCCGCCGGTGCGGCCGACACGGCCACCGTCACCGGCGTCAGCGGGAAGTGGCAGGCGGCGAACTGTCCGGGACGGATCTCGAGGACCGGTGGCTCCTCGGCCTCGCAGCGCTCCTCGGCCCGCGGGCAGCGGGTCCGGAAGCGGCAGCCGGACGGCGGCGCCAGCGGTGAGGGCAGGTCCCCCTCGAGCGCGGGGCCGGTGAAGCCGCGACCGGCGTCGGTCAGCGGCACCGAGTCGAGCAGCGCCCGGGTGTAGGGGTGCGCGGGCTGGTCGTAGACCAGGTCGGCGTCGCCGAACTCGCACACCTTGCCGAGATACATGACCAGGACGTCGTCGCTGACCGCCCGCACCACCCCGAGGTCGTGGGCGATGAACACGACGGTCAGGTCGAACTCGGCCTTGAGCTCCTCGATCAGGTTGAGGATCTGCGCCTGCACGGAGACGTCCAGCGCGGAGACGGGCTCGTCGCAGATCAGCAGGCGGGGCCGCAGCGCGAGCGCGCGCCCGATCGCGACCCGCTGGGCCTGCCCGCCGGAGAGCTGGCGCGGCAGCATGTCGGCGAACCGCTCGCCGCCGAGCCCCACCTGCGACAGAACCTCCGCCGAGGCGGTCGCGCGCTCGGACTTCGGTACCCCGGCGACGGCGAGGCCCTCGACGACGATGTCTCTGACGGCGCGCCGGGGGTTCAGCGACCCCACCGGGTCCTGGAAGATCATCTGGATGGAGCGGCGGAGCTCGCGCATCCGGTTCTCGCTCACACCGTCGATGCGCTCGCCGGCGAAGGTGATCTCGCCGGCGGTGAGGCGGTCGAGGCGCAGCACGGCCCGACCGGTGGTGGACTTGCCGCAGCCGGACTCGCCGACGATGCCGAGCGTCCTGCCGGGCAGGACGTCGAAGCTCACCTTCGAGACGGCCTGCACGACCCCGCCGCCCGTCGGGTACTCGACGACCAGCTCCCGCACGCTGAGCAGGGCTTCCTCGCCACGTAGATGCGCGGTCCCGCTACCGGCCAACGAGCTCACCTCCGGTGAGGTTCTCGGTACCGGTCTGCGCGGGACGCAGACAGGCGACCTGGTGGTCAGCGCCGACGGAGGCCATCGTCGGCCCCGGCTCGGAGCACGCGGCGTCGGCGTGCGCGCATCTCGGCGCGAACCGGCAGCCCGCCGGTGGGTCGGTCGGGTCGGGCAGGGAGCCGGTGATGAGGCGCATCGGTGAGTGGCGTTCGTGGGTGAGGGTGGGTGTCGCCTCGAGCAGCGCGTGGGTGTAGCGGTGCCGCGGCGCGCCGAAGACCTCGCCGGTGGAGCCGGCCTCGGCGAGCCGGCCGGCGTACATCACCGCGGTCCGGTCGGTGCGTCCGGCGACGATGGCCAGGTCGTGACTGATGAGGATCATGGACATGCCGTGGCTGCGCTGCACCCGCCGCAGCAGGTCGAGGATCTGGCGCTGGACGGTGACGTCCAGCGCCGTGGTCGGCTCGTCGGCGATCAGCAGCGTCGGCTCGCACGCCAGCGCGGTCGCGATCATGACGCGTTGGCGCATCCCGCCGGAGAGCTCGTGCGGGTAGTTGCGCAGCCGCCGTTCGGGGTCGGGCACCCCGACCTCCCGCAGGAGGTCGAGGGCCCGGGTGTGCGCCTCGGTACGGCTGACGCCGAGATGGCGTCGCATTCCCTCGGTGAGCTGGCGCTCCACCCGGACGACCGGGTTGAGCGACCGACCGGGGTCCTGGAACACCATCGCGATCTGCTTGCCCCAGATCTCGGCGCGCTGCCGGCGGGGGAGGGAGAGCAGGTCCCGGCCCTGGAACAGGACCTCACCCGAACAGGCGGACCGCCCGGGCATCAGCCCCATGATCGCCCGAGCCATCACCGACTTGCCGGACCCGGACTCGCCGACCACACCGAGCGCCTGGCCGTGGTCGAGGTCGAGGGAGACGTCGTCGACGGCCCGGACGACACCGCGTGGGGTGCCGATGTACGCACGCAGGTTGCGCACCTGCAGAACAGGCCCAGCGCTGCCGGTGGGCTCAGTGCTGTTGGTGGGCTCGGCGCTGCCGGTGGGCTCGGCGCTCGTTGCCTGCGGAGCGCTCTTGACGGACTCGATGCTCATGGGATGCGGGACCTCTCCTCCGCCCTGCGGACGACCGGCTACTTCTTGATCCAGACTTCCTCGGGCAGGAGCGAGCCGCTGCCGTACTGATGCAGACCGCCGACGTCGGTACCGGCGATCGCGGCGAAGTTCGGCCGGGTGTAGAACACCAGCGGCGAGAGCTCGGCCAGCCGCTTCTGCACCGTGGTGTACGCGGTCTTGCGTTCCGCGTCCGTCGTGGCGACCCGCCCGGCGGCGAGGGCATCGGTCAACGCCTTGTCCTCGATGCCGGAGAGGTTGGCGGCGGAGCCGCTGGCGAACGCCGTGGTCAGCCGCGGGTCAGGGTTGGTGAAGAAGGCGGAGCTGACCAGGATGTCGAAGTCATAGGTGCTGCGTAGTTTGGGCACCTCCGCGTAGTCGACGACCTTGACCTCGACCTTGACGTTCTTGTAGCTGCTGAGCTGCGCCTGGATGTTCTCCGCCAGCGTGCGGTTCTCCGTGCTCGCGAACGAGGTGAAGGTGAAGGTGACCGGCTTGCCCTCGGCTGCCAGCTCGTCGAACAGCTGCTGGGCCCTCGCCTTGTCGGTCTTGTGCAGCGGGACGTCCGCGTAGAGCGGTGAGTCCTTGGTGAACAGCGTCTCGGGGACCTCACCGGTGCCGTTGTAGACGGCCAGGTTTGCCGCGTCCAGATCGATCGCGGCGTTGAACGCCTGGCGGGCCCGGATGTCGTTGAACGGCGCCCGGCGGGTGTTCAACGCCATGAAGAAGCCGCCGTTGAGCGCGGCCACGTTGACGTTGAGGTCCGCGGAGTTGCCCTTGTCGATGTTGACCGGGTTCGAGTCGATCGCGATGTCGGCGCCGCCGCTGGTCACCGTGTTGATGCGCTGGCCGGCGTCGGTCACCGCCCGCACGACGAGGCTGTCGAGGTAGGGCTTGGGCGCGTCGTAGTACTTCGGGTTCTTCACCAGGCGGAGCTCGGCCTGGCGGGTCCAGCTCGCCAGCTTGAAGGGGCCGGCGCCGACCGGGTTCTTGTCGAACTCGGCCTGGCCCTTCTTCAGTGCGTCGGGCGAGGCGATCCAGTTCAGCGAGCTGTTGATGATCGCCCCGGCGAAGGACGGTACCGGGCTCACCATGGTGGCCTTGAGCGTGACGTCGTCAACCACCTCGGTGGAGGCGATCAGTGATCCGTCCGCGAGGTACGTCGAGCGGTTGGCCGGGTCCCGGAACCGGTCCCAGTTGAACTTCACGGCCGCGGCGTCGAGCGGGGTGCCGTCGGAGAAGACCAGGCCCGCGCGCAGTTTGAGGGTGAAGCTCGCGCCCTTGTCTGTCGTCTCGAACGACTCCGCCATCCGGTAGACGACCTTGCCGTCGGCATCGTCGATCATCAGCGAGCCGTAGAGCGCGTTGCCGATGACGCCGGCGATGACCGCGTTGTTCCCGCTGACCACCGGGTCGAGACTGCTCGGTTCGCTGAGCGCGAGGATCCGCGCCTCGCCACCGGCCACCGGTTGGCCGGTGACGCCGGATGTCGACGTGGTGTCAGCGGTGTCGCTGCCACCGCCGCATGCGCCCAGGGCGAGGACCGCGCCGCCCACGATGGCGGCCACGGCAGTTCGGGTCCTACGTAACATTTGCTGCCTTTCGCTGTGGTGGAGCACGTCGATGTCCGGGCGGGCCACGGCGTCCCGACCGTCGCCCGAGGTGGCGGACATCCCGGTGAACCGCACGTGTGGCAGGCACCGCGGCCGACACCGCGCCCACGGGCCGGGTCCGGCTGCGGCGGCGGCCGCGCATCCTGCGGTCAAAGAGGTGGCTGGTCGCGCCCGGTGCTGGTCGCGCCCGGTGCTGGTCGCGCCCGGTGCTAGTCGCGCAGAGTGCGGTCGAATCGGTGGCGTAGATGGTCGCCCGCCTGGTTGAGGGCGAACACGGTGAGGAAAATGGCGGCGGCCGGCACGAAGACCATGTGCGGGGCGTTCTCGATGGCGTCCTTGCCGTCGGCGATCATGCCGCCCCAGCTCGGCTGCGGTGGTGGGATGCCCACGCCCAGGAAGCTCAGCGAGCCTTCGGCGACGATCAGGGCCGCCATCACGACGGGCAGGAACGCCCCCAGCGGGGGGAGCAGGTTGGGCAGGATCTCCTTGACCAGGATCCGGCCGTGGCCGGCGCCCATGTTCCGGGCGGCCGTGACGAACTCGCGCGACGACCAGGCGATGGTGTTGGCCAGCGCGAGGCGCACGAAGGTCGGAATGATCAGCAGTGTCAGGCCGACCAGCAGGGTCCGCACGCTGGGGGTGAGGATCGAGGACAGGGCCAGCAGCAGGATCAGCGGCGGGAAGGCCAGCATGGCGTCGGTGATCAGGCCGATGACGGCCTTGGTACGCCCGCCGAGGTAGCCGGCGAGCATCCCGAAGAAGGTGCCGATGGCCGCGCCGATGAGGCCGGCGGCGGTGCCGACGAGCAGGGACACCCGGGCGCCGTAGATGCAGCGGGAGAGGATGGATCGGCCCTGCTGGTCGGTGCCCAGAAGCATGTCGAACGACTCGAAGCTCGGTGGCTGGCGCGGCCGGCCGATCGGCACCGAGTAGGACGTCAGCGGCAGCAGGTCCGCGATGGCGGCCAGCAGGATCATCGCGATCAGCCAGCCGAAGGACAGCGCGACCAGGATCGAGCGTCGCTCGTGCACCGCGGGCACGTCGGGAAGCGCGCCGGGCGCAGCCGTGGCCGGCGGTGGGGTGTTGTCGGGCGGGGTGTTGTTGGGCGGGGTGTTGTTGGGCGAGGTGCCGTCAGGTGTGGTGCCGTCGGCTGTGGTGCCGGCCGGGGCGGTCCTGGATCCGGTGGTGGTGTTCGCCACGACATCGGGGCTGGTCACGCGGTGGCCGCCTTCCTGACGCGCGGGTCCAGCCAGCCGTAGCTGAGATCCACGAGCATGTTGATGGCCACGTAGACCACGGCGATGAACACGACGACGCCCTGGACGGTGATGATGTCGCGGGCGGTGATCGAGTAGATGACGAGCTGCCCGAGCCCGGGCAGGGAGAAGAAGGACTCGACGATCACCGTGCCGCCGATGAGGCGCCCGAGGTTGATGCCGACCAGCGTCACCAGGGAGAACGACGAGGGGCGCAGGGCGTGGCGGGCCATCACGTAGCCGGGGCTCATGCCCTTGGCCCGGGCCGCGCCGATGAAGTCCTCGCGCAGCGTTCCGACCAGGTCGGTGCGCAGCAGCCGGTGGAACGAGGCGATCTCGGTGAGCGCGATGGCGATGACGGGCAGGATGACGCCGCGCAGGTTCTCGCCGGGGTCCTCGCTGATGCGGGTCCAGCCCGTCACGGGGAACCAGCCGGCCTGCAGTGCGAACACGTAGACCAGCACCGGCCCGGCGATGAACGCGGGGACGGAGAGGAAGACCGAGGACAGGGCGGTGATCGCCCGGTCGAGCAGGGAGCCCGGCCAGGCCGCGGAGGCCACCGCCAGGGGCACGGCGACCAGCAGCGCGACGAGCAGGCCCAGCGCGGCGAGCTCCAGCGTGACCGGAAGACGTTCGATGATCGCGTCCAGCACCGGCTGATGTGTGATCGGCGAGGTGCCGAGATCACCGGTGACGGCGTCGCCGATCCAGTGCACGTACTGTGACCACAGGGGCCGGTCGAGCCCGAGCTCGGCGTTCAGGGCGTCGATCGCTTCGGGCGTCGCGTTCTCGCCCAGGATGACTGAGGCCGCCGACCCCGGAGCCAGGCTGAGAAGTGCCACGGCCCCCATGGTCACGAGTAAGACCACGAGCAGGGCGCGGCCAATACGGCGCGCAGCGGTGAGCAGCATGCAGCTCGCTTCCTTGATCGTCTGAAGGTCGCGCGGACAACGACCGAACTGACCCGAGTTCCTCACTGAGGGCGAATACGGCGATATGGCGTGGGCACCGTTATAGCCGTAGACGGCGCCGTTGCCAACATTCCTCGGGGAGGTTGACGGTCGCCGGCAGAGCTGTCTGTCGGTCCTTGGATCGGGCGCTCGCCCAAAGTTTCGGAGCTGCCACGAGATAGATGATCATGGAGGTCGCGGGCCCGTTTGGCGACATTTCGGACATCGTATTTCCATCCGAAGGAGTGTGATATCGAAATTTCGGAAATGGCGTTCTAAAGATTTTCTGGGCATTGTTAATGGCGCTGCGATGGATTCTGGAGGCGGGTTCGACCCCCGGGCCGGGCCCGGCCTCGGAGCGGGCCGCGGTGGACTCGCGGTAGCACCCGGAATGTGGGCGGATGTGGTCGAGGCCACTGTTTTGTCGGCGGGTGGCCGACCCCGACGTCCCGGGTGAGCGCAGGTCCGGCCTTCCTGGCAGTGACGGCGGTCACCAAATAGTGGACGGATCCACGTGCGTCGGACGGGAAAACCGGTGACGGATCATCCGGATAGCCGTCGATGTTGAGCCTGTCGGGGTCGACAGACAGGTGATGCCACGGCACCGGCTTCGGTTCCGCCGAGGCCCGCATCCGCCGGTTGGTGCTGGCGCGGTGGCCGTGTGCGGAGGTCGGCTGGGGGTTCGCCGCCGGGGTCGTGGCAGTGATCCGTGTCGGGCGCCAGACCGAGGCCCGAGGCGGCCGCGGCCGGCCGGTCCGCACCGGTGCGGACCGGCCGGGAAGCCCGAGAAGTCATTGAGTTGACGGGGTGCCGGCACTCGGCGCGCGGCCGTGTGGTCGCCCGTGTGGTCGATGTCGCGGGTGGCTGGCCGCGGGGGCGTCCCCCGGCGTCCCAGGCCGCGTGCGCCGCGCCGGGCCGTGTGCGTTGTGGCGCGGACGGGGAAGGACGCGGTGGCGGGCGGCGTCGACGTGGCGTTCGGCGTCGACCGGGGCGCGGTCGCCGGCTGGCGACCAGGCCGTGGATTCTCTCCCCGTCGCGACCCTGACCGAACGGTTTCCGCTGGCTGCAAATAATGCGGTTGAGAACGTGATTGGTGATTTCGGAGGATCCTCGATCAGGAGGGGATCACGGTCGTGTCGGTGGCTTTACGTAGTGATTCGAGATCTGCGGTCAGTATGAATCCGGAGTTGACCGCAGATTTGGCCGACTCGTCGTAGCGGTGACGGTAGTCGGCTGCCGACGAATAAAGTTCGCCCAACCGGGAGGAGGTGAAAGGACGGGATGAACCGGCCAGCGCGCAGATCGTCGACGTGTTCGGGCCGCCGGCACCGGAGAGGGCCGAGACGGGCACGTCGACCGGTGGTGTGCGAATTCCGCCGACGGCGATGCCGTCGGCGTCCCGGGTGATGTGAGGCTCGCTGCCGGCGGCGACCTCGATGCGGGGTGCCACCGGTGGCTGCGCGCCGGTCGTGAGCCAGACCGTCAGCGCCCGCAGTGCCGCCTTGGCCACGAAGTGCAACGGACCGTTGTTGATCGGCACGCCGCAGTCGAGGACGGCCGCCGCGGGGCCGAGCAGACGCGTGTCGGCGTGAGCGGTGCCCGCCACCTCCCACAGCCGCAGGTGTGGGTTGTCCGGCTGCCGGGCGCGGGCGGAGTTCAGCACCCCGGTGAGGTCGCTTTCGGTCTGGACGTCCAGCACCGGCGCGTCCAGATCGGTCCGGAAGATCGTCGGCGTGTCGTTGAGCACGCTGACCAGGTCGGCGTTCTCGCCGGGCCCGACCAGCCCGAGCCCGGTCGCGCCCCGGCTGTGGACGAGGAAGCCGTCGAACGCGCGGGTCAGGGGCTGCACACCGTTGTGATAGGTCACCAGGGCGTACGCGGACTGCGACTCGCCGGCCGCGATGAGGCGCTGCGGCCGCAGCCCGTCCAGGCCCGCGCCGCTCCGCACCGCGCGGGCGACCTGGGTCAGGATGTCGTAGGAGAAGCCGTCACCAGGATGGTTCAGCGTGCTGTAGCGGGCCGGGTCGATCGTGGTGAGGCCCTTCCCGGCGAGCCCGGCCGCCCCGGTGACCGGAACGAGCACCGGCCCGCCCTGGACCCCGATCCGCTGGGCGGACACCCCGACCCACACATCGCCGCGCCGGGTGATCTCCTCGTGCAACGTGGTCCACTCCGCGTCGCTGTCCAGACCGACGCTCACGTTCAGCCATTCGACGATGACCGTGCCGCTGAACCGCTCGGCCGCCGTGGGACGGCGGACCAGGACCCTGGTCCGGTAGGGCGCGCTGGTGTCGGGGGCGAACGTCCAGCGGCCGTCGGCCCCCAGCGCGCCCACCGCCCGGTAGGACGACGCGGTGCCGGTGGCGGCCACCTCCCGCTGGGTGTACCCGGCGCTGCCCAGATCCGCCGGTGTGCCCGCGGCGGTGAAGGGACCGTTGCCACCGGACAGTTCCGTGGCGAGGTCGGCCGCCGGGCCGGCCGGGCGTGCCGACCTGCCGGACCCGGCGGACGGGCCGGCGCCGGCTGTGCCCGCGTCGGCCGGGGCGGCGCTTCCCGAAGTGCCCTCGCCGTCACCTGAGCAGGCGGAGAGCAACGCCAGGATGAGTGCCAGCACCAGACCGAGGGCGGGCGTGGCCGTCAGCGCCCGGTTTCCACCATGACGTCCAGATCTCCTCCGATGCGGCACTGGTCACGGCCTCCTCCGGTCGGCGCCCGTTCGTGGCGCAGACGCGGAGACTATGAGCCGGTGCCGCGACGGACATCATGAGGAGCCTGGTTCCCGGGGATCATCCCGCCGTCGGGTTCGGGCACCCCGCCGCCGTGCCGCTAACCCTTCACGCACATCACGGCGTGCAGCTCCGCGGCGACATCGACGAGATCACGCTGGTAGGCGATGACGGCGTCGATGTCCTTGTACGCGGCGGGGATCTCGTCGAGCACGCCGGGGTCCTTGCGGCATTCGACGCCGGCGGTCTGGGTGACGAGGTCCTCGGTGGTGAACTCCTTGCGGGCGCGGGTACGGCTCATCCGCCGGCCCGCGCCGTGCGAGGCGGAGTGGAAGGACTCGGGATTGCCCAGGCCGCGCACGATGTAGGAGCGGGTGCCCATGGAGCCCGGCACGATGCCGTACTCACCGGCCCGCGCCGAGATGGCCCCCTTGCGGGTGACCAGGACGTCGGCGCCGTAGTGGTGCTCCTCGGAGACGTAGTTGTGGTGGCAGTTGACGGCGGCGAAGGCGGCGTCGCCCGCGTGCGGGCCGTCGGTCGGCGGTGTCGGCACCCGCAGCTGCGGAAGGTGGGTGCGCAGCGCGTCGACATAGAGCGCCAGCATGGTCTCCCGGTTGTGGCGGGCGTAGGTCTGGGCCCAGGTGAGATCGTGCCGGTAGGCGGCCATCTCGGGGCTGCCGGCGAGGAAGACCGCCAGGTCCCGGTCTGGCAGCCCGGTGTTGTGCGGCAGCTTCTTGGCCGCCGCGATGTGCAGCTCCGCCAGCGTCTTGCCCACGTTGCGCGACCCCGAGTGCAGCATCAGCCATACCGCGTCCGTCGAGTCCAGGCACAGCTCGACGAAGTGGTTGCCCGAGCCGAGGCTCCCCAGCTGGGACATCACCCGGTCGATGGCCCCGCTGCGCCCGGACACCTTCGGGTGCAGATCACCGAACGCCGTCCACAGCTCGCCGTAACCGCGGACCCGCCGGGAGATCTCGGCGTGCCCGCGGTGCCCGACGGGAATGGCCCGCTCGACCGCGGCCCGCACCGGGCCGAGGTCGTCCGGCAGGTCGGCAGCGGTCAGGTTGGTCCGCAGCGCGGCCATCCCGCAGCCGATGTCGACGCCGACGGCGGCGGGGGAGACGGCGTCGCGCAGCGCGATGACCGAACCCACCGTGGCGCCCTTGCCCAGGTGGACGTCCGGCATGACGGCGACGTGGTGGTGGACGTAGGGCAGGTCGGCGATCGTGCGGAGCTGGTCGAGGGCGGCGCTCTCCACCTCGTGCGGATGGGTCCACATCCAGATCGGGGCCGCTGCTCCCGCCAGCTCGTCAACCGGGGGCACGGGGATCACTCCTTTGTCTCTTGTGTGGGTCTCTCGCGTGTCTCTCGCGGGCCGATGGTCTCTCGGTGGGACCGCCTCGCGTCGCGCTCCACGATCGCTGGTGCCGCGGCTGTTGGCGAATGATTTTGCGTGCGCTCCTCGTGCTTCTGCGTCCCGGCCGGCCAGCCGGTCAGTCAGCTGGCCGGCCGACCGGCTAGCAAGTGTCCGCCCACCGGGCAGCCGGCGCGAACCGGGCCGGCCATGCCGTGCCGCCCGCCGTGGCACCCACCGGCGCTGGCCGGTGGGCTCGGGACGCGATGCGTCTGCCGGTGCCGCCTGACAGACTTCGGTACCAACGACCTGATCTGCCCCCGAGGGCCGCCTGCGGGCACTCGGGCCATCACCCGCATAGTGGGAGGACTTCAGCATGTCCGCTGTCAAGGAACGCGTCGCGATCGTCACGGGTGCCGCGCGGGGGCTCGGTGCCGCGACGGCCCGGCGGCTCGCGGCCGACGGCCTGGCCGTCGCCGTGCTCGACCTGGAGGAGGCCGCCGCCAAGGAGACCGTGGAGGCGATCGTCGCGGCCGGCGGGAAGGCCATCGCCGTCGGGGCGAACGTGAGCGACGCCGAGCAGGTCGCCGCCGCGGTGGAGCGGGTCGTGGCCGAGCTGGGCGCCCCCACGGTCCTGGTGAACAACGCCGGCATCACCCGCGACAACCTGCTGTTCAAGATGACGGAGAGCGACTGGGACGCCGTCATGGGCGTGCACCTGCGCGGCACCTTCCTGATGACCCGCGCGGTCCAGAAGTACATGGTCGACGCCGGCTGGGGGCGGGTCGTCAACCTGTCGAGCACGTCCGCGGTCGGCAACCGCGGGCAGGCCAACTACTCGACCGCGAAGGCCGGCCTGCAGGGCTTCACCAAGACCGTGGCGATCGAGCTCGGCAAGTTCGGCATCACCGTCAACGCGGTGGCGCCGGGCCTGATCGCGACGGAGATGACCCGGGCGACCGCGGAGCGGCTGGGGCGCACGTGGGACGAGTACGCGGCCGCACGGGCCAAGGACATCCCGGTGGGTCGGGTCGGCGAGCCCGACGACATCGCCAACACCGTGTCGTTCTTCGTCGGTGAGGGTGCCGGGTTCGTCACCGGCCAGGTGATCTACGTCGCCGGTGGGCCGAAGACCTGAGCGGCGATCCAGGTCAGGCCGGGCCACGGGCCGGGTCGGGCCCGGGCCGGTGCCGCCTCGCCGTGGGCGACGGCGGCACCGGCCCGCCGGGTCACGGCTTGCGGGCGAGGCCGCCGGCGACCAGCCGCTCGGTGAGGGTGAGCGGGTCGGGCAGCGGCTCCTCGGGGCGCCACAGCGGCGTGTAGGTGACGCCCGGCTCCAGCAGCTCGAACCCGTCGAAGAACGCCGTGATCTCGGCGATCGTCCGGAAGCGGCCCCGCCCGAGGTCGGCGAGCATGACCTTCTCCAGCTCCGCGGTCTCCTCCCCATGGGTCACGAAATGGCTGAGGAACAGGTAGCTGCCCGGCGCCAGGTGCTCGCGGTAGGTGGCGAGGATGCCGGCGGGATCCTCGGCGTCCTCGATGTGGTGCACGACGGCGAACAGCAGCAGCGCGACGGGCTGGTCGAAGTCGATGATCCCGGTCAGCTCGGGGTGGTTGAGCACCTGCTCCGGGCTACGGAAGTCCGCGGTGAGCACGGAGGTGTTCTCGTTCTCGGCGAGCAGCGCCCGGCCGTGCGCGAGCACGATCGGATCGTTGTCGACGTAGACCACCCGGGCGTCCGGCGCCGCGGCCTGCGCCGTCTCGTGGGTGTTCTGCGCCGTCGGCAGACCGGAGCCGAGATCGATGAACTGACGGATGCCCTGGCTGGCCATGAACCGCACACCCCGCCCCAGCAGCGCCCGGTTGTACAGGGCGGACTGCCGGCCCCGCGGCGCCAGCCGCATCAGCTCGTCGGCCACCGCGCGGTCGACGGGGAAGTTGTCCTTGCCCCCGAGGATGGCGTCGTAGACCCGGGCGATGCTCGGGACGGAGGTGTCGATTCCCTCCGGGCTCCACCCGGCGGGTGGCTCGTGGATGGCGCGCGCCAGCGGATTCCGGGCTGGCTTGTCCTGGCTCACGGGACTCCTGTCATCGGTACGCGGCTGATACGTCCTGTCGCCGGTCGCGCCCGTGCCGCGCTCCGCGGCAGTCGTTCTGCGTGACGACACCGGCTCATCGCGGCACATCATAGGACTTTCGGGTAGGTCCTCAGGCGGGTGCGTCCCCGTGCGGAGGTACCTTGTCGGATCAGCGTCCGATCGCCGACCGGGACTGATGCGCTATGACTGTGCTGCTGTGACGGGGTTGCGGATGGTGCCGAGGGTCTCGATCGAGACCTCGACGACGTCACCCGGGACGAGATAGCGGGGCGGGGTGCGCGTGTAGCCGACTCCGGCGGGCGTCCCGGTGATGAGGACGTCCCCGGGATCCAGCGGGATGGTGCGGCTGACGAAGGACAGGATCGCGCCGACCGTGAAGATCATGTCGTTGGTGTTGCCGTCCTGCATGACCTCGCCGTTGACCCGGGTGACCAGGCGCAGGCCGGCGGCCGGGTCGCCGGCCTCGTCGGTGGTGACCACCGGTCCCATCGGCCCGCTGCGGTCCGAGTTCTTGCCCAGGGTCCACTGCGCGGAGGCGCCCTGGGCCCGGCGGGCACTGAGATCGTTGAACACCGCGTAGCCGAGGACGCCCCGCTGGGCGGTGGCCTCGTCGACGTCGACGAGCCGGGTCCCGACGACCGCGGCGAGCTCGCCCTCCCAGTCCAGCCCGCGCTCGCCGGGCGGCACCGGGACGGGTGTGCCGTCCACGGTGAGCGACGCGGTCCAGCGCGCGAAGATCGGGGGCTTGCGGGGCAGCTCGAGGCCGGTCTCCGCGGCGTGGGCGTGGTAGTTCAGGCCCATGCCCAGCACGCGGGCCCCGGCCGGCACGGGCGGGGCGAGGCCGGGGCTGGCGGCGACGTCCGCGAGATCGTCCAGATCGGCGCCGCCGTGGCCACTCGCCGTGATCTCGCGGGCCGCCGACAGCCAGTGGGGGAGATCGGCGTAGAAGTCGTCGACGTCGGCGATCCGCGCCAGCTTCGACACCCCGGCGCGTTCCAGCACCAGGCCGACCACGGTCCGCCGACCATCCCGCACGCCCACGAAACGCATCGCCCAAGCCCTCCCGCCGCGCCGGCCTTCCGGCTGCACCGCCCGACGCTATCCGCCGCGGGGCAGGTGGCTATGTGTTGCCCGGCCATGACCCGGGCCATGACGGCGACCGCGTCTGGTCCGATGGTCGGGGCGGTTCCGCGGAACCGCCCCGCGCTCGGCTGCCGCTGGTGCTAGCGCACGCCCGCGTCGCGCAGCAGCTGGCGGGCGATCACGATCTGCTGGATCTGGCTGGTGCCCTCGTAGATCCGGAACAGGCGGGCGTCGCGGTAGAAACGCTCGACCGGCACACCGCGCATGTACCCGGCCCCGCCGTGGATCTGCACGGCGCGGTCCGCGACCCGCCCGACCGCCTCGGAGGCGAAGTACTTCGCGCAGGACGGCCCGATCCGGGTGTCGCTTCCGTCGTCGAAGCCGGCCGCGACCTCGGTGACCAGCGCCCGCGCCGCGTACAGGTCGGTCGCGGAGTCGGCGAGCAGGCCCTGCACGAGCTGGTGCTCACCGATCACGCTGCCGCCCTGGACCCGGCTGGCGGCGTACGCGACGGACTCGTCCAGCAGCCGTTGGGTCAGGCCCACGCACAGCGCCGCGATGTGGATGCGGCCGTGGGCGAGGCAGCGCATCGCGGTCGCGTAACCGCGCCCGACCCCGTCCTCCCCGCCGATCACCGTGCTGGCCGGCACGCGGACGTCGTCCAGCGTGACGTCGGCCGTCCAGGCGCCGGCCTGGCCCATCTTGTGGTCCTTCGGGCCGACGCTCAGGCCGGGGGTGCCCCGCTCCACCATGAAGGCGGTGATGCCGCGGCCGCCCTTGGCGTCTGGGTCGGTCCGGGCGAAGACCATGAAGACGTCGGCGACCGGTGCGTTGGTGATGAAGCGCTTGGCGCCGTTGATGACCCAGTCGTCTCCCTCGCGGCGGGCGGACGTCGCCAGGCCCGCCGGGTCCGAGCCGGCGTTCTCCTCGGTCAGCGCGAACGACGCCGTCCACTCGCCCGAGGCGACCAGCGGCAGATAGGCCTTCTTCTGCTCCTCGGTGGCGCCTTCGAGCAGCACATGACCGGCGATGCCGTTGTTCGTCCCGAACATCGACCGGAAGGCGGGGGTGGTGTAGCCCAGCTCGAAGACCAGCCTGGCCTCGGCGCTCATGTTCAGGCCCAGGCCGCCGTACGTCTCGGGGATGGCGAAGCCGAACAGGCCCATCTCGGCGGCCTCGCGGCGCAGGTCGGGGGGTATCGCGTCCGACTGCTCGATGTCGGCCTCGGCCGGCACGACCCGTTCGCGCACGAAGCGGCGGGTGGCGGCGATGATCTGGCGCACATCGTCGTCGAGCACGCGATCTCCCTTCAGACGCTGGTTCGCGACCGAGCCCGCGACGGGGCCCGCGACGCGCGGCGGGAGGTGACGGGCCTGCTGAGACGCCCGTTCCCGAATTGCATACTTTATCTAAAGTACCGCCTAGTGCGCCAGCCGGGCGGAGCCGGCCACGGTCGCGGCGTCGCCCGACGTCTGATAGTCAACGTAGCGACAGCGGCCGCCGGGCGACCGGCAAGTGGACGGGATGGCTGGGATGGACCTGTCAGGCATTGGCGTGTGGAGCCAGCAGCTGCGCTACGGCGATCCGGCGGAGGTGACGGACGCCGCGGCGGAGCTGGAGGATCTCGGCTACCGCGCGCTGTGGATCCCCGACGTCGGCGGCCCGGTCCTCGACGCGGTCGGCGCCCTGCTCACCGCGACCAGCCGGGTGACGATCGCCACCGGCATCCTCAACCTGTGGATGCACGACCCCGTGGACGTCGCCGCCGGCTTCGCCGCGCTGACCGCCGCGCACGGTGACCGGTTCCTGATGGGGATCGGCGTCAGCCACGCGCCCCTGATCGACGCGGCGGAGGCCGGCCGGTACCGGCGCCCGCTGGCGGCGATGAGCGCCTTCCTCGACGGCCTCGACAAGGCCGACACCCCCGTCCCGGCGCAGGACCGCGTGCTGGCGGCGCTCGGCCCGAAGATGCTGGAGCTCGCCGGCAGCCGCGCCCGTGGAGCCCACCCCTACCTGGTCACGCCCGAGCACACCCGCCAGGTCCGCGAGCGCCTCGGCGCGGGGCCGCTCGTGCTGCCGGAGCAGACGGTCATCCTCACCACCGACGCCGACGAGGCCCACACCGTCGGCCGCGGCTGGCTCGCGGGCTACCTGGGGCTGCCGAACTACGCGAACAACGTGCGCCGCCTCGGCTTCACCGACGAGGACATCACCTCCGTGAGCGACCGTCTCTTCGACGCCCTCATCGCCTGGGGTGACGAGGAGGCCGTCGGGCGGCGCGTCGCCGAGCACCACGCGGCCGGCGCGGACCACGTGTGCATCCAGGTGCTTACGGCCGACCAGCAGGCCTTCCCGCGCGAGCAGTGGCGCCGCCTGGCCGCGGCGCTGCTGTAGGACGACGGTCGCCGCAGGATGTCGATCGTTCCAGGGTGACGATCGCCGCCGCCGGCGCGCGGATTCAGGTGAGCGTGTCGGCGGCCCAGGAGGTGAGCACCGGAGCCAGCAGCGGCCAGCGCACGAACAGGCTGCCGGCCCGTGCCATGTCGGCCTGACGCTCGAGGTACTCGCGGTCGCCCCACGGCGGTTCCGCCAGCCGGGCCTGCGGCAGCGCCGCGGCGAGTGCCTCCGAGACGGCCCGCGGGTGGAACGGGTCGCTCGCCCCGCTGCGCAGCACGAGCGCCGGAACCCGCACCGACCGCGCGACATCGTCGGGCAGGCCCGGGATCACCTCACCCGGCCGCGCGCTGAAGGCGGCCATCCATCGCTGGAGCGTGGCGACGAACTCGGCGCGGTCCTGGGCGAGCAGCCGCTGCCGGTTGCGCGCGTTGGCGGCGAACGACGGGCCCCACTCCGGCAGGGCGGCCACCGCCTCCATCCCGGTCGTCCACGCGGCCGTGACGGACGCCGTGTAGTAGGCGTTCGCGAGGATCGTCAGGCCGGGCACACCGCCGCTGACCCACCACACGGCGAGCCCGGCCGCCACCTGGGGATGGTAGGCGGCGGTGAGCAGCGAGACATGGGACCCGACCGTGGCACCGGCGAGCACCGCCGGGCCGAGGTCGAGCTCGGTGAGCAGCGCCGCCAGGGTGTCGGCCTGCATCCGCGGCTCGCTTCCGCCGGCGAAGCAGAGGTCGGATTCGCCGCTGTTCGGCCGGTCCCACAGCAGCACCCGGTTACCGGGCGTGGCGAGCGCCGCGGCCAGCTCGGGCACCCCCGGAGTCCGTCGGGTGAACCGGCCGCCCAGGGTGAGGACCCAGGTCCGGTCGCCGTCGCCGACGAGGTCGTAGCCGATGCCGAGACCGTTGACGATCGCCTTTGCCACCAGGCGGACAGTAGCGGCAACGGCCTGCGGGCGAAACAGTTCGCGCGCTGTCGGGAGCCGCCGGCCGCACCGGTTCCGCGGTTTCCCGGTTTCCCGGCCGCGCCGCCGTCGCTGCCGGGCAGGCCACGGGATTTCTTTCGCCGGCCGGGCCTGCCAGGCATAATCCTGCCCACTCGTCGCCCGACCGGCCCGTGGCCAGGTGCGGGAGCACCGTCGCCAACCGCTCGCCGCGCGCTCTCGGGCGCACAGTCACCTGACACCTGTCGTCACGCACCACGAGACGGCCATCACGCACCACGAGACATCAAGGGAGCAGCGATGTGGCAGCTGCGCACCATCGGCTTTCGCTTATCGGGCCCGTCGATCGCGTTATGCCCGCATGCCCCCGGCCGGATTCCGGCAGGGGAGCGGGCGGCATGACCGCGGCGTCCCCGGTCCGGTTACGGGCCGATGCCCGGCGCAACCGAGGCAAAATCATCTCCGCCGCGGTGGCCGCGTTCGCCGAGGACGGCCCCAACCTGCCCATGGAGGAGATCGCCCGACTCGCCGGGGTCGGCGTGGGGACGCTGTACCGGCATTTCCCGGACCGCCAGAGCCTGGTGCTGGCCGTCGTCGAGGACAGCCTGGCGGCGATGCTCGCCCGGGCACATGCCGCGGTGGAGGTGGGCCCGCGGGCCTGGGATGCCCTGATCGCGGTCCTCGGCGGGTCGCCGGAGCTCAGGTTCGCGCTGCGGACCCCGAGCCTGTTCCAGGCCGCGATCACCGAGGCGATCCGGACCGATCCGCGGGTCGGGCGCATCCGGCGCGAGCTCATCGAGCTGATCGAGGAGCTCGTCGAGGCGGCGAAGCGGGAGGGAACCCTGCGGCCCGACGTCGGGGCGGGTGACGTCACCCATCTCTTCGCGGTGCTGCTGCACGAGTCGCACCGGATGCCCGGCGAGGTGGCCGACCTCGTCTACGAGCGGGCCCGGGAGATCGTCCTCGACGGACTGCGCGCACGGCCCGGTGGGTTGCCGGGCCGCGCGCAGACCGTCCTCGACGTGACCGCGGACCGACCACGGCCGCCGAGCCTTCCGCCACGGCCGGACGAGCGGCCGGCCGTCGACCGGTGAACGGCCAGCCGTGGATCGCCGAAAGGGGTCAGGACGCGCTGATGGCCTGCTCGGGGCAGTTGCTGACCGCGGAGTGGACAACGCTTTCGAAGTCCGGCGGAACCTCGTCCACGATCACCACGGCGAAGCCGTCATCGGAGAGGGAGAAGACCTCGGGACACAGCGTGCAGCAGGTCGAATGCCCGCAGCAGCGGTCCTCGTCGACGAAAACCTTCATCACACGTTCCTCGGCGCCAGCGTGAATTCCAGGTTGAGGTGGGTCAGCCCACGCAGGATGAACGTGGGCAGGTAACTGTAGCGCCGGTCGCCGGCCGGGCCGTGCACGCTCTCGGAAACTCGGATCTCGGTGGTCCGCTCCAGGATCCGTTCGATGGCGGCCCGCGTCTCGGCCCGGGCGAGCGGTGCGCCGGGGCAGGTGTGGATGCCGCGCCCGAACGCGACGTGGTGGCGCGCGTTCGGGCGGGCCACGTCGAAGACGTTGGGGTTCTCGAACCGGCGCGGGTCACGGTTGGCGGCGCCGTTCACGACCATCACGGTCGTCCCGGCGGGCAGGTCGACCCCGCCGACGGTCGTCGGCACCCGCGAAAGCCGGAAGTCGCCCTTGACCGGGCTCTCCAGCCGCAGCGTCTCCTCGATGAAGTTGCCGACCCGCTCGGGCTCGGAGCGCAGCAGGTCCTGCAGCTCGGGATCCTCGGCCAGGATCTTCAGCGCGGAGCTGAGCAGCCGCACCGTCGTCTCCTGCCCGGCGGAGAACAGGTTCGCCGCCACCCGGACGGCGTCGATGACCTCCGGGGTCGAACCGTCGGGGAAGGTCGCCTGGGCCAGCCCGGTGAGCACGTCGTCGCGGGGCTCGGCGCGCCGGTCCTCGATGTAGGCGGTGAACTTGTTGTAGAGGAACTCCAGGGGGTTGTGCGCGAGATGGTCGTCGCCGGTGCTGCCGATGCCCGACTGCGACTCGGGCCGGCGCTGCAGCCGGTCGAGGAACTCCTCCTGGTCCTCCTCCGGCACGCCGAGCAGGTCGGCGATGATCAGCAGGGTGAACGGCCCGGCGAAACCGGAGATGTAGTCACCCTCGCCGCTGGCCAGATACGGGTCGAGCATCTGGTCGACGAGGTTCCAGATCTGGGCCTCGTTCTCCTTGAGCCGCTTCGGGGTGATCAGCCGCATCAGCAGCGCCCGGTGCGCGGTGTGGGTCGGCGGGTCCATGACGGGCAACTGGTCGCTCATCGGCAGCTCGTGGCGGTGCGCCTCGATGAGCGCGGTGACGTCGTCGCCCTCGAGCGGCACGGGGAAGCCGGGGAAGGGGCCGGTCACCGAGGTGCACGAGGAGAAGGTCGCCGAGTCGTGGAAGACCTCGACGGCTTCCTCGTAACCGGTCACCATCACCACGTCGTGATGGTCCTCCCGCAGCACGGGGCAGCGATCGCGCATCTGCTCCAGGAACGGGTACGGGTCGGCGACGAGCTGCGCATCGCGGAAGTAGTCCGGCGTCTCAAGGTCACTCACAGTGCGGGGTGCTCCCTTCCCAGTCCTGCGAACTAGTCTCCCATCCAGGTTCGACACGACACAAACGACGCGAGAACCGGACTCTCCCTCACTGTAACTGGACGTACCAGTGGACTTCGGGAGAGCCCGGCTGCGGTCCGGCGCCGGGCGGCGCCGGATGGGCTGCGGGAGCTGGGCCGGGCTGGGAGCCGGGCCGGGCTGGGTCGGGCCGTCCAGGGTGGGGCTGGGTCGGCGGTCAGCTGATCCGGACCGGGAGCGTGGCCAGCGCTCGATGGATGAGGCTCGGGAGATAGACGAGCTCACCCTCGTCGATGGCGAGCTCCAGGTGGGTGGATCCCGCGAGCAGCGCGCCGATCGCGGACGCGGCCTCGATCCGGGCCAGCGGCGCCCCGAGGCAGAAGTGGATGCCGACGCTGAAGCCCAGATGGCGCCGAGCGGGCGTCGGGCCGTGGAAGCGGGTGATGTCGAAGCGGTCCGGCTCCGCGTAGGCGTCGGGATCGCGGCCGGCCGCGGCACTGACCAGCAGCACGCCGTCGCCGCGCTGGAAGGTGCGCCCGCCGACCTCGGTCTCCCGGGCCGCGGTGCGCATCGTGAACTGGGTCGGCGGGTCGAACCGCAGCACCTCCTCCACCGCGGAGGCCAGCAGCTCCGGCCGCTCGCGCAGCAGCGCGAGCTGGTCGGGGTGGCGAAGCAGGGTGAGTACCGCCGACCCGATGTAGTTGATGGACGTCTCCATCCCGGCGACGACCATCAGCGAGGAGACCCCCAGCAGCTCGGTCTCGCTCAGGGCGTCGTCCCGGTCGCGCGCCGCGGCGAGCTTGCTGACCAGGTCGTCGGTGGGGTGCGCCCGGCGCTGCGCGATGAGCTCCTCGAAGTAGCGATGGAAGTCCAGCGTCGCCTTCTTGCGGGCGGCCAGCTCGTCCTCGCTCAGCAGGTTGTCCGGGTCGGTGCCCCGGGCGATCGCCAGCGCCCATCCCCGCAGCGACGCGCCGACGTCGTCGGGCACGCCGAGCAGCTGCCCGAGAGTCCCGCTCGCCATCGGTGCGGCGTACTCGCTGATGACCTCCAGCGTGCCGGTCGCACGGGCGTCCGCGACCAGCCGGTCGGCGTGTGCCCGGATGCGCGGCTCCATCGCGTTGACGATGCGCGGGGTGAACGCCTTGTTCACCAGCCCGCGCAGTCGGGTGTGGTCCGGGGGGTCCATGCGCAGGAAGGAGCGGGGCGCGCTGGCGTTGCCCTCGCGGAACGGGCTGATCCCGGCGTCGTACCCGTGCACCCAGTCGTCGCTCTGCAGCACGGCCTCGCAGTCGGCGTACCGGGTGACCACGGTGACGGGGATGTCGCCGAGCATGAACGGGCACAACGGCCGGGTCTGGCGCACCTGCCCGTAGTTGCGGTACGGATCGGCCTTGTGGGCCGGGTGGAAGGCGGTGAACTCCACCTGGTCGGACTCGGCCTGGGTGGGCTCGGTGGAGACGTCTCCGGCGACCATGGCTGTCCCACTCCTGTCGTCCGCGCCGGCAGGCCCGCACCGGCACATCGGCACCGGGCACGTCCGCAACGGCACTGTCGTCGTACGCCTGTCGTACGCGGGGGCGTGGCGGCGCGACCGCGCCGACGGGACGCACGATGTCCGATCGCACCGCCGACCGACAGCATGAGCGGCACAGTCCAATCGGGCGATTGCGCCAGCCGAGCCGGTCGGGCGACTGCGCCGGTCGGGCGACCGCGCCGCCCGGGCGGCAGCCTGGTCCGTCCCGGCTGTGGCGGCCGGGAGGGTGTGGGTGGACCCGATCGATCGATTCGGGCTGCGAATGCATCTCGTCAGTCGCCGATCCCCGGGGTCACGATGCGGCGCGACGCATAGTTGGCCGACACCGACGCGCGGGGAGCCGCCGACCATGGACCGCACCCTGGACCTGGACCGTGCCACCGAACCGGTGGTCACCGTCGACCAGCCTGACCAGGCCCGCCGCCTGCGGGAGCTCGCCGACCTGGTGACCCACGGCCTGCGTGCGGGCATCGGCGTCGGCCACTCGCTGGGCGTGCTGCTGACCGAGCTCGGTGACGGCTCGTCGGTCTGGACGCTCACCCCGTCACCAGCCGCGGCGAACGCGATGATGACCGTCCACGGCGGGGTGATCAGCACGCTGATGGACACCGCGATGGGCAGCGCCGTCTACACCCAGCTGCCCGAGGGCGTGCTCTACACGACGCTGGAGCTGAAGGTGAACTTCATCCGAGCGGTCGCGCTGGACGACGACCTGCTCACCTGCGTCGGGTCCGCCGTGCACGTGGGACGTCGTACCGCGACCGCCGAGGCCCGGGTGACCAACCGGGCCGGCGCGCTGGTCGCCCACGGCACGTCGACCTGCCTGCTGATCGAGCCGGCGGTGCGGGCGTCATGACGACCACGGCGACCGGCCCGGAGGGCCAGGCTCCCACGGACGCCGCGACCCAGATCGCTCCGGCCGGGGGGATCAGCGCCGAGGTGCTCGGCCAGGCGGTGATCGACTCCTTCGACCCGGCCTGGCGGCACGACCCCTACCGGGCATACGGCATCCTGCGCGCGGCGGGCACCTTCCTGCCGGGGCCGCTGGGCACGTCGCTGGTGCCCGGCTACGCCGAGTGCGCCGCGATCCTGGCCGACCCGGTGTGGAGCCACGCCGAGGAATCCGAGCTGCTGCACCCGGCCAGCGACGTCGAGCTGCCCGGATCCTTCCTGTGGATGGAGCCGCCGGACCACACCCGGCTGCGTGGCCTGGTGAGCCGGGCCTTCACCCCGCGGACGATCGAGGCGACCCGCCCGACGGCCCGTCGTGTGGTCGACGAGCTGCTCGACCGCGCGCTCGCCGTCGGCGAGCTGGACCTGATCGAGGAGTTCGCCTACCCGCTGCCGCTGACCATGATCTGCGAGCTGCTCGGCGTCCCCGCCTCCGAGCACGCCGCGGTGCGCCGGATGTCGGCCGGGATCGCGCGCGGCCTGGACCCGGACGATCTTCTCTCACCCGCCGAGCTCGCCGAGCGCACCGCCGCGGTCGGGGAGTTCCGGGAGTTCTTCGGCGCCCTCGTGGCGGACCGCCGGGCCGACCCACGCGACGATCTGATCAGCGCGCTCGCGCAGGTGCATGCCGAGGGCGACCGGCTCACGACGACGGAGATGCTCGGCACCCTGCTCATCCTCGTGGTCGCGGGCCATGAGACGACGGTCAACCTGATCGGGAACGGTGTGCTCGCCCTGATGCGCAACCCCGATCAGCTGGACGCCCTGCGGCGTGCGCCGGAGCTGGCGCTGCCCGCGGTCGAGGAGATGCTGCGGTTCGACCCGCCGGCGCAGGTGACGACACGCACCGCACGCGGGGAGGTGACCGTGGCCGGCAGGGTCTTCACCCCGGGCGAGGCGGTCATTCTCGTGCTCGGTTCGGCCAACCGTGACCCGCGGGCGTTCGACGAGGCCGACCGGTTCCGCATCGATCGCTATGCGGGCGGGGCCCGGGTGAACCGCCATCTCGCTCTCGGGATGGGCCTCCATTACTGCCTGGGTGCGCCGCTGGTGCGGCTCGAGGTCAGCGAGGCGTTGCGCGCGGTCGCGACCAGGCTGACCGGGATCACGCTGCTGGCGGATCCGCCCCCGTACCGGCCGAACATCGTGGTCCGTGGCATGTCGGCACTGCCGGTGCGCGTCGCGGGCTGACCCGTCGGGACCGGGCACGCCCTGGTCTGGGCATTCCCTGGTCCGGGCATGCCCGGACCAGGGCCGATCTCGTTGTGGCCTGATCCGGGCCGCCGGCCGGTGGCGTCGGTCGGCGGAGTCGGTCGGCGGAGTCGGTCGGCGGAGACGGCCCGTGACACGGACCCGCGGTTTGCGAACGCCTCGTGCAGCCGCCCGTGCGACTGCCCTCCCTATTGCTCGCGCAAATTCCCGCCCCATCCGGTTCTTCATAGCGTGTCGTCGGGATATCCGCCCGGAGTCGACGAAAAAGCGGCGCAGGACACATTGCGGTGCGGCTGCGGAATAAATTCCGCACCGATCCGCAGGCGTGCCGGCGCACCCTGGCAGCCGAAGAATTACTCGTGGCTTACTCGGGCTTCATCGTCTGTTAGGCAGCCACACTAGACTGGCGAGCGGGGGAATGAGGGAGGACGCTCGTGGAGTTCCGTCATCTGGTCTCTTTTCTCGCCATCGCCGATGAAGTCCACTTCGGTCGGGCCGCGCGCCGGCTCAACCTGACCCAGCCCTCACTGAGCCAGCACCTGGCCCGCCTTGAACGCGAGGTCGGTGTGCAGCTGGTCGCGAGAAACTCGCGTGAGGTGCGTCTCACTCCCGCCGGTCATGCGTTCCGGGGTGAGGCCAAGAAAATCCTCGAGCTGAAGCGCCGAACGCTCGAAATCACCCGCGACACGGCCGCTGGCCGGGCCGGGAAGATCAACATCGGATTCAACCTGCCGGCGGGGCACCGCATTCTTCCGCCGACGCTCGCCCACATGCACACGTCCCACCCGGGAGTCGTGCCACGGCTGTGGGAGCGGCGGACCGGCCCCCAGATCAAGAGCCTGCTCAGCGGTGAGCTGGATGTCGGCTTCATCTTCGGGCTGCCGCCCACCTCCAGCCTGCACTCGAAGGAGGTGCTGCGGGTCCGCATTCTCGCGGTCGTCGGTGAGCATCATGAATGGGCCGCGCGGGCGCAGGTGCCGTTCGGTGACCTGGAACGCCAGCCATGCCTGCTGTTCCACCGCACCCAGTGCCCGGCGCTCTACGACACGATTTCCCGGGCGGCCGACCGGGCCGGCATAAAGCTCCGGGTCGTGGCCGAGGTCGACGATCCCGGCGCGAGCGCATTGTTGGTCACCACCCGGCCGGTGGTCGGATTCGCCTCACAGGAACGCGCGCTCGGTATCGCGGGTGCGCGTGCGGTACCACTCGTCGATCCCGTGCCGACGATACCCGTGCACGTCGTGTGGCGCCCGCCACGCACCCGCCTGGTGGAAACCCTGCTGGACAGCCTGGAACACGCCGAAGCCGACCTGGAGCGCGAGCAGCAGACCACGGAGGCGAAAAGCGATCAGTCTGCCGCGGCCCGGCGATCGAACTTTTCAATGATGGCACCCTGAGCGGTTCGCCGGCCGCCGGGGCGTCGCTACCGTGGGAAGGCCCTGACCTTTTCCAGAACCAGCGATCGCTCACCATCTCGCGGGCCACGGCCAGCTGCCGTGAGACCGCGTCGACGATGGAAAAGGATTCAGTATCCGTCGGGAATTCCCGGGAGGTCGTCCGTGTCCTTGTCCTCGTCTGTGGCACCGCCTGCCGCCCCAGGGCCGGATCAGTCCGGAGCATCTGGATCGCGGCGTGATCCGTCCGGGGGCGGACCGGAGTTGACGCTGGTCGTCCGCGCCCGGCGTTCCCTGGCCCTCGACGTGGTCTGCTTCGACCTGGCCGACCCCGCGGGCACCCCGCTGCCGGCGTGGACGGCCGGCGCGCACGTCGATGTCACCGTCCGGCCGGGCCTGACCCGTCAGTACTCGCTGTGCGGTGACCCGTCCGACCGGGGGGTCTGGCGGATCGCCGTCCTGCGTGAGGCAGCCGGCCGGGGCGGTTCGATGCACCTGCACGACCGGGTCGGGGCCGGCACCACGCTGACGGTCAGCCACCCGCGCAACGCCTTCGCGCTGGTCGACGCGCCGAGGTACCTGCTGGTCGCGGGCGGTATCGGGATAACCCCGCTGATGCCGATGGTGGCCGACCTCGCGGCGCGCGGTGCCGACTGGAGCCTGCTCTACGGCGGGCGGGCACTGGCGGCGATGGCATTCGCCGAGGAACTGGCCCGGTACGGTCCGCGGGTCGTCCTGCACCCGCAGGACACCCACGGCCTGCTCCCGATCGGGGACGTCCTCGGTGACCTGGCGGGCTCCGGCGCGCACGAGGGGACCGCGGTGTACTGCTGCGGGCCGGAAGGCCTGCTCGGCGCGGTCGAGGCGGCCTGCGCGGCCTGGCCGGCCGGTGCGCTGCACACCGAGCGCTTCCGGCCGGCGGAGCCGGCTGTCCGCGACGGCGACCACCCGTTCGAGCTGCGTCTCGCCCGCAGCGGGCGGGTGCTCACCGTCCGGCCTGGACAGTCCGTCCTGGCGGCGTTGGAGTCCGCTGGCGCGGCGGTCACGTCGTCCTGCCGGGACGGCACCTGCGGCACCTGCGAGACAACCGTGCTCGGCGGCGATGTGGACCACCGCGACACCGTTCTGAGCCAGGCCGAGCGCGCGGCCGGCCGAACGATGATGGTGTGCGTTTCGCGCAGCCTGGGTGAGCGTCTGGAACTGGACATCTGAAATCCACCAGAAATTACTCCCGGCCAATTTCAGGAGAATCAGCCGGGGTCTGGTCATCCGTCTGGGCAATCGCCTCATCCATAAATGCAATCGGCTGACTCCGGAATAAGCGTGGACCGTATTCTTCACCCGCGCGCTCTCCACACCGAGCCGGTATCCCACCGGTCTCGGGTCGGGCTGGCTAGGCCATCGGAGCCGGGGGAGCCGGGGGATCAGCGCACGGACAACGGGACACCACAGGTCGCGCCCGGGGGAGGAGCCAGCAGCGTGGGCAGGATCGTGCTCGACGGACTGACCAAACAGTACGGAGACGTCGTCGCCGTCGACGGCATCGATCTCGACATCGCCGACGGCGAGTTCCTCGTGCTGCTCGGTCCGAGTGGCTGCGGGAAGTCGACGCTGCTGCGGCTGATCGCCGGCCTGATACAGCCGTCCGGCGGCCGGGTGCTGCTCGACGACGAGGACATCACCTACGCCCCACCGGCCCGGCGTGACCTCGCGATGGTGTTCCAGAGCTACGCCCTGTACCCGCATCTCACCGTCGCGCGCAACATCGGTTTCCCACTGCGGGCCGCGCGGATGCCTCGCGCGCGGATCCGGCAGCGGGTCGAGGAGGTCGCGGCCCTGCTGGAGCTCGACGGCCTGCTCGAACGGCGGCCGCGGGAGCTGTCCGGCGGCCAGCGCCAGCGGGTCGCGGTCGGCCGAGCGATCATCCGTGATCCGCGTGCCTTCCTCATGGACGAGCCGCTGTCCAACCTGGACGCCAAGCTGCGCCAGGCGACCAGGGCGCAGTTCCGCACCCTGCACGAGACCCTCGGCGCGACCGTCGTCTACGTCACCCACGACCAGGTCGAGGCGCTCAGCCTGGCGACCCGGATCGCGATGCTCGACGGCGGCCGACTGGAACAGGTCGGCACCCCGACCGAGGTCTTCGACGAACCGGCGTCGGTGTTCGTCGCCGGTTTTCTCGGCTCCCCGCCGATGAACCTGCTCCCGGCCCGGGTGGAAGGACACGACGGCCGGGTGCGGGTGGTCGCCCAGGGCGTGGAGGTCGACCTCTGGCCAGGTGAGGAGGTCGAGAGCCGGGACGTCATCCTCGGCATCCGGCCCGAACACCTGCGCCAGACCGACAGCGCGGGACCGGTCGGGACACCGGTCCTGCGCGGGGAGGTGCAGGCGGTCGAGAACCTCGGCGCGGAGGAATCGGCCCAGTGCACCGTCGGTGGCGCCATCGTGCAGTTCCGCGGCGCCCGGCCGCTCGGCCTCGCCGCCGGGCAGCCGGTCGTGCTCACCACCGCCCGCGACCACATCCACCTGTTCGACCGGAGCAGCGGGCGCCGGCTGGCCTGGCAGGCACGCCAGAAGCAGCCGACGCCCGTCGCGCCGCACCGCTGAGGAACGTCAGCGCGCCGCGACGATCCGTCGCTTACGACGACAACGCATCACATCGACGCCAGGTACGACTGCAAAAGGAGCAAGACGTGATTCGACGGCGCTCTGCCCGGGGCGTGGCAGCCGCCTGCGCTGCCGCCCTCGCGCTGACACTCGGCCTCGCCGCGTGTGGATCGGACGACGGCGACGAGACCGCGGCGTCCCCCGCCTCCCCCACCGTGAAGGCGGTACCGGAACTCGGTCCGGACCAGAAGGTCTCGATCGTCTTCGAGAGCTACAACCTCGCCCAGGCCTCCTGGACGCCGACCTTCGACGCCCTGGTCGCGGACTTCCAGAAGAGCCACCCGAACATCACGGTCACCGCGCAGAAGCCGCAGACGTCCACCCTCAAGGGCTTCGGCACGGCGGCCACCGCCAGCATCCAGGCGCAGCTGGCCACCGGCAACGCCCCCGACGTCGCCCAGCTCACCTTCGGCGATCTCAACTACGCCGTCGAGTCGCTCGGCGCGAAGCCGCTCGACGACATCGTCGGGCGCGACGCCGTCCAGGAGAACTTCGGCGGGACGCACCCGTTCGCCCCGGCCGCCAAGACCCTCGGTGACGTCGACGGCAAGACCTTCGGCGTGCCGTTCGTGTTCTCGACGCCGGTGCTCTACTACAACGCCGACCTGTTCCGCGCGGCCGGCCTCGACCCGGAGAAGCCGCCGACGACCTGGGCGGAGTTCAAGACCGCCGCGCTGGCGATCAAGGACAAGACCGGCAAGCAGGGCGCCTACATCGACTGCCTCACCAAGGTCTCCGGTGACTGGTGCTACCAGGCGCTGGTCGCCTCCAACGGCGGCACGGTGATCTCCGGGGACAAGACCAGGATGACCTTCGCCGAGGCGCCCGCCGTCGAGGCCGTCACCATGGCCCAGGACCTGGTGAACTCGGGCGCCAGTCCCAAGCTGTCGCAGGACCAGGCCTACCCGGCCTTCTCCCGCGGTGAGATCGGCATGATCATCGAGAGCAGCTCGGCGCAGGGCGTCTTCATCAAGGGCGCGGCCGGCTCCAAGCCGGCGTGGACGCTGAAGGCCACCACCATGCCGGCGTTCGGCGGCAAGCCCGTCGTCCCGACGAACTCCGGTGCCGCCCTGTTCATGTTCTCCAAGGACCCGGCGAAGCAGCGTGCGGCCTGGGAGCTGATCGAGTTCCTGACCAGCGACGCCGCCTACACGAAGATCACCAGTGGCATCGGCTACCTGCCGCTGCGCACCGGCCTGCTGGACGACCCGAACGGCCTCAAGACCTGGGCCGCCGAGAACCCGCTGATCAAGCCGAACCTCGACCAGCTGGCCAAGCTCAAGCCGTGGGTGTCCTTCCCCGGCAAGGACTACGTCCAGATCCGCACCGCGATGCTCGGCGCCGTCGAGAACGTCGTCTACAACGGCGCGGACCCGAAGAAGACCCTGACCGACGCCCAGGCCGAGGCCACGAAGCTGCTGCCGAAGTCCTGAACGGCGTCGACGAACCCGCGGCCGTCGGTGAACCGGCGGCCGCGGTGACGAACCACTGGGAGAACCCAGATGCTGGTCGCCCCCGGCGTGCCGTCCCGCCCGCCGGGGGCGACCAGCATCGGCCGGACCAGCGCCGCGCTCCGGCCGCCGCGCAGAACCGGCCGCCGCGCAGAACCGGCCGCCGCGCAGAACCGACTGCCGGACAGGCACACAGACCGCACAGAACAGAACGCGTGAGGACCAGGAATGTCCGGAACCTTCGTCGAGGTCGCCGCGATACCGCGGGCGACCACCGTCGCCACGGCGCGCCGGCCGCCGCTCGCCCGGCGAGCGGCGCAGGGCGTGACGCCCTACCTGTTCCTGCTGCCCGCCGTCGGCTGCCTGGCGGTCTGGACGTACCGGCCGCTCGCCGCCGCGCTCAACCTGTCGTTCTTCTCCTGGAACCTGCTGCCCACCACCCCGAAGGAATACGTCGGGCTGGACAACTACCACCGGCTGCTGGACCTGCCCGAGCTGCGGACAGCACTGTGGATCACCGCCATGATGACGCTGGCGCTGATGCTGTTCACCGTCGTGCTGCCGACCATCGTGGCGCTGTGGACGTCCGCGATCGGCGGCCGTGGGCGCACCGTCTACAGCGCTCTGATCTTCGCTCCGGTGCTGGTGCCGCCGGTGGCGGGTGCGGCGCTGTGGCAGTGGATGCTCGACCCGCACAGCGGCGCCGTCGACAAGGTCCTCGGCGTCGAGATCAACTGGATCCACGAGACCCGGCCGGCGCAGATCGCCATCGTCGTGATCACCGGCTGGCACCTGCTCGGCTTCGCCGTGCTCGTCGTCAGCGCGGGGCTGGCGGGCATCGACGAGGAGTACCGCAACGCCGCCGTGCTCGACCGGGCCTCCCGCTGGCAGATCACCCGGTGGATCACCCTGCCGCTGCTCTCGCCGACGCTGGTCTTCCTCGCGCTCATGACCGTTCTGATGTCCGGCACCCTCACGTTCCCGCTGATCGACACCCTCACCCAGGGCGGGCCCGACTCGCAGACCACGAACGTCTACTACCTGCTCTGGGAGTACGGCTTCCAGAACTTCGACACCGGCTTCGCCAGCGCCGCGGGACTGCTGTTCTTCGTCGCCTTCGGTGTGATCGCGGTCGGGCTGATCCGCCTCTCCGACCGCCTGACGTTCCACGACTCCTGACGTTCCACGAGTCCTGACGGTCCCCCGCGGCCGCGACGTCATCCCGAACGCCCCCGAACAGTCCCGAACACCACCGAACGCCCTCGAAGGGAGCCCCCCATGGCAGCGGCCGACACGGCGATGCCGGCCCCGGCAGGCCCGCCGTCCACACCGGCCACGCCTGACGCGCCCGCGCCACGGCGGGTGTCGGCACGGGCGGCGACCGGCCGCTCCGGCCGCTCCGGCGACGACGGCCCTGCGGGGGAGAGCGGCTGGCGTGACCGGGTGCGCGCGGTCGTCGGGCACGGCGTGCTGGCCGGGCTGAGCCTGTTCTGCATCTTCCCGATCTACTGGATGTACGCCACCTCGCTGCGCCGGCCGGACGAGGTCTACAACGTCACCCTGTTCCCCTGGCCGCTGTCCATCGGCAACTACACGCACGTCACCGACGTCCTGCCGATGGGCCAGCTGATCCTCAACACGTTCCTGGTGGCGCTGGCCGTCGCGGTCGGCCAGATGCTGGTCGGGCTCCTCGCCGCCTACGCCTTCACCGCCTGGAAGTTCCGCGGCCAGACGCTGCTGTACCTGGCGTTCGTCGGCACCTGGCTCGTCCCGTTCCAGGTGACGATGCTGCCGAACTACACCTTGCTGTACCGCCTGGGCCTGCTCAACGTGCTACCCGGCGTGATCATCCCGAACCTGGTGTCCGCGCTCGGCGTCCTCCTGCTGCGCCAGCACATGGCCAGCTTCCCCCGGGACCTGATCGACGCCGCCCGCATCGACGGCCGCTCGGCCTGGTCCATCCTGTGGACGGTCATCGTGCCGAACCTGCGGGCCCCGCTCGCCGCGCTCGCGATCGTGCTGTTCATCAACGCCTGGAACGACTACTTCTGGCCGGCGCTGGTGCTGCAGCGGGCCGAGTCCGTCGTCCAGCTCGGCCTGCGCGGGCTGTTCGTCGGTGTCGAGGGCCCCGACTGGGGCGGTCTCATGGCCGGGTCGGGCCTGGCGTGCCTGCCCATCTTCGCCATCTACCTGATGCTGCAGCGCCACGTGGTGAGCGCCTTCGTCCGTTCCGGACTGAAGTAGGCCGCGGCCGGGTCGGCGCCGGCCGCAGCCCCGGCGCCGACCCGGCCGCGGACCCACCCCGTGTGAGTGATCGTCTCGGTATCGTCCGAAGCGCTTCGTCCCGCCGGCGGCTGCCGACGGGTGCCGGCGGACGGGTGATCTGCCGCCGATCCACTGGAGGGGCTGCCACGATGCGCATCGGGACGATGATCGGTTCGGACCGCGACCGGCCCGCCCGGGACCGGGCGGCGAACCTCGCCGCCGATGCGCGCCAGGCCGAGGAGCTCGGCTTCACCTCGATGTGGGTGCCGCAGGTCCCCGGCTACTTCGACGCGCTGACCGCCGTCACGCTGATGGGCCAGGCGACCAGCCGGATCGAGCTGGGCACCGCGGTCGTGCCGATCCAGACCCGCCACCCCGTCGCGATGGCCCAGCAGGTGCTGTCCACCCAGGCCGCCTGTGGCGGCCGGTTCACGCTGGGGCTCGGGCCGTCGCACCACTGGATCGTGACCGAGCAGCTGGGCCTGCCCTACGAGCGTCCCGCCCGCCTGGTGCGCGACTACCTGGAGGTACTGAACGCGGCGTTCGCCGGAGCGGGGCGCGTCGACGTCGAGAACGACAGCTACCGGGTGCACAGCCCGCTCGACGTCCTCGACCCGGCCGCGACCGCG
Source organism: Parafrankia irregularis (assembly GCF_001536285.1). Taxonomy (NCBI): domain Bacteria; kingdom Bacillati; phylum Actinomycetota; class Actinomycetes; order Frankiales; family Frankiaceae; genus Parafrankia; species Parafrankia irregularis. Next base: position 69,890 of record NZ_FAOZ01000003.1, on the reverse strand, counting down.
CCGCCGTCCATCCTGCTCGCGGCCCTTGCGCCGGTGATGCTGGGACTGGCCGGGGGCCAGGCGTCCGGCACCATCCTGTGGATGGCGGACGAGCGGGCCATCGCCGACCATGTCGCGCCGCGGCTGGCGAAGGCCGCCGAGGCCGCCGGCCGGCCGGCCCCGCGGATCGTCGCCGGCGTGCCGGTGGCGCTGTGCGCACCGGGTGAGGTGGACGCGGCCCGCGAGCACGCCGAACAGACCCTCGGGCATGCCGAGCTCTCCCCGAACTACCTGCGGCTGCTGGAGCAGGGCGACGCCCGCGGCATCGGCGACGTCATGGCCGCCGGCGACGAGGCGGCGATCCTCGACCGCCTGCGCCGCTACCGCGACGCCGGTGTCACCGACCTCGGCGCCCGGGTGATCCCGCTCGGCGCGGACCTGGCGGCCCGGGTCGAGTCCCGCCGCCGGACCACCGAATTCCTCGCCACGCTCTGCCCGATGCTCTGAGCCTCCGCCTCCGCCTACGCCGGCCGTCGGGCCAGGTGCCGGCGTCGACACGCCAGTTCCCGCGTTGTGAATGAATTGACTGAGCATGTCGCTGCCGGCAGGGAAAGCGCCGACTGACAACAGTTGGGCCGTCACATCTTTCGGTGCCCAACAGGCGCGGGGGAATCCCCGATGTCGAGACCGGGACGGGCCGCCTGCCTCTCCTGCCGGTAGGGTGCGGGAAATGCGGGTCGTGCCGTTGTCGGCGCGAGGCCTTTTCCACGGGGGACTGTTTTCTGGGGCGCTTTGTGCCTGCCGGGTATCGAACTGCCGGTTGGACATCGCCGCCGTCGGGTGAGACACGTGAGGTGGGAATCAGGCATGCGGCGATGGGTGTCGGTGGCTGTCACCGGAATGGTGATCGGGTGCTCCGTCGCCTGCGCAGGCCAGGGATCCGGTGATGGTGGGGCCGGGACCGACGGCGCGGCGGCACGCGCTGTTGACGGACCGGTCGACCGGGGCACCCTGGGCGACGTCTGCGACGGCGACGTCGCCCTGACCGGCGCGCCGCCCTACGCGGGGCCGGGCCCGCATCCGGTGACGGTGTTCAGCCAGCCGCAGGGGAACGACCCCACCGGCCCGAAACTGTCGATCCGCCTGCTGGCCGACACGGACCAGCAGGAGCGGGCGGCGTTCGGGGCCCCGATCGCGCGGACCCAGCTGGTGGCGTGTGCCGAGCGGGACAGGCGGAAACCCACCGACATCATCTGCCGGTTCGACATCGGCGCCGTCGACGAGGTGCCGTTCTTCCGCACCTCCTACCTGATCACCGTGCGCGAGGCACACACCGGCGCGGTCGTCGCCACACTGCCGGTCGACCCGGCGGCCGCCGGCTGCCCGACCTCGGTCAAGGTCGCGTGGGCGGGCGCCGAGGTGTTCAGCGCCCCCACCGACCGCCAGCTCGTCTCCGCGCTCGCGCCGCTCACCTCCTGGGACGGCGCCGGATCCCCGGCTCGCGCCGGTGGCCAGGAGGACGCCCCGGCGCCGGCCGGCACCGCCGCGGGCAGCGCGGGTTCCGTGCAGCTGACGATCGCGGCCGGGGTGGACCCGAACAGCCCCGTCCTGCGTGATCATCTCGCCTTCTGGGCCGCGTTCACCGGCATCCAGGAAAGCGACCGCCCGGATCTGCGTGCGCTGCAGGCCCGGGTGGACTCGAGCTTCATGAGCAGCCTGATGAGCCTGGTCGACCTGCTCCGGGGGGACGCGGGCCGCTCCACCCGGGGCCCGGTGCACCTGCTCGTGACCTCGGTGTCCGAGCAGGGCGGCAGCATCGCGGTGGACAGCTGTGTCGACGAGACCGCGCGGGAGAAGCTCCGGCTGGCGGTTCCGACCGGGGAGGTCGGCATCCGGTCCAGAGTCCGGGTGACCCTGGTACCAGGCCGCGACGGGTACCTGGCGACCGGCTTCGCGGACGCGCCCCCCGCCGCGTGCCCGGCACCGGCCGGCCGGATCGGCTGACGCCACTGCCGGGCAGGCGCCAGGCTCAGGCCGGTGCGATCCGCCCGGCGTCGTGGGCGGCCGACTCGGCGGCCTGTAGCTGGCCCTCGACGAGGTCGAGCCCGGCCGACCAGAACCCCGGGTCGGCGAGGTCGATGCCGACGATGCGGCCCAGCTCCTCCGGGGAGCGTGACCCGCCGGCGGCGAGCATCTCCAGGTAGTGCGGCACGAACGCGGCACCGTCCTCGACGTAGCGCTGGTACACCGACAGTGCCAGCAGCTGCCCGTACGCGTAGGCGTACACATAGCCCGGCGTGCCGATGAAGTGCGGGACGTAGCTCCACCACGTCCGGTACCCCTCGGTGAGCTCCACCGAGTCGCCGAGCAGCTCCCGCTGGCTCGCCACCCAGGCCTCGTTGAAACCGTCGACGGACAGCTCGCCCGCGGTCCGCCGCTGTGTGTGGACGGTCTGCTCGAACTGGTTCATCGCGATCTGGCGGAAGACGGTGGCGATCGCCCCCTCGACCGCCTCCGCCAGCAGCGCCAGCCGCTGCTCGGGGTCGGACGTCTGCGCCAACAGCCGGTTGAACACGATCGTCTCGCCGAACACCGACGCCGTCTCGGCCACGGTCAGCGGTGTGTTCTGCTGCAGGATCCCCTGCTTCGCGGCGAGCGAGAAATGAATTCCGTGGCCCAGTTCGTGCGCGAGGGTCAGCACGTCCCGGCGCCGTGAGGTGAAGTTCAGCATGACGTACGGATGGACCGTCGGCACCGCCGAGCTCGCGAACGCGCCTCCCCGCTTACCCGGCCGCACCGGTGCGTCGATCCAGTTCTCGTCGAAGAACCGGCGGGCCTGGCGGGCCATCTCCGGTGAGAACGCGCCGAAGGAGTCGAGCACCAGATCGCGTGACTGCTCCCAGCCGAACTGCTCGTCCGCGGTCGTGACCGCGGCCATCCGGTCATAGTCGGCGAGCCGGGGCAGTCCGAGAATCCGCGCCTTGAGCCGATACCACCGCTGCGGGATGTCGTACCGCTCCCGGACGGCGGCGACGAGCGCCTGGACGGACTCGTCCGACACCTCGTTCGCCAGGTTGCGGCTGGTCAGCCAGGTGGGATAGCCGCGCAGCCGGTCGTTCACCGCCTTGTCGTGGATCAGCGTGTTGAAGATGTAGGCGCGGGTGCGCAGCCCCGGCGCCAGCGCTGCGGTGACCGCCTCGGCGGTCGCACGCCGGACCTCACGGTCACTGGACGCCAGCCGGCTCAGCGCGACGTCGAGTGCCTCTCCACCGGCCCCCGCATCGCCCGCCCCACCAGCGCCGCCCGCTGCGCCTGCCCCACCCGCGCCGACCTCGATCGCCGAGACCTGCTCGGAGAACAGCCGGCTCCACGCCGCCCGGCCGGTCACCGACTTCTCGGTGAGCAGCTTCTCCTCCGGCTCACTGAGCAGGTAGGGGCGGTAGCGCCGTTCCGTCCGCAGGTAGTGGCGGGCCTGGTCGAGGCCGTCCGCGGCGAGCAGCCGCTCGGCCGCATCGTCGTCCAGCGCCGCCCACTCCAGGCCGAAGAACAGCAGGGTGGTCTCGATCGCGGTCGAGCGTTCCCGCACCTTCTGCATCAGCGCACCCCGGCCGGGATCGGCCGTGTCGGTGGAGAACCGCAGCGACGCGTAGCTGCCCGCCCGCCCGATCAGCTCGTAGATCGCGGTCAGCTCGCCGATCGCGGCGACCAGCCCCGGCCCGTCCAACGCGGCGACCTGGCCCGCGTGGCGCCCCGCGAACGCCTCGGCGCGTGCCTGGGCGTCGGCGAGCTGCCCGTCGATGCTCTCCTCGCCCTGGCCGCCGAGCAGCGGCCCAAGATCCCAGGCGGTGCTCTCCAAAGCCAGATCAGGCTGAGTCCCGGTTGCCATCTCCGTAAGTTACCGGCCCTCGGCCCCCTGACCAGTCCAGCGCCACCCCGGCCGTCAGGCGTGCTTCGGCCGGCTGCCTGCGGCCTGGAGCGCGAGATCCGGACCGGATCCGGCGGGGCGACCTCCGGTACCGCCAGGACCGCTGCCCGACCTGCGATTCTCGCCTCCAGTAGCCACTGGCGTGGTCCGTTTTCTAAATTCCGGCGGACTGTTTGCCGGTCGATGGAGGGTGGAGAGGCCGGCATCTCCACCGGTTGCAGGATGGTGGAGTGTGACCTTGCCGAGATCCGCCGGTGCCCGTCGTAGCGCCGCCGGCGTCACGTCAGACCATCTGGCGTCCAGCGGGGAACACGACCCGCCAGAATGGCCAGGCCAGGACCTGCCCCGGGGGCAGTCCTGTTGTTGATCCTCGATCGCACACAGGCACGACTCGACCAATCTGTTCTGTAGGCCCGCGCACTGTCCGTGGAGGCCTACAGGTGGTCACAGCTCTTGGAGTACAAGTTCAACAACGCTGACCGCGTGCGTTCGCCCCCAGGGGCAAGTGTCCCACTTTCTTCTCTTCTTGGGTGTAGGATCGGATTTTGTGAAATGGTGTTGATCTCGAGGAGGAAGCCAAGCGCCGTGTCGACAGCTGTACGGGATTGGCTTGGGGTGGCTGCTGCTCTGATAGGCGCTGTCGGTACCGTAGCTGCGGTTTGGCTCGCGCTTTTCCTGCAAATCACCCTCGTTGAAAGAAGGCGTCCGGTTCTGTCGCTGGATTTCTCTGATGACTACCTTGATCAGGATGTCTCGGCGACAGAGTTAGAGGATTTAACTTGTCTGACCTACCGGATTCGTGTCTATGCCGAGGTGAATAAAGAAACGGCCAGAAACGTGGAAGTGTTACTTCTGAGGGCGCGGCGTCCCGAGAATGCTGTCAACGGCTTCCATATTCCAGATAGGTCATTCCGGTGGACTGGGCAAGACGACCGAAAGGTCGACATTCCCCCCGGGTCTTGGCGTAGGTTGGACTTTTTGAGTTATATAGTTGATAGTCGTAGTGAACCGCCGAGGTTCGCACTGCTTGCTGCCACGATACCGGACTCTCAAGAGCGGCCTTCGGGTGCCCCGCTGGATCGGCGATGGTACCTGGATGACCCCGGAACGTATGAGTTTGAAATAGCGGTCACTGCAGAAGGAATGAATGCGACAGGGTGGAAGTTGCGTTTTCAGTTTAATCCGGGCTCATTTCAGAGTCTGGAGGACCTTCGCCTGCACGTTGCGAATCTTTGCCACGAGCGGATATCGATTTCTTGAGAGCGTGTCTCTCGTGGCATAGTGGATCTTCTTGCTGATCTGAGGGGTGAGTGACCACCTTGCCCTGAGGCTGGTACCGGATGAGCTCTGGGAGCTCGTGGAGCCTCTGTTGCCCTCGTTCTTCACGACGGCCAAGCCCTGATCCCGCTGGTCACCGGGATCCCTGCGGTCCGTTCCCGGCGCGGTGCGCGGCGCCGCAAGCCGGGCAAGCTGCGCGGCGACAAGCACGGGCATCGAGTCCAGCGAGAAGCTCGGCCGCCACCAGTGGAAGATCGAAGTGACGATGGCCTGGCTCGGCGGCTGCCGCCGCCTCACCATCCGCGCCGGCTGAGCTGTGTCTACTGGTTGCGGCCGGTGGCCGACGCGGTGATCAGCACCAGTACGGCGGCGACGCCGATCTGCAGCAGGAGTGTCAGCAGCCAGGCGGCGTCGATGGCGTTCGCGATGGCCAGGCCGCCGGCGGCGCCGATCAGGCCGACCAGGATCGTCATGAGGCAGCCGATGGCCTGCCGCCCGGGAACCACGAGGCGGCCGAGCACCCCGATGACGAGCCCGGTGACGATCGCACTGATGATTCCGCTCGGTGCGTCCATACCGCTGCGTGCCCCTGTGTCCGTTGTCTGACCTGTGTGCCTCTGGCGTTCTGCAGCGCCGGCTTCCTCGGCGCTGCTCCGCTGGCCCAGCGCTGCTGGTGCTACCTGGCGGCGGCTGAGGGGGTTGCCTCGCCTGCGGCCGGGGTCGCGGCGTCGGGCACTGCCGCTGGGGCGACAGGTGCCGCAGTGGCGACGGCCGGTGCGGTGGCCACCGGTGCGGGCTCGCTGTGGTCGTCCTCGCGGAGGCCCTTCACCTCGGACTTGAAGATCCGCATCGAGCGGCCGAGGGAACGTGCCGCATCCGGGAGCCTCTTCGACCCGAACAACACCAGCACGACGATCGCGATGATCAGAATTTCCGGTGCACCCAGGTCGGGCATGACCCCTCCACGAAACGGTCGGCCGCGCGCGGGTTTCGGCGCATCCTCCGACGATGGTAGCCCCGCTGGGATCTCCTGGCAGGGTCGATGTCGCAGGAAAGGAGCCCCGTCTCGGTGGGCCGGTAGGTCTGGTGACTTTGCGTGGGCTTCTGGTGCGTTCCCGTGCGGATGCGGCCCGGCCGTCGCCATAGTGAGACCTGCGGCGCAGGGATGCCGGGCGGCCGCCGCTCGGCCGAACGGCCTGTCGAGACCAGGAGGTATTGCCTGATGGGACGCGTTGACTACTACCACGACCCTGACGCTCCCGCCGCGAACTCCCTGGTCGTCGGGGGATCTGCCGTGGTGGTCGATGGCGAGGGCCGGATCCTGCTGCAGCGGCGCGCCGACACCGGGAAATGGGCCCTTCCCGGTGGGCAGATGGACATTGGCGAGTCGTTCGCGAACTGCGTCATCCGGGAGACGAAGGAGGAGACCGGGTTCGACGTCAGGATCGACCGCATCATCGGTATCTACTCCGACCCGCATCACGTATTCGCCTACGACAACGGTGAGATCCGTCAGCAGTTCAACATCTGCTGCGCCTGCACCATCACGGGCGGATCGGTGCAGGTCAGCGAGGAGTCGACCGCGGTCGGCTTCCATGACCTCGCCACGCTCGACCAGTTGGAGATACAGGAGAGCAATCTCGCGCGCATCCACGACTACCTCGCCGACGGCCCACCGGTCCTCCGTTAGCCGTGGCGGCGTTCAGAGCCTCGGGCTGCGGCTTCGGGCTGCCGAGCGGGACCTGAGAATTGTGGTTGTGGGGGAGTGCCTAGCAAAATCTCTAGAAGCGGCGGATCCGGGGCCACCGATATTGATCTGGCGGTCCGCGTCCACCTGCCACATGGTGACCCACCGGGGTCCGGCATCGCCGCGCAGCGTTTGCAATTCACGCCAAGTCGGAAAAGTGGGACGCGGAATCCTTTGACGATCCGCAAGACTGAAGGATTTTGGTTGCTGTAGCAGCCAAAATCCTTAGTTCTTGCTCGGAGACAGCGGCAGAAGCAGCGGAATCCTCAGACCTTCGGGCTGTGGCTTCGGGGAGCCGGTGGTTCAGGCGTGGCTCGAGCCAGTGGTGCCGGGTTCTTCCCCGACGGCTCGGTGATCGTGCTGGTCGCCGGCATCGCGGCCCGAGCGCCGACCGCGGTCACGCCCTCGACGGACGTGCCGCGGGCCGGCGCCTGGGGCCGGAGTCAGTCGCGCACGGTGTCCCGTTGGGACTGTGGCCGATCAGCCGGATCGTCCCGGCCGGCCGCGGCCGGCTCGGCGGCGCCCTCGACCGACAGCGGGCCGCGCGGTTCTGGAGGAAGCGGGCCAGCCACCGCGACCGGGCTGGTCACGGCGAGCGAGGCAGTCGCCGGGGCTGATCTGATCGTGGGAGCTGAACCGGTCGCCGCGTGGGGGCCGCGCCGGCGGCGCAGTGCGGCCCGGGTGAGCGGCTCGACGACACGGGCTGCCACCGGGCCGATGATCGCCATCAGCAGCACATAGCTGGCCGCGAGCGGCCCGAGCCGGGGCTCGACGTCGGAGGCGACCGCGAGGCCGGCGATGACGATGGAGAACTCGCCGCGCGCGATCAGTGCCGCACCGGCACGGAAGCGTCCCATCGTGGCGATGCCGGAGCGCCGCGCCGCCCACCAGCCCGTGAACGTCTTCGTGGCGATGCCCGCGGCCGCCAGCCCCAGCGCCGGCAGCAGCGCCGACGGGATCTGCGCCGGGTCGGACTGCAGGCCGAAGAACACGAAGAAGACGGCGGCGAACAGGTCGCGCAGCGGGGTCAGCACCTCCCGCGCGCCTTCGGCCACCGGGCCGGACAGCGCGATGCCCACGAGGAAGGCGCCGACCGCGGCCGACACCTGCACCTGCTGGGCCACTCCCGCGACGAGCAGCGCCAGGCCCAGCGCGCGCAGCAGGATGATCTCGTCGTTGCGGTCGGACGTCGGGTTGTAGACCAGCCTGGTCACCCGCGCGCTGTGTCGCAGCGCGAGATACAGGACGCCGACCATGGCGCCGAGCGCGATCGCGAGCGACTGCGCCGCACCGGCGAACGTCGTGCCGGCCAGCAGCGCGGTCAGGACGGGCAGGTAGACCGCCATCGCGAGGTCCTCGAGGACGAGCACCGACAACACGACCGGGGTCTCCCGGTTGCCGAGCCGGCCGAGGTCCCCGAGAACCTTGGCGATGATGCCGGAGGACGAGATGGCGGTGACACCGCCGAGCACGACCGCCGCGCGCCAGTCCCAGCCGAGCAGGAACGCGGCGGCCACCCCGGGAGCGGCGTTGAGGGTGAGGTCCAGGCCGCCGGCCGGAGCGTTGCGGCGCAGGCCCACCAGCAGCTCACCGGCGGTGTATTCCAGGCCGAGGGTGAGCAGCAGGAGCACGACGCCGATCTCGGCGCCGATCGCGATGAACTCCTCGCTCGCGCCGAGCGGGATCAGCCCGCCATGGCCGAAGGCGAGGCCGCACAGCAGATAGAAGGGAATCGGGGAGATCCCGAACCGGGCCGCGCCGTGGCCGACGAGGCCGAGCAGGAACAGGACAGCGCCCAGCTCCATCATTATCGAGGCAAGATCATGCATATGGTCGCGGCGCCCCTCAGCCGGACCGCAGGAGCTCGCCGACAGCGGCGGTGTTCTCCGGTGTCCCGACGACGACAACGACATCCTCGGCCTGGAGCCTGAAGTCCGGCCGCGGCGAGGCGAGTACCTGGCGGTCGCGGACCACGGCCACGATCGACGCGCCGGTACGGGTCCTGGCCCTGGTGTCGCCGAGCAGTCGTCCGTCGTAGGGCGACCCGGCGACGATCGTGATCTGGTCGCCTACGAGGCCGGCGAACGCCCGGCTGATGTCGGCCAGCTTCTCGACGATGTGGGGAGCACCAAGTAGTTCGGACAGCACATCGCTCTCCTCAGGAGTCAGGTTTATCGACTCGGCGCAGGAATCGGGATCCTGGGCGTCATAGACCACCAGGACGCGGCGGCCGCTGTGATGCGACACCACACCGACCCGCCGGCCGGCGCGGGTCGAGAAGTCGTGCCGCAGGCCGATTCCCGGAAGCCCGGTTTCTTCGACATTCATGGGGATCCCCGTCAGTGAGGTACGTGCCGAGTTCAGGATGTGTATGCAGGAGCTGACGCCGGGCGGGCGCCCGTGACCGGCCGGCGGTCACCGATCGCCTTTGTTCGGCGGCGGCGGATCCTCGGCCGGCGGCGACTCGTCAGGAGGGCGGTCGGTGGTGTGCCGGCGCCCCGGTCAGCGGGCTTTCGGCCGGTGGACGGCGGTCGGGATCGGCCGGAAGCGTGCCGCCACGGGGCGCGGGGCCGGGGCGGATGAGGAGGTGATCCGCCCGCGATGTCCTCGTGTCGCCCGTGAAGTCACCCTGCCGTGAACGGCATCCGACCGCGAAGGCCCGGTGCACATGCGTACGACGCCGGGCCGGTACACAGTGCCGGGGCCGAAGCGAGGCGCTGGCGTGTGGCGGATACCCGCCGATCCGGCACCGCGGCCGGTCGAACGCGTTGACAGAAGGGGCGGCGCGGGATCGCGCTCAGACCGGGCATCCATCCCGCGCCGGCGGGGCGCGCGCGCCACCGGGGCCGACGGGGCGCAGCGGCCTGGCCGCGCAGCGGGAGCCCCGCCATCCCAGGAAGACCGCGCCGAGAACGAGCGGCACGAGCGTGGCGGTGAGGCCGACCTCGTGACCACCGGCCCACGACGGCGACGAGCTCGCCAGATGAGCGCCGCGGTCGAGGTGCGGGAACGGCAGGCCACCCTGGAGCGGCGGCACCGTGGCGAGGGCCGACTCGGCGGCCGCCCCCACGCTGCCGCCCGGGGGATGGCCGCCGGCCCACCCGCCTGCTCCGGAGCCGAGACCGAGCAGCGCCAGGACGGCGATGACCACCCATGCCGCCTGAGCGCGCACGCGGTGGCCGGTCGACATGCTCACAGGCTAGGGCATCCGTGACCGATCCGGCGTTACGCCCAGGCGTCGGGCGTCGGGCGTCGGGCGTCGGGCGTCGGGGGCCGTGGGTTGGGGAGCTGGGGGAGGGGCGGGGCGGGCGCGGGTCGAGGTCAGGCACCGGGCTGGAGCGCCGAGATGTAGGTGCCCGGGTGGGTGGCACCGTCCTGGCGCAGCAGTGGCCCCAGCGTCCACGCGATCCGGGTGGACTCCCGCTCGTCGGGTGCGGTGACGACGAGCGCCTCCGGGGTGAAGGCAACACCGGCGGTGCCCGGTGGGTTCGCGGGCAGGTAGGTCAGCGTCGCGTGCGCCGTCCCGCCGGGCGCCAGCGTGACGGTCCGCACCTCGACCTGGGAGGAGCGGGCGAGATCCCAGCTGTCCGCGGTGGACGTCCGCAGCTGGGCACCCGGGAAGCCGCGGACCGAGCACGGCTCGGCGGAGCGGTTCGTGAACAGCACGGAGACGTTCTGCTGCCGGGTGGGGTCGGTCGTAACCGCGGGCAGCGTGATGGTCAGGTCGGACGCCGAGCACCGGGATGCGCTCGCCGCCGCGTTGCGCGTCGGGCCCGAGGCCGTCCCACTGCCGGCAGGCTGGTCGGCGGTGGCCGATGGCGGAGGCGTGGTGGTACCCGCGGCCGGCTCGGGGGCGTCCGCGCAGGCCGGCAAAGCGATGATCAGCGGGAGAGCGATCAGGGCGGCCCGTGCGGTCGCGATCAGGCCGGGGGCGCGCCCCGCGTTGGATGTTCGCACCCGTGTCCTCCGAGGGGGGCAGGCCGCGGCCGGCTGGGCGCCGGGCGGACGGCATGGCGGTGATCAGCCTTCGGCGAGGCGGGCGCCGTGGGCGGTCTCGGCGGCGGTCACCGCGGAGGCAGTGCAGCCGAGCAGCCGCCAGCGGGTGACGGTACCGTCCGGGCCGCGCAGGGACCCGGCCCGCAGCGCCTCCTCGATGCGGCGGCGGACGGAAAGCTCTCCGGGCGGCTCGGTGGCGAACAGGATCCGCAGCCGCACCCCGTCCGGCGTGCGGACGGCGGCGGTGTGGTGCGGCGCGTCCGGGCACGGCGGCGGATGGTCCCAGTGCCCGCACAGAGCGACCGTCACCGCCGCGCCGGGCGCGCGGGTGTCGGCGTCGGAGGGCATCTCGACGAGGGCCTCGTGGGCGAACGCCTGCCGCATGACGACCAGTCTCCCGCGCTCCGGTGCCATCGCGGGCCTGTGGCGACCTGCTACCGAGCGGCGCCTGGTGGCGGGCGTGCGGCGGCTCGGCGCCGCGGGTACGCGGCTTTGCGGGCCGTCCACCCGTGGATAGTATCGCGATGTATCGCGATTGCTCGATGGAGGATCAGATGAGCGATGTTCAGATCGGCGATGTACTGAACGGACCGTTGCGGGATCCCGACGTCCACGCGGTGATCGAGCGTGTCAGGGCGCAGGGCAGGCCGCCCGGTCGGGGCCCCCGTCCCGGTGGCGCCGGTGGGCCGGGCGGTCCCGGTGGGCGGGGCGGGCGGGGGCCGAGGGCGGGGGGCGGCGGGTTCCCGCCGCGTGACCCGTTCGAGTTCACCGATGTCGCGTTCCCGATCGCGCCCGAGCAGGGCGACCTTCTCTACCTGCTGTGCCGTGCGACCGGTGCGACCCGGGTCGCCGAATGCGCGACGTCGCTCGGGATCTCCACGCTGTATCTCGCCGCCGCGATGCGCGACAACGGCGGCGGGCTGGTGATCGGGTCGGAGATCGTCCCGGAGAAGGCGGCGAAGGCGCGGAACAACCTCGCCGACGCGGGCCTGGAGCAGCTGGTCGACATCCGGGTGGGCGACGCGCTGGAGACGTTCGCCGACCTCGGCGGGCCCATCGACCTGCTGCTCGTCGACGGCTGGCCGACGGCGAACCCGCCGAGCCTGTCACGTTCGATCATCGGCCTGGTCGCCCCGCAGCTGCGACCAGGCGCGATCGTCGTCAACGACAACGCGGAGGAGGACTACCTGGAGTACGTCCGTGACCCTGCGAACGGCTTCGTCGGGATGTCCCTCCCGCTCAAGGGGAGCACCGAGATCTCCGTCCGGGTCGGGACGTGACGCGGCGCCGCGGCGCGCGGAGCGCTCACACCGGATCGGCGTCGGCCGCGACGGCGGACGGCCGCCGCGCCGGCCGTCCCGGCAGCGCGAACCCGGCGAGCAGGACGACGACCCCGCCACCGAGCACCCACCAGAAGGAGGCGGTGTAGGCGTCCACGGCCGAGGCTCCGTCGTCGACCCGGGCGGACACGATGAGGGCGACAGCGGCGACCCCCACGGACGCGCCGATCTGTCGGGCTATGACGATGGCGCCGGTGGCGCTCGAGACGGCCGCGGGCTGGACGGTCCGGTACACCGACGACATCGTCGGCGCGCCGACGAAACCGAGGCCGACCCCCGCGACCAGGGACGCGACCGAGAGGACCGGCACCGAGGTGTTCGGCCCGGAGAGGGCGAAGACCAGCGCTGCGGCCCCCACCAGGGCGGCGCCGCCCGGTACCAGCCTGCGTGCCCCCACCCGGTCGGCGAGCCGGCCCGCCAGGGGCATTCCGATCAGGGTCCCGAGGCCGAGCGGCGCGAGCAGGAGCCCCGCGTCCAGGACGTCGCGGCCGCGGGCCTCCTGCCAGTACAGCGGCAGGAGGAACATCAGCGCGAAGAGAGCGCCGCCGACCAGGAACATCACGGCGATGCTGGCCAGGTAACCGCCACCGCGGAAGAGCCTCAGATCGATGACTGCGTGCTCGGGGTCCCGGTACGCGTGTGCGCTGTACCCGGCGAACAGCGCGACGCCGACACCCAGCCCGACGAAGACCTCCCACACGCCGAAACCTTCCTGCGCCGCGCGCGACAGCGCATAGACGACTGCGGCGAATCCAGGGCAGAGCAGGCAGATACCCAGCAGATCGATGCGGCGTCCCGCACCGTGTGTGGGGCGGTCGCGCGGAACGGCCCACATCGCCAGAGCGATCGAGACGACGCCGATCGGCAGGTTCACCAGGAAGATCCACCTCCAGTCGAGGTGGTCCAGGATGAGGCCGCCGAGAATCGGCCCGAGAACGGGCCCGATCGTGCTGGAGACGGCGATCAGGCCGATGACGTGGCCCGCCCGGTGCGGGCCCGCGGCCCGCGCGAGCACCGTGAGACGAGTCGGTTCGAGCATTCCGCCACCGATACCCTGCAGCACTCGGAAGGCGATCAGGGTTCCCGCCGACCATGCCACGGAGGCGAGCAGTGACGCACCGGTGAAGACGGCGAGGCCGAGCAGCCACACGACCCGCCCGCCGTAGCGGTCCACCGCCCATCCGGTGACGGGTATCGCGACCGCCACCGCGAGCAGGTATCCCGTGCTGACCCACTCGATCGTTCCCAGCGGAGCTTCGAAGGCATCGCCGAGCGTCCCGATCGCGACATTGACTATCGTGGCGTCGAGCAGGGCGAGCACCCCGCCGACGAGCATGACGGCGATCAGCCGTACGAGGGGCCCGTCCAGTCTGTCATCGGGGGCACCCGCCGCGGTGGGCGCCGTCGCGTCGTTGACGGTCAGCACCTTGTGTTCAGTCATAGGCGCACCGTGCCAGGGTGGATGGCATCCAGTGAGCGCCCCACTCCTCCTGGCTTTCGCAACCCTGGTCCTGACAGGGCCTGCCAGCGGAGTGGATACCTGACCTACGGTAGCCAGGTGAGCGGAACGGCCGATGAAAAGAACACGCTCGGACAGTTCCTCCGAGCGCGGCGCGAACAGGTCGGACCAGCCAGTCTCGGCCTGCCTGACCACGGCCGCCGCCGGGTTCGAGGCCTGCGCCGCGAGGAACTCGCCCTGCTGGCCGGAATGAGCGTCGACTACTACGTTCGCCTGGAGCAGGGCCGAGATCAGAATCCGTCGGAGCACGTTCTGGACGCCCTCGCGACGGTGCTGCGCCTGGACGACGCGGAGACGGCCCATCGGCACCAACTCGGGCGGCCCCGGCCGCACCGCCGCCGTGCTCTGCCGCGGGTCGAGCGGGTGTCGCCCGCGTTGCTGAGCCTGTTGTCCCTGTGGCCGAACACGCCGGCCCTCGTTCTCGGGCGGCGCACCGACGTCCTCGCGGCCAACATCCTCGCCGCGGCCCTGAGCCCGGGGTTCGGCCGCGGGCAGAACCTCGTCCGCTCCGTCTTCCTCGACCCCGGCTCCCGGGAGACCTTTCCCGACTGGGAGCGGATCGCCGCCGACTGTGTGGCGAGCCTTCGCGGGGCCGCCGTCGATGACCTCAACGATCCGCTGCTGACGGAACTCGTCGGCGAGCTGTCGCTGAAGAGCGAGACCTTCCGTCAGCTCTGGGCACGCCATCATGTGCGAGAGCGGGCCAGCGGCACCAAGCGTTTCGCGCATCCGCTGGTGGGCGAGCTGACCCTGCGGTACGAGTCGTTCGGGGTCAACTCCGCCCCGGGCCAGGTGCTCGTGGTCCACCACACGGCGCACGGCAGCGCCGACGAACAGGCGCTGGCGCTTCTGTCCAGCCTGGTCGCCGGCAGCACGCCGGCCGATCGCCCGGGCCGCCGGCATCTCGGGCGGGACCCGTCGGTCCCGCCCGCGGCGGGAGGCCGGGCGTCAGCCTGACCCGAGTCCCGAGGTCTGCTCGGTCACTGGGAGGTCAGGGTCTCGATCATCACGGTGTCGTGCTCGGCGGCGACGAAGCGGGGATGGTCGAGCAGGCCGCGCAGGAACTCCGTGGTCGTGACCACGCCGGGGCCGTCCGCGTGCAGCTCCTCGAGGGCGCGGCGCATCCGGGCGAGGGCCCGGGGGCGGTCCGGGGCCCAGACGACGACCTTCGCCAGCAGCGAGTCGTAGTAGGCCGGGATGCGGTACCCGGGGCGGGCGTGGGTGTCGACCCGGACGAACGGGCCGGCGGGCGCTGCGAACTCCTCGAGCGTCCCGGGGGCGGGGGCGAAGTCGCGCCGCGGGTTCTCGGCGTTGATGCGGCATTCGATCGACACACCGCGGGCGTCGACGTCCGCCTGGGTGAAGCCGAGCGGCTCGCCGGCGGCCACCCGGATCTGCTCCGCGACCAGGTCGAGGCCGGTCACCATCTCGGTGACGGGATGCTCCACCTGCAGGCGGCAGTTGACCTCCATGAAGTAGAAGCGGCCCTGCGGGTCGACGAGGAACTCGAAGGTCCCGGCGCCGACGTACCCGCTGGCCAGCGTGCCGCGTACGGCCGCCGCGCAGAGCGGCTCGACGACCTCGGCCGGCAGGCCGGGCGCCGGGGTCTCCTCGACCAGCTTCTGGTGGCGCCGCTGCAGGGAGCAGTCCCGGGCGCCCAGGTGGACGGCGTTGCCGTGCGTGTCGGCCAGGACCTGGACCTCGACGTGGCGCGCGGACGGCAGGTACCGCTCGACATACAGGCGGCCGTCACCGAACACCGCCTGGGCGGTCGCCCGGGTGTGCCGGTAGGCGCGGGCGAAGGCGTCCGCGTCGTGCACGACGGTCATTCCGCGCCCGCCGCCGCCGGCCGCGGCCTTGATGATGACCGGGTAGCCGATCTCCGCCGCGACCGCGGCGGCGGCCTCCGGCTGGTCGGGGGTGTCACGGCTACCGGGCAGCAGCGGCAGGCCGGCCTCGGCCATGATCCGCCGGGCGACGGCCTTGTCGCCCAGGCGGGCCATGACCTCCGGCGGCGGGCCGATGAAGGTCAGCCCCTCGGCCGCGCAGACCTCGGCGAAGTCGGCGTTCTCCGACAGGAAGCCATAGCCGGGATGCACGGCGTCGGCGCCGCGGATGCGCGCCGCCTCGATGACCGCGGGAATGTTGAGGTAGCTCTCCCGCGACGGTCCGGGGCCGATCTGGACGGATTCGTCGGCGAACGCGACGACGGCGCTGTCGCGGTCGGCCGACGAGTGCGCGGCGACGGTGGCGATGCCCAGCTCGCGGCAGGTGCGGGCGACGCGCAGCGCGATCTCGCCGCGGTTGGCGATGAGAACCTTCTTGATCATCACCGGCTGCCGGCGGGCGCGTCGACGTCCAGGGTGAGCAGGGGCTGGCCGTACTCCACCGGGGTGGCGTCGGCGACGAGGACCTCACGGACCACACCGCCGCGATCCGCCTCGACCGGGATCATCAGCTTCATCGCCTCGATGATCCCGACCTGCTGACCCGCGACGACGGTGTCACCGGCCCGCACGAACGGGTCCGCACCCGGCTCGGGGGAGTGGTAGAAGACGCCGACGGTGTGCGCCGGAACGACGTAGGCGAGCGCGTCGTCGGCGCTCTCGCGCGGGCGCGGGGCCGCCGCGGCCTGGGCCGGCTCGGTGTGACCCGCCCCGGCGGGGGCCCCGAGCGCGCCCGGGCCCGAGCCGGACGCCGGCACAGCCGGCGCGGTGGCGACCGAGCCCTCCCGGCCGCTCGGACCGGCCGGCGTCGTCCAGTCGATCTCCAGGGTGATGTCCCCGGCGCTGACCCGCACCCGGCTCACCGGGCGCCCGCCGCCGGCTCCCGCCTCCAGGGCCTCGCGGCGCAGGACCGCGATCACCTCGCCGAGGCTGTTCTCCCCGGCCCGCTGGCCGGTCCCGGTGACCGGGGTGGTGTGACTGCCGTTCGCGGTGGTCAAGGTCATGGTTGCCTCACGTCGTCGAGATCGGCGGTGGAGCGCTGTCCCATCGGCGGGCGCGCCGCGGGGAGGGTGGGTACGGCAGGCGTGGCGGCGCTCGGGGCCGTGGCGGTGGCCGAGGCCGGCACCGGGGCGCCGAAGCGGCGGAAGCGGGCCCGGCGGCCGGAGACCAGGGTCGGCGGGTCCAGCGGAACGAGGTCCGCGAGAGTGCCGGCCAGGGCGGCGCGCAGGGCGTCCGCCGCGGCGAGCGGGTCGACGTCCGCGCCGCCGTCGGGCTCGGGGATGACGCCGTCGACGATGCCGGCCTCCAGGAGGGCGCGGGAGTCGACCCGCAGCGCGGCCGCGGCGTCCGGTCCGGCGGCCGGGTCCTTCCACAGGATGGCGGCACAGCCCTCGGGGCTGATCACCGAGTAGATCGCGTTCGCGCACATCAGCACCCGGTCCGCGACGGCCAGCGCGAGCGCGCCGCCGCTGCCGCCCTCACCGGTCACCACCGCGACGACGGGCACCGGCAGGCCGGCCATCAGCCGCAGGTTCTCGGCGATGGCGACGGCCTGGGCGTTCTCCTCGGCCTCGATGCCGGGATGCGCGCCGGCGGTGTCGATCAGTGTGATGACCGGCAGGCCCAGCTTCGCCGCCAGCCGCATCACCCGAGCGGCCTTGCGGTAGCCGGCGGGCGAGGGCATGCCGTAGGCCCGTGCCGCGAGCTCGGCGGCGGTGTGGCCCTTCTGCGTCCCGATGACGACGACGGACATCCCGTCGAAGCGGCCCAGGCCGGCGATCATGGCCGGGCAGTCGGCGGCGGCGCGGTCGCCGTGCAGCTCGGTCCAGTCCTCGACCAGCGCACCGACGTAGTCCAGCGCGCTGGGCCGGCCGAGCCGGCGGGCGAGGCGCACCGCCTCCCACGGGTGGCGCTCGGCGAGCCGGGCGGGGTCACGGACGACGCCCGCCGAGCCATGCCCGCCGGCCTCCCCGCCCGGGCTCGCCGCGGACGCGGACGCGGCCATCGCCGTCGCCTGGCGGCGGGTGGCGACGGACAGCAGCCGCCCGAGCGTCGGGCGCAGCGCCGCCCGCGGGCTGATCAGGTCCACGACGCCGTGCTCGAGCAGGAACTCGGCGGTCTGGAACCCGGGCGGGAGGGTCTGGCGGATGGTCTGCTCGATCACCCGGGCGCCGGCGAAGCCGAGGCGGGCGCCGGGCTCGGCGATGATGACGTCGGTCAGCGTCGCGAAGGACGCGGCGACACCGCCGAACGTCGGGTCGGTGACCAGGGAGACGGTGAGGATGCCGGCCTCGTCGAGCTGACCGATGGCCTGGGCCGTCTTGGCCATCTGCATCAGGGAGAGCGCGCCCTCCTGCATCCGGGCGCCGCCCGAGGCGGTCACCAGCAGCAGCGGGGTGCGTTCCCGCAGGGCGATCTCGCAGGCCCCGGTGATCGCCTCGCCGACGGCGGCGCCGAGGCTGCCGCCGAGGAAGCGGAAGTCCATCACCGCGGCGACGACGGGGCAGCCCTCGATCGTGCCGCGGGCGACCAGCACCCCCTCGGACATCCCGGTCGCGGCCCGGGCGCCGCGCAGCCGGTCGGTGTAGGGGCGGGTGTCGATGAAGTGCAGCGGGTCCGCCGCGGTGACCGGAGTGTCGAGAAGCTCGACGGAGTCCGCGTCCAGCAGCAGGTCGATCCGCTGCGCGGCGGTCAGGCGCGCGTGCCAGCCGCATTCGGGGCAGACGCTCCCGCCGCGGGCGAACCGCCGGCTGTAGATCATCCGCCGGCAGCCGTCGCAGACGAGCCACGCGGAGGTGCCGTCGTCCCCCTCGGGACGGTGCTGGTGCTGCAGTACCGGTGCGGTCATCGCCGTCGTTCCTGTTCTCGTCGGTGGGGGAGCGGCCGGTAGGTGGTGGCCGCGGCGGGCAGCCGGACGCCGGCCTGGGCGAGCGCCGCGACCCGGCTGGTGAACGCGGCCCCGCGCATCAGCTCGGTGGCGATCGCGGCGGCGTGCCGGTTCTCCAGCGGTTCCAGGACGCTGCCGCGTACCCAGGTGTTGAAGGCACCCATCGCCGGGCCGCACCAGACCTGGTAGTCGGCGACCCGGTCGGCCGCGCCGCCGATGCTCCAGCCCGAGGACAGGCCGAGATACCAGCGGAACACCAGTGCCATCCGCCGCTTCGGGCTCTCCCGCGCCCGCTCGATCTGCTCGGGGTCGCGGGTGGAGAAGTAGGTGACCGTGTCGGCCCAGACGTCGTCGAGCGGCCGGCGGAAGATCCGCTTCTCCAGCGCGGCCCGCTCGTCGGCGGGGATGTCGTCCAGCCCGTCGTACCGGTGGTACAGGTCGTACAGCCGGCGCGCCTTCGACGCGAACATGGTGCCGCGGCTGAGAACCTGCACCTCGGCGCCGATCTCGAACATGTCGGCGGACGGAGCCTGCGCGCAGTCGGTCACCGAGGCCTGGGTGAGCAGCGCCTTGGTCGCCGGCGACTGCGCAGCCTCGACGGAGGACTGGTTGACCGAGCCGGTCACGACATAGTCCGCGCCGAGGGCGAACGCGGCGGCGACGGCTCGGGGGGTGCCGAGGCCACCGGCCGCACCCACCCGGACGGACCACCCGCCACCTGCGCCGCCCGGGCCACCCGGCGCGTCCCGAAGGGCGTCGCGCAGGGCAAGCAGCTCGGGCAGCAGGACAGCCAGCGGGCGGCGGTCGGTGTGGCCGCCGGAGTCGGCCTCCGCGGTGATGTCGTCGGCGAGCGGCACCGCCGCGGCGAGCGCCGCCTGCTCGGCGCTGACCAGCCCCTGCTCGACCAGCGGACGGACCAGCGCCTCCGGAGCCGGCCGCAGGAACAGCTCGGCCACCTCGGTGCGGGACACCTTCGCCACGACCCGGTTCGCCGCGACGACCCGCCCGTCCGGGCCGCGGTGCAGGCCGGCGAGCCGGTAGCGCACCACCTGCGGGGTCAGGTCCAGGAACGCCGACGCCTCGATGCAGCGCACCTGATGGCGCAGGCACGCGTCGATGACGTCCCGTTCCATCGCGGCCTCGGTCGGGCTGTGGATCAGGTTGCAGGCGAAGGGACGTCCGCCGGTCCGCCGCCGCAGGTCGGCGAGCGCCTCCTCGACCCGGGCGGCGACGACCCCGGCCGCGCCGAACGAGGCGAGATAGCCCGCCTGGGCCAGGTTGACCACCAGATCGGTGGATGCGATGCCGTTCGCCATCGACCCGGCCATGTAGGCCTGGTCGACTCCGTGGTCGCGGCGGAAGGCGGGGGAGCCGAGGCGTCGCGGTGGCAACGGGCCCGCGGCGGCCAGCACCTGCCCGGCCGTCGCCGCGGCCTGCTCGTCGCCGGTGAGGGCGATCCCGGCCGCGTCGCGCACGACGTAGACGGGCCGTTCCAGGTCGGCGAGCACCCGGTGGACGTCCGCCGGGGTCCGGGCGAGGGGTGTGGCCCGTCCGGGCGGTGCGAGTCGTGCGGTCGGAGCCGCGGCGGGGGGTGTGGTGACCAGTGGTGTGGTGATCAGGGGCGGGCTCACCATGAGGGCGCTCCCTCGTCGCGCAGCTCGATCGCGATGTCGGTCAGCTGGTAGATCCGCATCGTCGGCTTCCACAGGCTCGCGTCGGCGGTGACGCGGACCCGGCCTGGCCGGCGGCTGACATCGGAGATGTGAACCTCCAGGGTGAACGTCCCGTCGGACGGGAGCAGCTGGCCCCGGTACTTCCAGTGCATGGTCAGGCCGACCGGCAGGACGAACCCGGGCTGGGCCATCCCGTCCGCGTGGCCCGCGTCGACGGACCACTCCTGCATGGCCTGGATGACCGCCTCGACGCCGAGCGATCCGGGGATCACCGGGTCGAGGTGGAAGTGCCGGGCGAAGAACCAGTCCGCGGGGTCGATCGGGCGGACCGCGCGCAGGTAGCCGCGCCCGTGCCGGCCCCCGCCGTC
The DNA here is from genome assembly GCF_001536285.1 of Parafrankia irregularis. NCBI lineage: Bacteria > Bacillati > Actinomycetota > Actinomycetes > Frankiales > Frankiaceae > Parafrankia > Parafrankia irregularis. The sequence goes on along the minus strand of NZ_FAOZ01000003.1, from coordinate 49,232 downwards.
GACGACCTGCACGTCGTCGAGCAGCGCGAGCTGGCCGCGGGCGCACAGCGGCGCCGCCGGGTCCGCGCGGCGGGCGGCGACGTCGATCGTGCGGACCGCCGGGGGCTCACCGCCCCGCTCGACGACCTCGTCGAGCCAGGTCGGGACGAGCCGCCCGCCGTCCAGGCCGGTCTGGCGGGCCAGCGCCGGCGCGTTGAAGTAGCCGAACATCGACTCGCCCGTGTAGAACGGCTCGCCGTCGACGGCCATCGAGTAGGAGAAGTCCTGCAGGGCCGTGCCGGGCATCGGGTTCGTCGACATCAGCGTCGAGTGCTGGCGGATGGTCGCGTCGCGCAGCTCCACCTCGCGCAGCACCGTCGCGCTCCCGCCGAGATTACGCAGGCTGTAGTCCTCCTCCGGCTCGGCCAGGGTCGCACCCAGGTAGTAGCCGAGCAGCAGCGCCGACTGCAGCGACGTCTCCATGTAGACGCAGTTGGGCATCGAGGCGTTCGCGGTGTCGGCGTAGTACCAGCAGTCCGCCGCCGCGTCGTACTCGGTGATGTGGGTGGCGCCGCCGCGCAGGTCGCCGCGGCGGGAGTCCGACTCCATGATCCGGTCGACGAGCCGCAGCCCGCCGCCGGGCAGCCGGGTGGCCCGCCGCCCCCGGTAGGCGCCGAACTCCGGTCCCAGCCCGATGCCCTGGTCCCCGCGGGCGCAGTGCGCCATGTGGAACTCGTTGAGCAGCGCCCGCTCCCCGGCGGCGTTGCGCCGGCCGAGGAAGGCCGTGACGGCGCCGCCCTGCTCGGGCCCGATCGGCGTGCCCGGGCGCTCCCGGACGGTCACGGCCACGTCGCGGATCTCGGCGACGACCCGTCCGCCGGCCCGGACCAGCACCCGGGCGGCCAGCCAGGGCCGTGGCAGCAGGTCGATCGTGTCGACGTCGAGCACGACCTCCCCGCCGGTGCCGTCCCACCGCGACGCGTCGTCGGCGCCGGTGCCGACGAGCGTCACGGTGGGCGCGGGATGTGCCGGACCGGTGCGCGGGCGGCCGTCCGGGTCCTCCGCGGGCGCCGCGGGGACGAAGCGTGCGTCCGCCAGGCACAGGTGCAGGCCGACGTACAGCGCGAAGACCCGCAGCGCCTGCCCGGCCGCGGTCAGCAACTCGGCGGTGAGCGCGTCGGTGCCGCTCGCGGCGTCCAGCGGCAGCAGGCCGGCGCGCAGGGAACCGGCCGCGCTGGCACCGCCATGCGTGCGCAGCCCCGCCACCCAGGCCAGCAGCGGCCGGCCGCCCGGATCCACGAGCGTGAGGTCGGGGCTGGCGCCCTCCTGGTCGTAGGCCGGCCCGAAGACGCCCGCGATCTCGCCGCGGCCGAGCGCGGCCAGGTCCGCGGCGGTGAGCTCACGGCGCTCCGTGCGCGCCAGTGCCTTGAAGGACGCCTCCGTGACCGGGTCGTCCTCCGTGCCCGGACCGGTGGGTGCCGGCACGACCTGCGCCGGCCCGGTCTCAGGAACGGCCGCCGCTGTGACCGCCGCTGTGAGGGCCGGTGTGGCCGCCGTGATCGCTGGTGTCGCCGCCGCGGCGATCGCCGGTGGGACGGTGGGCGTGGGGCGGGTGGTGACGGTGCCGGTGGGCGCCGGGCCGGCGAGGGTGAGCCGGCTCAGCGCGAGCTGCGCCGCCAGCGCGGAGTCGTGCGCCGCCGCCACGACGGCGCCGGCATCGCGGATGAGCCCGGCGATCCGGGTCGTGGCGAGGTGACCCGCGCCGCTGAGCGCGGACCCGGCGGGCAGCGGCCGCTCCATCGCCGCCGCCACCGTGGCTGCCACGGGGGTCACCAGAGCGAGCGCCTCCGTGGTCGCCACGGTGGTCGCCGTGGTCGCCGTGGGCGTGGCCGGGACGGTCAGCCGGAGCGCGTCGAAGGCCTCGCCCTCGAAACCGAGCTCTTCGTCGAACGCGGCGGCCGGCAGCGCCGGGGGGCCGAAGCCCGGCACGGACATGCGGGGCGCCTCCTCGGCGATCGTCATGAGGTCACCTCGTGCGCCCAGCGCGCGGCACCCTCGGCGAACTTCGCCGCCATGTCCGGGGTGGCGACCATCGCCACGTCGTGCAGGCGGACGAGGATCCGTCCGTCCCGGCCGACGGCGGTCACCCGGTTGAGCAGGCCGGTGTCGCGGACCTGGGTCTCGTCGACCACCACGGCGAACGGCTCGTCCGCCGGCAGCGGGGCCCGGTAGTCGACACGCCCGACGGCCAGCGGCAGGCAGGCCTGGCCGGTGATCCAGCGCCCGAGTACCGACGGGCCGTGCAGCAGCAGGTCGGCCCGCGCCGGATCGTGCAGCGTGGCGGCGAACGCGCCGTGCGCGACCGGAGCCGCGGGCAGGCGGCACTCGATGACGAGGCTGCGGTCACCGCGCTCCAGGACCCGGGTGATCCCCCGCAGCAGCGGCCCGTGGAACAGGGTGCCGCCGGTGTAGATCTCCAGGCCGTCCTGCGCGCCCGGCCCCGACCACAGCGCCTCCAGCCGCGACCAGTCCTCCACCTGCGTCGGCGCCGGTGGCCGCGCGGCGAGGACCAGCGTCGCCGCGTACCGGGAGACGCCGATCGGCAGCGCGCCCGGGCTGCGCACGCTCGCCTTCACGACGAGCCGGTCACCCGCGCCGGCCGCGCCGCCGGCGCTCGGGTCGGGCTCGGCAGCCGCGGCGTGCACCCGCAGGGTCAGCTCGCCCGTCCCGTCGAACACCACACCCTTGTGGACGTCGAAGTCGCGGACCTCCACGACCGCGAGCCCCGGGTGGGCGCGCTCGACGACGCCCGCGAGCCAGCCGATCGCGAAGGTCGCCGGCAGGACGGGGAACCCGCCGACCTGGTGGTGCAGGATCACCGGGTGCTCGGCGATCTCGCCGAGGTCGCGGCGGGCCACCAGGGCCGGTGCGGGCCGCACCCCGCCCGCGCCGGTCAGCGCCTCGGCCGACCCGACCAGCAGGCGGACGTCGGCGGTGCCCGGCGGCTCGAACAGGTCGGCGAACACCTCGGCGCCCTGCGCCCGGTCGATCAGCGCGACGCCGCGGGAGCGGAACAGCTCGCGCAGGTCGGCGTCGACCATGCCGCCGTCCCAGGCGCCCCAGTCGATCGCGGTGATGTGCCGGCCGGGTGCCGCCTGCTTCCAACCGGCGGCGAGTCGGCCGAGGGCCTCGTTCGCCGCCGCGTAGTCGGCCTGCCCCGGGTTGCCCATCAGGCCCGCCACCGAGGTGAACAGCACCAGATGCCCCAGCGGCGAGGCCGCGCCGGAACGGGATTCCTCGGGTGAGCCGAGGGCGCCGAGCGCGTCGAGGACGTTGCGCAGCCCGGTCAGCTTCGGGGTCAGGACCCGGCGGACCGCGTCGGGGGTCTTGGCCTCCAACGTGCTGTCGGCGAGTGCCCCGGCACCGTGAACGAGGGCGCTGGCCACGTCCCGGTAGGGAGCCAGCGCGGCCCGTACCGCCGCCCGGTCGGCGATGTCGACGCTCAGGTAGACCGCGGTGGCGCCGGTCGCGGCCAGCGCCGCGAGGGTGTCGCGGATCTCGCGGCGGGCCAGCACGTCGCGGCGCGCCGCCTCGGCCTGCCGGGGCGTCGGGCGTGGGCCGTCGGTGCCGGCCCGCGCCGCCAGGTCGGCGGCGGCGGCGCCGAGCAGGGCGGCGTCGGCGACGCCGTGGGCCCAGGCGGGATCGGCGTCGGCCTCGGTCCGGCCGAGGAGCACGAAGTGCGCCGGGACACGGGCCGCGAGCGCCCGCACGCAGTCGGCGGTCACCCCGCGCCCGCCCCCGGTGACGATCACCGTGTCCTGCGGGCTCAGCTTGGTGACCTCGCCGTCGTCGACGGGCCCGGTCTCCGGGTCGCGGTCGGCGGTCGCCGTGGCCGGGCTGGCGCCGAAGGGGCCGGGCCGGACGGTCCAGCGGGTGCCGTCCGGGTCGACGCCGACCTCGAGGAGGTCGACAGCCGCGTCCCACAGCTCGGTCAGCGCGATCCGGGCCAGATCCGCGGGCGCCACGGCGGGATCGACGTCCAGGGCCCGGCAGAACAGCGAGGTCTCCTCTCGGGCCAGCGTCTTCACCACTCCGCAGACCCCGCCGACGAGGCGTTGCACGGCGGGCTCCGGGCCGCGAAGGCCCAGACCGCCGTCGAGGCGGGTGATGGTGAGGAAGGCGGCCCGGTCGCCACGCGCGGCCGCGCGGCGCAGCGGTCCGGCGGCGTGCTTGGCCACCAGGACGGCGTCGGCGAGCCGGCGGATGCCGTCCGTCCAGCCGGAACCCTCATCCGGGCCGGCCGGCGTGCCGACCAGCAGGAGGCACAGGTCGGCGGTCTCCCCCGCGCCGAACGCGTCCGCGAGCGCGCTCTCGACCGCGGCGGCGTCCCATTCGTCGAGCGGGTCAGCCGGCTCGTCGGCGGTGTCGGTGTCGGTGTCGGGCTCGGTGCCGCCGGCTGCCGCGGCCGGCAGCCGCACCGTGCGGACCGCGAAGCCTCGGCCGACCAGCTCCTCGTCCAGCGCGGCCAGCGTCGCGGCGTCCGTGCCGGTGGCCGAGGCGTCGACGACGACGGCGACCGGGTCCGACCCGAACGGTGCGGCGTCCAGGACGTCCACCGGGGCGGTTGCCACGAGCTCGACCCGGCGGCGGGGCAGCGGTGCCAGGTCGTCGAGGGATTCGGCCGTGGCCGGTGTCTCGGGGTCGGACGTTGCGGCGGTCGGTCCGGTCGGTCCGGTGAGGCTGGTGAGGACGTGGTCGGTGATGTGGTCGAGGGTGCGCATTTCGGCGAGGCGTTCGGGGCCGACTGCGGGGAGGGTGGGGAAGTGTTCTTGTAGGGCGCCGAGGATCTGGACGCGTTTGATGGAGTCGACGCCGAGGTCGGCTTCGAGGTCCATGCCGGTGTCGATCATTTCGGCGGGGTAGCCGGTGCGGTCGGCGACGACGCCCAGTAGTGCGGTGCGGACGGTGTCCGGGGAGACCGTGGCCGCGGTCGTGCCGTTCGGCGAGGCCGGTACGGGCTGCGGGGTGCTGCTCGCCGTGTTGGTGAGGCTGGTGAGGACGTGGTCGGTGATGTGGTCGAGGGTGCGCATTTCGGCGAGGCGTTCGGGGCCGACTGCGGGGAGGGTGGGGAAGTGTTCTTGTAGGGCGCCGAGGATCTGGACGCGTTTGATGGAGTCGACGCCGAGGTCGGCTTCGAGGTCCATGCCGGTGTCGATCATTTCGGCGGGGTAGCCGGTGCGGTCGGCGACGACGCCGAGCAGTGCGGTGCGCACCTCGTCCGCCGTGGGGCCCGTGGTGTCCGGCGCGCTGGCAGCAGGGCTCGCCGGAGTCTCGGTCCCGACGGGCTCGCCTGCGCCGAGGGCCGGCGTCCCGGGCCGGTACCCGTTGCCGTTGGCACTGCCGTTGCCAGCGGTGCTGCCGTTGCCGCTGGCAGCGCCGTCACCGGAGTCCTGGGTGGGGATCCAGGGCACCACCGGGGTGCCCGAACCGGCCGGCCCGGCCTGCGTGAGTCCGGCTGGTGCCGTGTGAACCGGGGCCACCGGCAGAGCCGGGGCCGGGGCGGGCGCGGGGAGGAAGGCGTCCTCCCGAGCCGGGAGCCGCAGACCGGCGAGGGCGGCGAGCACCTCGTTGGCGCGGGTGTGGGTGCGGCCGGCGGCGAGGCTCTGCTCGGCGACCTGCTCGATGGCCGCCGGGATCCAGGCGGGCTGGTCTGTGCTCGCGCCCGATCGCAGCAGGGCGACCAGCTCCCCGGTGATCTGCAGCTGTCCGTCCAGGTACCGGGTGTGCAGGTCCAGGTGCCGGTTCACCGCCTCGGTCACCAGCGCCGGGTCCAGGTCCGTGCCTGCGGCGGCCACCGGGCTCGGCGTCGCGGCGGCACCGGCCATGGCCAGACCGTTCGGGGCGGGTGGGCCGTCGACCGCCGGCGCGAGGCTGGCGGCCGCCAGGTCACCGTTGGCGCTGGTGGTGGCCAGGCCGCCGTGGACGGAGCCGCCGTTCGCGGTGGGGGCGCCGCCCGCGGTGGGGGTGAGCGTGGCCGGCGTGACGGCGGTGACCGCGGCGGCGTCCGCGACCGGTGCGGCGGCGGGGGCCGCCAGCGCGCTGACCCGGAAGCCGTCGGTGAGGCCGGCGTTGTAGAGCGCGCGGCGGGAGTCGGGGATGTACTCGGCGCCGGTGAGCGTGATGGTCATCGCGGCACGGCGCGCGGCGGCCTGCCCGCCCTCGGCGTGCGAGGCCGGGTCGTACCGGTTGATGTCGGTGATCGCCACGCCGAGCACCGCGAGCTGCACGGCGGCCTGCTTGAGCATGACGTCGCCGTCGCGCAGCGGGCCGCCGTCCGTGGAGACGACCGCGATCGGCTCGTCGCCGAGGATGCGGCGGGTCAGCTGGGCGAGCACCTGCTTCGGGCCGAACTCGACGAAGACGTTGCAGCCGGCGGCGCGCATCGCGCGGACACCGGCGACGAAGTCGACGGGTGCCAGCAGCTGGCCGCCGAGAACCGCGCGGTTCGCCGCCGGCTCGGTGCCGTAGCTCGCGCCGGCCGTGTTGGCGTACACCGGCGCGGTCGGAGCCCCGATCTCGACGGAGGCCAGGTCCGCGGCGAACCGGTCCACCGCGTGCCCGACGTAGCGGGTGTGGAACGCGGCGGAGACGGGCAGCAGCCGGCCGGTCAGGCCGCGCCGGGCCAGCTCGGCCAGAACCTCGCCGACGGCCTGCGTGCCGCCGCCGACGACGACCTGGTCGGGGGCGTTGTGGTTGCAGACGACCACGTCGGGGAAGTCGGCGAGGATCTGCTCGATCTCCTCGCGGCCGGCCTGGACGGCGGCCATCGTCCCGGGATCGGAGCTCGCCGCCTCGGCGGGGGAGGCCTGCGCGTCGGGCGGGGCCATCGCGGCTCCGCGGGCGCGGGCGAGGCGGAAGAAGTCGGCGTCGGTCAGCGCGCCGGCGGCCCACAGGGCGGTGAGCTCACCGAAGCTGTGGCCGAGGTAGCCCGCGCAGTCCAGGCCCAGCTCGGCCAGGTAGCGGAACTGGCCCACCGACAGCGCGCCGATGGCGGGCTGGGCGTACCGGGTGGCCCGCAGCCGGGACTCCTGCTCCTGGCGCAGCTCGGGGTCGAACACCGGCGGCGGGTACATCACCGCGGCCAGCGCGGTGGCGTCGCCGTCGAACACGGCGTTCGCGTCGTCGAGGGCCTGGCCGACGGTCGGCACGCCGAGCACGGCGTCGAGGCCCATCTCCAGGTACTGGCTGCCCTGGCCGGCGAAGAGCGCGCCGACGCGGAGGTCCGCCAGTGCGCGGCGGCGGTAGTAGACGCCCGCGGGGTGCGTCCACTGCTCGGCGTCGGGGGACGCGGCGAGCTGGGCGAGGGCGATCCGGCGAGGCTCGGCGCCGTCCGGGTCGCCGGCCGGGGTCACGAACCCGACCCGGGCATGGTCGGCGGGGATGGGGCCGTCGGTGGGGGCGGCGCCGGCCTCGAGCGCGGCGCGCAGCGCGGCCGGGTCCGGGGCGTGCCACACCCAGGCACGGGCAGTGCGGTGCACCATCCCGTTCGCCGGGCGCAGCGCGCTGTGCTCCTCCAGGACGACGTGGAAGTTCGTCCCGCCGAAGCCCATCGCGGAGGCGGCGGCGCGGCGCACCGGCCGGCGCGGGTCGCGGATCCACGGCCGGGTGCGGGTGTTCACGTACAGCGGGGTCGCATCCTCGGCGAGCGGGCCGTTGGGGCGCTCGACGTTGATCGTCGGGGGCAGCGTCTTCTGGTAGAGGCTGAGCGCCAGCTTCATCAGGCTGGCGGTGCCCGCGGCGCCCTTGGTGTGGCCGATCTGCGACTTGACGCTGCCGATCGCGGCGAAGTGGGCCTGCCCGTCGGCGGCGGCGCGCAGGACGCCGTCCAGCGCGGTCAGCTCGGTGCGGTCGCCGACGGCGGTGCCGGTGGCGTGTGCCTCGAACAGCTCGACGGACGCCGGCGAGCAGTCGGCGTCGGCGTAGGCGCGCCGCAGCGCGCGCTCCTGGCCCTCGGCTCGCGGGGCGTAGATGCTCTTCGAACGGCCGTCGCTGGACGAGCCGAGCCCGCGGATGACCGCGTAGATCCGGTTGCCGTCGCGCTCGGCGTCCGCCAGCCGGCGCAGGGCGATCATGCCGACGCCCTCGCCGATCAGCGTGCCGTCGGCGCCCTCGTCGAACGGGCGGATGCGGTCGGACTTCGACAGCGCCTGGGTCTTGCTGAAGCACATGTATCCGAAGATCGAGTTCTCGGTGTCGGCACCACCGGCGATCATCATGTCGGAGCGGCCGTCGACCAGCTCGGCGATCGCCATCCGCACCGCGGAAAGCGATGCCGCGCAGGCGGCGTCGACGGTGCAGTTCATGCCGCCGAGGCCGAGGCGGTTCGCGATACGCCCGGCGGTGACGTTGGCGAGCAGGCCGGGGAAGGAGTTCTCCTCCCAGGGCGCGAAGGCCTCGGCGTAGCGGGTGGCGATGGCCTGGGCGTCGTCCTCGGTCAGCCCGCAGGCACGCACGACCTCGCGCAGCACCGGGGTGGTGAGCCGGGCGCCGAGCGGGTGCATGAGCGGCACCGGCCCGGTGACACCGAGAACCACGCCGGTGGTCTCGGAGTCGTACCAGGTGGAGTCGGTGGCGCCGGCGTCGCGCAGCAGGTCACGGGCGACGACGAGGCTGAGGGTCTGCAGGGTGCTGGTGACCTCGAGCTGGTTCGGCGGGAGGCCGAACTCCAGCGGGTCGAAGTCGACGTCCGGGACGAAGCCGCCACGCCGGGAGTAGGTGTGGTCGGGCCGGGTCGGATCGGCGTCGTAGTAGTCGTCGATGTTCCAGCGGCTGGCCGGGATGTCCTCGATGCAGTCCCGTGCGTCGACGATGTTCTGCCAGAACTCACGGACGTCACGGGCATGCGGGAAGAGACCCGCCATGCCGACGATGGCGATGGGTGTGTCGGCGAGTCGCCGGGGCGGTCCGCTCTCGCGCACGATGAACCTTTCATCAGGTGGTGGGGGCGGGGCGCTGGATGGCCTGGGGGAGGGCTCAGTAGGACAGCAGGGCTCAGTAGGACAGGAGGCCGGCCCCCGCGCCGGCGCCGACGGGTTCGCGCCCGACCGGCGCCATGCCCGTGTGCAGGCCGACGAAGTCGGCCATGGTGTCGGCGAAGTGGCGGTGCCCGCGCGGGTTCGGGTGCAGCCCGTCGGGATCCCACAACGCCGGCCCGCGCCATTCGGCCGCGGCCGCGATGTCGAGGCAGACCGCGCCGACGGCCGTGGCGGCCCGGGTCAGGTCCTCGTTCGCGCGGGCGAAGCGGTCGCGCAGCAGGGCCCGGAACGGCGCGGGGATGTCGAGGTTGCCGGGGATGTCGGGGTAGGTGGCGGTGAACAGGACGGTGTCCGGGCCGGCGAGCCGGCGCAGGATCGCCTCCAGGTTGCGCGCGAAGCGATCGGGGTCGTAGTCGCTGACCAGGTCGTTCACACCACCGATGAAGCCGATCATGGTGGCCTTGTTGACCAGGGCGGCCGGGACCTGCCGGTGCAGGATGTCGGATGTGGTGGCCTGGTGGGTGCCGAGGTTGCGGTGGCCGCCGCGCGGGACGGCGAACAGGTCGGCGAACAGCGGCACCCAGCCGCCGTACGAGCCGTCCGGCCGCGGGTCGCCGCGGCCCTCGGCGAAGCTGTCGCCGAGCACGGTCAGCCGGGCCCGGGTCACCGGCCACCCCCGTCGGTCGCGCCGATGCCCGGGCCGGAGCCCGCGGTGGCCGCGGCGGGCAGCCGGCCGCTGGCGATCCAGGTCGCGGCGGCCTTCCCGATGACCGCGCTGTCCTTGATCCACGCGAAGTGGTCCCGGTTCTCGACTCCCGAGGCCGCCACGACGTGCCAGCGGGTCAGCCGGGCGACCGGCATCCGGGAGCACAGGAAATCCACGTTCGAGGCGGGGCCGAGCCGGTCGTCGTCGAGCGAGATCGCGAGCACCGGCAGGCTCAGCGCCCGCAGCGCGTCGTCGTGGCGGCGCGACGAGCCGCGCGGCCGGCACCAGCTCGTCCGCGACTGCCGCGCCCAGTCGACCATGACCTGGCCGGACATCGCGCCGCCGATGAGCATCCCGCCCGGCCAGTGGCCGCGCAGCCGTGCGACCAGACCGATCGTCTGGATCTTCCAGTACGCCTCGAGCCAGTTGCGGCGTCCGAAGGCCCGCCAGTAGGGCGTGCCGGTGCCGATGGTGATGATGCCGGCGACACCGGCCGGCGCGGACGCCGCGTGGAACAGCGCGAGCTGCCCGCCGAGGCTGTGGCCGAACAGGTACAGCGCAGCCTCGGGGAAACGGGCGCGGATCGTGGTGACGACCGCCGGGACGTCGACCTCGATCAGCTCGCGGTAGCCGAAGTTCGGCTGCTCGCGCAGGCCGGGGGTGCTGTCGCCGTAGCCGCGCTGGTCACACAGCACCACCGACAGGCCGGCGCCGAACAGCGCCTTCGCCAGCGGCACGTAGAACTTCGCCTTCAGCGCCATCGCGGGCAGCAGCGCGACCACGGGCACGGCCGGGTCGGGCTGGGCCATGATCCGCAGCCCCAGCACGACGTCGCCGCCGACCGGCACGGCCACCTTCTCGGCGGACGAGCCCTGCGCCGGAGTCTGCGCCGATGCCTGGGAATGTGCCTGGGACGGTGATGACGCCGTCGACTCGGTGGTGGCCATGGTCAGTCGCCGCCGATCGCGCAGACGTAGTCGAAGCCGAAGCGGGCCACGATCACGTCGTCGTCGTCGTAGAGCACGGCGCGCACGTCGAGGTCGAACCGCTCGGGCCCGGTACCGGCGAGGACGCGGCGCGCCTCCCGCTCGTCGACCATGCCGATCGCCCGGATGCGTCCGCGGGCGGGCCGGCGGAAGGACGAGCGGGCGTTGCGCACGACGAGGCTCTCGAACCGGCTCAGCCGCGCCGCCATCGCCCCGGCGACGGCGGCCGCCCCGGCGAGGTCGGCGGCCAGGAACAGCGCGCCCGCGTGCACGGTGCCGAGCTGGTTGGTGAGATCGGGCCGGGCGGGGATCTCCACGACCGAGTGGTCGGGGTCCACCTGGGTGATGTCAATGCCCACGAACCGGCGGAACGGCACGATCGCGTTGGCGATCTCGCAGATCCGCGCGAAGTCCGGTGCCGACGGATCGGCCGTCGCCGGGCCGAAGATGGAGAACGGCCCGGATCCGCCGGCCCCGGCGCCGGCCGGCTGGGTCGCGGGCGGCGTGGCAGGTGCGGATGTCGATGTCATCGGGCCTCCTCGGGGCTGATGGGAGCCGGGCTGCTGTGCGCGCGCAGCACCCGGCGGGCGATCGAGGCACGCAGCACCTCGGACGAGCCCTCGTAGATACGGAACCCGCGGGCCTCGACCAGGAAGCGGGCGACCAGGTGGTCCTCGCAGATACCGAGCCCGCCGTAGAGCTGGACCACCCGGTCGAGCACCCGCCACACCGCCTCGGCGACGAACGTCTTCGCGATCGCGGCGCCGTGGCGGGCGCCGGAGCTGGCCAGGCCCTCCTCGTCGAGGACCCGCGCCACCGACCGCACCAGCGCCCGCGCGGCGGCGATGTCGATCTCGTTGTCGGCGACGTGCGCCTGCGCCATGCCGTGGTCGGAGATCCGCTGGCCGAACGAGGAGCGGCCGGTGATCCACGCGGCGGCCATCTCGTGCGCCCGCGCGGCCAGGCCCAGCCAGGCCATGCAGAACGCCAACCGGGACGGGGCGAGGCGCACCTGGGCGTAGCGCAGGCCGGCGCCGACGTCACCGAGGACGGCGTCGTCCGGGACGAAGCAGTCGGCGAAGGTGACCTCGCAGTGCCCGCCCGCGGCGCTGTGGTCCAGGGTCGGCATGCGGCGCCCGACCCGCAGGCCCGGGTTGTCCTGGTCGACCAGGAACATGGTGGTGCCGCCCTCGGTGCGGGCGATGCAGATGGTGAACGCGGCGCCCTCGGCGCCGGTGATGAAGTGCTTCGCCCCGTCGATGACCCAGCCGCCGTCGACCGGGACGGCGCTGGTGCGGACCATCGACGGGTCCGAGCCCGCGCCGGGCGCGGGCTCGGTGAGCGCGATCGAGGAGCGGGTCTCACCGCGCAACAGCGGGTGCAGGTAACGCTCGGCCTGCGCCTGGGTGCACACCGCGGCGAGCAGGTGCATGTTGCCGTCGTCGGGTGCGGCGCAGTTGACCGCGGTCGGGCCGATCAGGCTGCGCCCGGCCGCCTCGAGCACCTCGGCGAGGCCGGCGTTGGACAGGCCCAGCCCGCCGAGCCCGACCGGGGTGAGCGGCCCGAACACCCCGGCCGCGCGGGCGGCGCGCTGCAGGTCGACCCGGACGTCGTCGTCCATGTGCCGGCCCGCCACGACCAGCTCGCGTTCGACGGGCAGGACGTGGTCGTCGACGAAGGCACGGGTGCGCCGGGCGAGCTCGGCGACGTCGGCCCCCGGGCCCGCGGGCGGGGACGAACCGGCGGGCTCGGGCGTGCCGGCGGGCGCGGGTGGACGCGTGGCCGGGGCGGTGGTCATCGGGGGGACGCCTCCTGGGTGGCGGGGCTCGGGCTCGGGAGCGGGCGCGGGCTCAGGCGGCCGGCAGCAGGCGCTTGTCGGCCGGCGTCCCGACCTCCTCGTAAAGCTCGGCGAGGCTGTCGCGCTCGAAGAAGTCGTGACCGTCGGCGCCGCCGGCGATCATGGCGAAGAACTTCTTGATGTACCGGGGGCTGGCCGCGGTGGCGTTGAAGACCGAGTCCAGGAAGGGCGGCAGGACGAGCTTGGACAGCGTGCAGGTCAGCTCGAACGTCCCGTGGCTCTCCTCGTCACGGATCTTGACGTACTCGGCGGCGGCGTCGTCGAGCGTCCGCTCGCCGGCCAGGCCCGCGTGCAGGCGGTCGGCCAGCAGCTGCGCCTGCAGGAAGGCGTCGGTGATGCCCCAGCCGGTGAACGGGTCCTTGTGGTAGCCGGCGTCGCCGACCAGCGCCCAGCCGGGCCCGTTCGAGCGCCGGTAGTAGTTGTCCGGGTAGCGCATCGGGCGGAACTCCTCCACCCGCTTGCCTCGGGCCCGCAGGTCCTCGCCGAGCTCCGGCAGCACGTTGTCGAAGATCGCCTGGAAGCTGCCCTCGACGTCGGCGCGGAACTCGCTGAAGGCGGCGCGCGGCCGGATGATCGACAGCAGGTGCTGGCCGTCGTTCGTCGGCCAGGTGCCGAACTGCTGCTCGCCGAGGCCGGTCCGGTGCTGCATCGCCCAGTCCAGGCCCTCGAAGTACGAGTAGTAGATGAAGCCCTCCGCCGGCACGACCTTGTAGAAGTCGGCGCCGACCTTGTCCGCCACGGTGGACGTCCGACCGTCCGCGCCGACCACGAACGCGGAGCGGAACTCCTGCTCGGGCCCGTCGCCGACCTGCCCGCGGATGCCGGTCACCCGCCCGGCGTCGAACAGCAGGTCGGTGACCGTGAAGCCTTCGATCACCTCGGCGCCGGCCTCGCGGGCGGCGTCGACCAGCAGCTTGTCCAGGACGGTGCGCCGCGGGCAGTACACCGCGTCGATGCCCTCGATCGGGTCGGCGAAGCCCTCGACGAGCATGCCGGTGTAGTAGAAGGTCAGGTTGCGGATCGGCGGCACCCCGCTGGCGATCAGCCGGTCCAGCAGGCCCCAGTCACGCAGCCGGGCCAGCCCCGTCTGGTGCATGTAGTGGGTCGACACGGTGTCGCTGGGAAAGGTCGACCGGTCCACGACCAGGACCCGGTGGCCCTGGCGGGCCAGCAGCATGGCCAGCGGCGATCCGGCGCAGCGGGCACCGACCACGATGACGTCGTACATCCTTGGGAACTCCCGTCGTACAGGCGGGTGGAACAGGACTGGGGCCTTTGGTTCAGGTCGGGCGGCGGCTCTGGTCAGGCGGCGGCTCTGGTCAGGCGGCGGATGTCGCCGGTTCGGTCGGCGCCGGGCCGGCCGGCTCGGGGGCGGCGGTGTAGAGCTCGTCGATCTCGGCGGCGAACGCGGCCTCGATCTGTGCGCGGCGCAGCTTCATCGAGGGCGTCAGATGGCCGTCGGCGATGGTGAACTGGGTCGGCAGCACCCGGATACGCCGGATCGACTCGGCGCGGGAGACCAGGCTGTTCGTGTCGTCGACCGCGTCGCGCAGCCGCTCCGCCAGGGCGGGGTGCTCCCACCACCGGTCGGTGCCGAGGTCGAGGCCGGCCTCGGCGGCCAGCTTCGCCAGCACCGCCGGCTCCAGCGTCACCAGCGCGGCGACGAAAGGGCGGCCCTCGCCGACGACCATGCAGTCGGCGACCAGCGGGTGCAACCGCATCCGGTCCTCGAGCAGGGTCGGCGTGACGTTCTTGCCACCGCTGGTGACCAGGATCTCCTTACGCCGGCCGGTGATGACGAGGTAGCCGTCGGCGTCGAGCCGGCCCAGGTCGCCGGTGTACAGCCAGCGGGGCGCGGCGTCGGTGCCGTCCTGCCCGGCGGCGTCGGGGTTCGACGGGTCCGTTCCCGCCTGCAGCGGGTCTGTGCCTGCCTTCAGCGGGTCCTGGCCGGTCCGCCAGTAGCCGGGGGAGACGTTCGGGCCCGCGACCAGCACCTCGCCGTCCGGTGCGATGCCCACGGTCGTTCCCGGGATGGGCTGGCCGACGGTGCCGACCCGGTTGGTCTCGGGCTGGTTGACCGTCACGGCGGTCGCGGCCTCGGTCAGGCCGTAACAGTTGAGGATGTGCACGCCGAGCCCGCGGTAGTAGGCCGCGGTCGTGTTGTCCAGCGACGCGCCGCCGCTGATCACGTGGGTCAGCCGCCCACCGAACACGGCGCCGACCCGGGCCAGCAGGGCTTCGTCCGGGCGGCCGCCAGGCTCATCGGTGCCGGTGCCGGTGCCGGTGCCGGTGCCGGTGCCGGTGCTGACCTGTGCCAGCCCCGCGGCGACCGCGGCCAGCTCGGTGTCGGCGTCGACGGCTGCCCGCAGGCCCTTGCGGATCTTCTCCAGCCCGTACGGGACGAGCGCCAGCACGGTCGGCCGGAAACCGGCCATCGCGGGCAGCAGGTCGGTGACGGCCGAGAGCAGCCCGGTCCTGGTCCCGGCGTACAGGCAGGCGACCAGGATGGTGCGTCCGAAGACGTGCGCCAGTGGCAGACAGAGCAGTGTCGCGGCCTGCTCGGTCACGACATCGCTGGCGTCCGTGCCGTCTCCGTCGGCACCGGTGCCGACGGTGTGCTCCGGACGCCACACGCGCCACAGCCCGCCGGTGTGCTCGACCGTGTTCGCGCCGGACGCGAACAGGTTGCCGTGGGTGAGAATGCAGCCCTTGGGCATCCCGGTGGTTCCGCTGGTGTAGACGATTGTCGCGATCGAGTCCGCGCGGACGGCGCCGCGGCGCCGCTCGAACTCGCCGGCGCCACCGTCGCCCGCGGCCGGCACCTCGCCGTCGGCGTGGGCGGTGTCGTCGGATGCCGTCAGGCTGTCGAGGTCCGCCAGCGGCCAGGGCGCCTCCCGCAGTGCGCCCGCCGCCGCGCCGGCCACCAGCTCCTGATGCTCCGGTGTCTCGGCGAAGCACCACGTCATCCCGGAATCGGCGACGATGTGGGCGATCTGGGCCGCGGAGGCGGTCGGGAAGATCGGGACGGTGATCGCGCCGATCGCAAGCACCGCGAGGTCGGCCACCACCCACTCGTAGCTGGTGCGGCCCAGGATGCCGACGCGGTCGCCCGCGCCGACTCCCCGGTGCAGCAGGACCGCCGCGACCTGGCGCGCGTGGGCGTCGAGCTCGCGGTAGGTGATGTCCTGCCAGCCCGACGCCGCCGGGCGGCTCAGGACAACCAGTTCGGGGGTGACCCGCACCCGGTCGTCGACGAGGGAGTAGAGGCCACGGTCCTCAGGAAGGACGAGGCCCGCTCCCAGGGTGTACTGCGACACACCGACCACCTGTTCCGTGACGAGTTCCGGGGAATTCCTGGCGGATTTTCCGGACTCAGTCTCGAACGGTGCGTCGCGGTTGGCAATGCGATTGTGACGAACGATCCGTAAACGACAGCAATCGTCGGCGCGTGATCGATTTCGATGGATCGATGGAAACTATTTATCGTTCTCGCGGGCGGTTCGCCTTCTCCGTCCACGGTCCACGGTCAGGGATGGAAAAGAATCGAAAGTGGTCTCAGTGCCGTTCGAAAACCAGTCGGTGCACCACGTCGAGGGTGTCGGCGACGGTGGTGTGCTCGATTGTCTGCCAGCCGAGCACCCGGGCCGCGGCGCAGTTGGCGCCGAGGTCGTCGATGAGCAGGCAGGATTCCGGCGGCACCCGGAAGATCGATTCGGCCAGTCGGAAGATCGCCGGATCCGGCTTGCGCAGGCCCACCTCGAACGAGTTGACCGTCACCTCGAACGGGTCGACATCCGGGGCGAGGGCCCGCCGGTGTGGCTCCCATTCACGCACGCTGTTCGTGAGCATGCCGACCCGCACGCCCTCACCGCGCACCCGCGCCAGCAGCGTGAACAGCTCCGTGCTGACGGTCCGGCCGACGTACCAGTAGTCGCCGAAGCGGGTCAGGTCAATGCGCGGTGTCCAGTGGGGCGCGAGTGCCGCCGTCACCCGCAGCCCCCATTCCCGCTGCGGCAGAATGCCCAGCTCGAGCGGCTCGATGAGGGTGCCGCCGAACGGCTCGGCGACCTGGCGGATCGCCGCCATCAGATCCGCCGCGGGGACCCCGGCAGCCGCCGCGACCTGGCTGAGCGCGTCGGCGACGGGGGAGGTGAGGACACCGCCGTAGTCACACCACAGGGCTCGGACCGGCGGCGCTGTGCGCGGTGCGCGCACGGTCAGGGCCGCGGCGGCGCCGGGCGTCCGGTGTCGCCGCGGCGCGGTGGGCGCCGTGCTGAACGGTTCAACCACGGGGCGCCAGCTCCGAACCCGCCAGCTCCGTTCCGGCCCGACCGGATCCCGCCAGCTCCGCGCCTGGGACGATGGGCGCAAGCACCTCGGGGCTCCGCGTCGTGAAGCGGGCCGCGGGGGCGGCCAGATGTACCGGACCGGCGAAGACACGCTCCGCGTCCACCTTGCGGGCGGCGAGCCAGGCCCGGTCCGCGGTCACGAAATGGGTGAGGACGAGCTGGTCCACCCCGGCCGCGGCGGCCACGGCGGCGGCGTCGGTGGCGCTGAGGTGGCCGTGGCCCGTGGTGTCGGTGAGCTCCAGCGTCGCCTCGGCGAGCAGCAGGTCGACGTCACGGGCGAACGGGACGAGGTCCGCCGTCACCCCGGTGTCGCCGGTGTAGGCGAAGCTGCCGGTTCCACTGTCGATGCGGGTTCCGCAGTTGGGCACCGAATGGCGCAGCTCATGCAGGCTCACGGTGGTGTCGCCGACCTCGAAGACGTCCCCCGGCGCGTACTCGCGGACGTCGAAGGCGACCTCGAACGCGCGGTCCAGCAACGGGATCGTCGCGACCGGGAACAGCGCCGCCAGCGCCGTCAGCCGCTCCCGTCCGCCCGCCGGAACGTACAGCGGCACCGGGGCCCGCTCGACGCGCCGGGTCAGCGACGGGAGCGTCGGGAACAGCTCGGCGAACTGCCCGTATCCGGCGAGCAGCGTCTTCCCGAGGGGAAGCAGGTCGTAGCAGTGGTCCAGATGCAGGTGGCTGATGACGACGGCGTCGAGCTGGCCCGGATGCGTGATCGTGCTGAGCGCGGTCGCGGCCCCGGGGCCGCAGTCCAGCAACAGGCGAGCCTTTTCGCTCTCCACCAGATAGCTGGAACTGCACTGGCCGGCGCCGGGCATTCCCGACCGGCATCCGAGGACCGTCAACTGCATGTCCGTGTCCATTCTGTTGGACAGCGTCCGGAGCGAACAACGCTGTCGTGGGCGGCGACCGCGGTCGGCACGTTCTCCGCGGCGGGCACCGGCCCGGTCGCACCGACCTGGACGGCGGAGCGACCTGGGACAGGAGCGGGCCGGCCAGCCTCGGCGATCACGCGAATCCGACCGTTTGAGCGATGTTCCGCGCCCACCGGATCATCGGCAACACAGGAATGCCGAACGAACTATTCAGAATGTCAATCGCGAAACGCGGCGCCGCGCCGGGCCGGCTCGGGCAGGAACACGCACATGGCCACCGCCAGCGCCGGGACGAAGCACAGGACGGTGAACGGGGCGGAGATGCCGTGCGTGTCGGCGATCGCACCGAGGGCGGGCGCCGCGAGCCCACCGGCGCTGACGGCGAGGCCGAGAGTGACCCCGGAGGCGGTTCCCGGCCGGCTGGGCAGGTAGTCCTGCCCGAGCTTGACCAGCACGGCGAACGGGATGCTGATGGCTGTACCCGCCGCCACCGCGGCCGGAAGTCCCGTCACCGGTCCGCCGGCCAGCCGCAACGCGACGAGGGCCGGCACGGTGAGCACGGCGCCGAGCTGGACGGTGCGGACCGCCCCGAACCGGTCCGCGAGCCGGCCGCCGACCAGCGTTCCCCCGACACCGCCCATCAGGAACAGGGTCAGCGCGAGCCCGGCGAGGGCGTGGCCGGCACCCAGGTGCCGCAGCCAGAACAGCTCGATGAACGTGCTGACGCCGAACAGCAGCACCGACCGGACGATCTCGACCGCGGTGAGCAGCAGGAACGGGCGCGGGCGGTCGGGCGTGGGTGCGCCCGCGCCCGCACCAGTGCCCGGCCGCCGGGCCGCCGTCGGCCGGCGGCCCGCCCGCAGCAGAACCACAGCGAGCAGCAGCGCGGGCGGGATGAAGAGCACCGTCGCGTTCGGCCCCCAGGCGGCGAGGGCCGGTGTGGCCAGCAGCGGCGCGAGGAAGAACCCGACGCTGCCGCCCGCCGCGAACAGGCTCATCGCGGCGGTGTCGTCGCCCGCCGCCGCGCGTGCGGCCGCGCCGGCCGCCGGATGGAACATCGACACCCCGACCCCGGACAGCAGGAGCAGCAGCCAGGTCGCGGCGTAGGCCGGCGCCAGCCCGGCCAGGCCCGCGCCCACCCCGGCCAGGCCGACGCCGACCGGCGCCATCCAGGGGACACGGCGGCGGTCGACCAGCACGCCGACCAGCAGCTGGGGCAGCGAGCCGCCCAGGGTCGCGGCCAGCGCCAGGCCGGACGCTGCGGTGTAGCCGTAGTGCCGTTCGAGGACGAAGTAGGGGATGCTCGCCGGGACCAGCCCCTGGTACAGGTCGTCGACGGCGTGCGCCGCCGTCCAGGTCCGCATCCGGGCCCAGGGCGAGGCGGGCCCCACCACGAGTGGTGCTGTCGGCACTTTCGGTGCCGGGGGGATGTCACCGAGCAGGGCGCCGGTGCCGCTGTGATCGTGGGACGTGCGCATGTGATGAGCCACTTCCACTCAGCCGCCCTGCCGGGGCAGCGCGCGCAGGAACGTCTCGATTTCCGGGAGCACCGCGGCGGCGAGGTCGACCGCGGTGGCGAGGGAGCCATCCAGGGCGCGGCCGGCGAGCACGGCGGCCGGCATGATGCGCGCCGCGGCGTGGACGATGTGGTCCGGATGGCGCCAGTCGCCACCCGGGAAGAGCAACGTCGGCACCCGCACAGCGCCGAGCTCGTCGACGGACCGGAAGGACCGGTCGTGCCCGATGGCCGCCGCGGCGGCGACGCTGTCGGGGTCGGCGCGCCCGATCGCCTCCCTGACCATGGCGCCGGCGAGGGGTGACAGCCCCCGAAGGAGCGGTTCCCAGCCGGCCGCCAGGCCGTCCGAGCGGACCCGTCCGGCGAACTCGTCGAGCAGCCGGATCTCGGTGGCCTTCGCCTCGTCGTCCTCGATGTCCTCGACGCCCATGGCGACCACGGCGGCAAGCCGGTCGGGATGGGCGATCGCCAGCCGCAGCGCGATCGTCGCGCCGATGCCGACCCCGATGACGGCGGGCACGTCACCGTGCGCTGCCGCGGCGGGCACAGCGTCGAGCACGGTGAGAACGTCGTGGACGTACTGGTCCCAGGTGTGGCGGGCCGGGTCGCGGCACACCGACGCGCCGTACCCCCGGATGTCCGGCTGCACCACGGTGTGCCGCCGGGACAGCGCGCGGGCGATCGGGTCGAGGCTGCGCCGGTCCGGGCCGCCGGCGTGCAGCAGCACGACGGACGGCCCGGACCCGCTGACATCGACGTGCAGGTCGCAGCCGTCCGGGGCTGTCGCCCGGTGTGACGCGGTCATGAGGCACTCCTGACGTGCCCGCTCGGGGGCGGGCGACGGGCGCGGGACCGGTCACGTTCGGTGGGCGCCGCGTGGGGCGCCGGGGCCGGTCCCGGTGGACGACTGCGAGCCTCTCCCGCGGATGGCCTGGCCAGCCACCGCCAGCCCGTACAGTTCTGTCGATGAACCGCCATCTCGCCGCCGGGCCGACCTTGCTGCGCCTGGCTGACCGGGAGGGCGTCGACTGGCACGATCACGCCGACCACCAGCTCGTCTACCCCGGCACCGGGGTGCTGCGGGTCTTCACCCGGCGGGGCTCGTGGGTGGTGCCGCCGCTGCGCGCGGTCTGGCTGCCGGCCGGCGTCGCCCACGCACACCGGGCGCACGGCCGCACCGACATGCACACGCTCGCGTTCCGGCCGGACGACGATCCCTTCGGTGTTCCCGACCCGACGATCGTGGCGGTCACCGGCCTGCTGCGGGAGATCGTCCGCGCGCTCACCGACCCGGAACTGAGCCCGGCCGACTCCGCGGACCTCACCGCCGTGCTCCGCCGCGGGCTGCGGCCGGTCACCGAGCCTCGCCTGCACCTACCCAGGCCGGTCGACGACCGACTCGTCGCCGTCACCACCGCGCTCGTGCGTCAACCCGCGGACACCCGGACCCTGCACGAGCTCGCGCGGACCGCGGGCGCGAGCGAGCGGACCCTGAGCCGGCTGTTCCGGGCCGAGACCGGGATGACCTTCCCGCAGTGGCGGGCGCAGCTGAGGCTGCACCACAGCCTGACCCTGCTCGCGATGGGCGAGCCGGTCACCGCGGTGGCCATCGCCTGCGGTTACAGCAATCCGAGCTCGTTCACGGCGGCGTTTCGCGACGCCTTCGGGGTCACGCCGGCGCGCTACGCCCGCGGCACCCGCGCGGATGGCACCGCCCCGGATGGCACCGCCGCGGATGGCGCCGCCCTGGACGGCGCGGTGGGGGATGGCGCCGTGCCGGCACGGGCCGAACCGTGATCGGCGGCCTGCTCGGAGAAGGGCCCGGCCGCCTCCAGACAGTCCAGGAAGGCGCCCACGACCGGCTGCGGGTCGGGGCGCCAGACGGCGTACATCCCCACCGTGGGGACCGGGTCGACCAGGCGTACCGCGGACAGCCCGTGGCCGGGCGGGTGCGCCCCGCGGGCCGCCGAGGCGAAGCCGACGACCGGCCTGGTGGTGACCACGATGCCGGTGGCCCCTGAGTCGTCCACCTCGTCGGAGATCGTCAGCGCGATGCCACAGCGGTCGGCCGCGGCGAGGATGGCGTCGTGCATGGCGGGACTCTGCTCACGGCGGAACAGCACGCAGGGCTGGTCGGCCAGCTCCCGGAACGGGACCTCGCTGCGCGTCGCCCAGGGGTGGCGGCGGCTGACGACCGCGACCAGCGGTATCGTCGCGACCCGCTGGGAACGCAGCTGCGCCGACGGCGGCCCGGCGAAGACCAGTGCGACGTCGAGGCGGCCCTCTGCCAGCGCGGACAGCTGCGGACCGCTGCGCGCCTCCCACAGGGTGGTCGACACACCGGGATAGTCGGCGGCCAGTCGCAGCAGCGTCGGCTGCAGCACCCGCTGACCGGCCGGATAGTTGAACCCGATGCTGATCATGCCGGTGCGCCCGGACGCCGCCTCCCGGGCGACGGTCACGGCGCGGCGGGTCGCGTCCAGCAGCCTCCTGGCCTCGACCTCGAAGGCCCGGCCGGCCGCGGTCAGCTTCACCTCATGGGAGCTGCGCGAGACCAGCTCGACGCCGATGTCGCGCTCGAGCCGCTGCAGCTGCTGGCTCAGCGACGGCTGCGCGAGGTGCAGCCGGGCCGCCGCCCGACCGAAATGAAGTTCTTCGGCGATGGCCAGGAATGACGTGAGATATCGCAGCTCCATGGCCGTCCTCCCGGTGGGCGCAGACCACGTTACCGGTGAGCGCTAACCACCGGTAACGCGCACATGTGGACGGCGGAACGAGAACATGGCGGGCAGTCGCGCCGGCCGGCCGGGCGGTCTTCGTCGACCGCGACCCGACGGGTGCTGCCGCGCTCCCGCGCGGGCCTGCCATGTACGCGTTCACACCTGGCGTGCATTGCCTGCCGGTGGAATCCGCGACCGGCGTGCGGCAGCATCCGTTGCCGCTTCGCCCGGGATGCGGACGATTAGCGGCGCCGATGGCCCAATTGTGGTCGAGAAATCGTGTTTGACCGGTGGGTGAGCGGCGGGCAAGCATTTCCAGGGAACGGGTACGGCCCGCGGACGGTACGCGGAGAAAACAGGCGCACGGTGGCCGGTGCCACGCGGAGAAAGCCGCATGGCCCAGCAGCCGGGCGAGGTGTTTCGACGAGAGGACGCCGGTGGTCATGCGGGTATCCCTGGACGAGGTGGTGCCGGGCACGACGGCCGCCGCCGCGCTCGCCGCCGGCAGCGTGCACGGGGCGCTGGCGGCCGTGGCGGCCCGCCGCCCCGCCGTCCGGATCGACTTCCCGTCCTCGGGCGACTCGCTGTCCTACCGGGAGCTGGTCGAGCGCGGCGACGCCCTCGCCGCGGCGTTGGCGCGCGGCGGGGTGCGGCCTGGCGCGCGGGTCGGCCTGCTCAGCGAGAACGCCCCCGACTTCCTGGTCGCGCTGGCCGGGGTGAGCCGGGCCGGCGCCGTGACCTGCCCGCTTCCGCTGCCGACCTCGACCCGGGACCTGACCGGGTACGCGGCGCGGCTGGCTCGGGCGGCGGCCGTCGCCGACATCGGTCTGGTCCTGGTGGGCGGGCGCACCGCCCGGCTGGCCAGCCGGTTCGCCGCGGCGTTCGACGCCGGCGGCGCCGTCCGGGTTGTCACCGTCACCGAATACACGGCATCCATCGGCACCGACGCGGACGCGAGCACGGACGCGGACGCGGGTGGCCCGCTGCCGGACGAGGTGCCCCCGGGCGCCCCGGCGCTCGTCCAGTTCACCTCCGGCAGCACCGCCGCGCCGAAAGGCGTCCTGCTGACCCACCACAACATCCTCGCAGGCCTCGCCGCGATCATCGACGGTGTCGGGCTCACCGAGAACGACGGCGGCGGAATCTGGCTGCCGCTGTTTCATGACATGGGGCTGTTCGGCGCCCTCGCCGGAATTCTCACCGGAATGCCGATGACGGTCTGGTCCCCGGCGGGTTTCGTGAAGGATCCGGCCGGCTGGCTCACCGACTTCCTGCGCCGGGGCGGGAGCATCGCGCCGATGCCGAACTTCGCGTACGACTACCTCGCCGACGCCGTCCCCGCGCCCGTCCAGGCCGGGCTCGACCTGAGCGGCTGGCGGGTCGCGTTCAACGGGGCGGAGCCGGTGTCCCCGGCGTCCGTCGACCGCTTCCTGGCGATCTTCGGCCCGGCGGGGTTCTCCCCGGCGGCGATGATGCCCGTCTACGGCATGGCGGAGGCGACCCTGGCGGTGACCTTCCCGCCGCGCGGCCGGGCGCCGGTCTCGCGCTGGGTCGACCGTGATCTGCTCGCCCGGCGGGGGATCGCCGTCGACGTCGCACCGGACGATCCGGCCGCCCGCGGGCTGGTCGGCGTGGGCCGGCCGGTGCGCGCGATGAACGTGCGCGTCACCGGCACCTCACCCGGCGCCACCGGGCCGGCTCCCGACGACCAGGTCGGCGAGATCCAGATCCGCGGCGAGGCGGTCACCGGCGGCTACCTCACCGAGTCCGGCGCGGTACCCGCCGACGCCTT
Source organism: Parafrankia irregularis (assembly GCF_001536285.1). Classification (NCBI taxonomy): domain Bacteria; kingdom Bacillati; phylum Actinomycetota; class Actinomycetes; order Frankiales; family Frankiaceae; genus Parafrankia; species Parafrankia irregularis. The sequence goes on along the minus strand of NZ_FAOZ01000003.1, from coordinate 25,413 downwards.
CACCGCGGACGGCTGGCTGCGCACCGGCGACCTCGGCCTGCTACGTGACGGTGAGCTGTTCGTCACCGGCCGGGCCAAGGAGATGATCATCGTGCGGGGGGTGAACTACTACCCGCACGACGCCGAGGACGCCGCCCGTGACGTTCCCGGGGTCCACCGCCGGCGCTGCGTCGCCTACGCCGACATCGCCCCCGACGGAACCGAGGCGATGACCGTGCTGGCCGAGACGACGCTGGAGGACGACGCCGCGCGTGACCTGCTCACCACCGGCATCCGCACCGCGGTCGGTGCCGCGCTGGGCCTCGCCGAGATCGCCGTCCACCTCGTCGGCCCCGACGCCCTGCCGCGGACGTCCAGTGGGAAGTTCCAACGTCTCGCCGCCCGCGACGCGGTCCCGGTGGCGTGAGCGGGCAGCCGGCCCGAGCGGGTGGCAGGGCCGGGCTGGCATCCCATCCGACATCCCATCCGACCATCCACACGATGTCCCTTCCCGACCGTGGCCCGCGCCGCGGCCCGCACGGGCCGGCGCGTCCGGGGCCCCCGTCTCCGTCCCAGGCAGGTGCTGGCACATGCACAGCTACGACGTGTTCCGCCACTATGAGCGCCAGGTGTGGCGGCTCGCCGACATCCCCTTCGACGAGGTGCGGCGAAGTGACGTCCGCCCCGAGTACATCCGGATCGCGCGCGGCGCGGTGATGGGCGAGGCGAACTCGATCGCCGCCCAGCACGGATTCTTCGACGAGTTCGTCCATGACTACGACTTCTCCGCCTTCGTCGCCCTGTGGGGCTACCAGGAGCTGCAGCACCACTTCGCGTTCCGGGCCTGGCTGGACGTCGTCGGCGAGCCGGTGTCGGCGGCGCCGATCGCGGCGATGCGCGAGCCCTACGCACCCGGCACGACGCCGGCGGCGACGCTCGCCACCAACATCATCTCCGAGCTCACGGTCAACCACGTCTACCGCGCGGTCGCCGGCTGGGTCCAGGAGCCGGTGCTGCGCACGATCATGACCAACGCCAGCCTGGACGAGGCCGCGCACGCCCGCGAGTTCATCCACTACACCCGCCGCCGGCTCGCCGAGCACCCCGACGAGCTGGCCTCGGTGCTGGAGACGCTGTTCGTCTACACCGCCGAGCAGCGCATCAAGCATCCGGTCGGGGTCTTCAAGGGCGAGCTGGAGGCGCTGCGCGACCACGACACCATCGACACCGGATTCGAGTTCTTCCTCTCCCAGGTGGCCACCGAGGGAGAGCTCGCGCACCTGCAGGACAAGATCCGCCGGGCGTTCGGCGCGATGACCGGCCTCGACCTGGCTACCAACGCGCGGGTCCGGCGCGAGCTCGCGGAGGTGCTCGGGTGACCGCGGCGACCGAGGACACGCGCACCGCGCCCGCCGGGACGTCCGGGAAGCCGCTGGCCGACGTGCTCGGCGGCCCGGCCGCTGACGACGGGCACCTGCGGACGCCGTGGACCGTCCTGGAGGACTACCAGTGCTTCGGGTGCTCACCGCACAACGCGCACGGCCTGCGGCTGCGCTTCCGGGAGCGGCCCGACGGCATCTCCACCACGTTCCAGCTCGGCCCGACACACGAGTCCTACCCCGGCGTCGTCCACGGCGGGCTGCTCGGCGTGATCTGCGACGAGACCATGGGCAACCTCATCGTGCTGCGGGTCGGCCAGCCCGCGTTCACCACGGCGATGCGGGTGCGCTTCCTGGCGCCGGTGCTGGTCGGAGCCGTGCACGAGTGCCGGGCCCGGATCATCCCGGGCGCGGGCGGTTCCACGCTGATCAACACCGAGGCTGATGTCGTCGACGCCGCGGGCACCGTCGTCGCCACCGCCCGCGCGACCTACCGGCCGGTGGCCCTGGAGGCGGCCCGCGACCGCATCCAGATCAGTGACGACGCCGCCGGGCGCCTCGCCCGCGTCCTGGCCGCTACCGCTGACGCCGCCGGTCGGCCACTGGCTGACCAGCCGCCGGCCGGTCGGCCGCTCGCTGACCAGCCGCCGACCGACCGGCCGGTGGCTGACGAGCCGCGCGGCGGCCAGCTCCCGTACGTCCCCGCATCCGAGGAGTCCTGATGTCCACGACCGCCGCCGAGTCGGTGCTCTCGACCATCACCGGCATCGTCGCCACCGAGCTCGCGACCGCCCCGGGCACGATCGATCCGGACCTCGATCTGCGGTCGGTCGCCGGCGCCGACTCGGTGAAGGTGCTGCGCATGATCGCCCGTATCGAGCGGGCCTTCGACATCGAGCTCGACGACGAGACCGTCTTCACGGTGACCACGGTCCGCGAGGTGACCGAGGTCGTCGAGCGTGCCCTCGCCGAGGGGGCCGCGGCGTGACCGTCACCTCCACCGGCGCCCCGGCACCGGCCGTGCCTGCGCCGGCGACCGTCGCCGCGGCAGCTGCCGCGGACCCGGCCTCCATCGCGGACACCAACCAGCACTACGACCTCGACCCGGAGATCTTCGGCCTGTTCCTGGACTCCCGCCGCAAGTACTCCAGCGGCCTGTACCGGGCGGACGGGGTGACGCTGGAGGAGGCCCAGCTCGCCAAGCTGCGCTTCGTCGCCGACCGGCTGGCGCTGCGCGGCGGTGAGCGGACGCTGGACGTCGGCTGCGGCTGGGGCTCGGTCGTCCTGCATCTCGCGCGTGAGCTGGGCTGTCACGCGGTCGGGGTGAGCCCGGCGGGCCGCCAGCACGCCTACATCGCCGAGCGCGCCGCCGAGCTGGGCGTGTCGGACCTGGTGCGGACCCGTCAGGGCCACTTCGAGACCTTCGACACGGAGCCTGCGTCCTTCGACGCGGTGTCCCTGCTCGGCTCGATCGTGCACATGCCCGACCTGGACCTGGTGTTCCGCCGGGCGCGCGCGGCGCTGCGCCGTGGCGGCCGGCTCTACGTGTCCGAGTCGTGTTTCCGCAACGCCGCCGCGCACGCGGAGTTCGACCGTCGTGGGGGCACCGAGTTCGTCCGTAACTCGATCTTCGGATGGGGCGACATGCGCCCGCTGTCCGAGCTGGTCAGGGCGGCCGAGGACGCCGGGTTCTCGATCCGGTCGGTCGACGACCTGACCGAGGACTACCGGCGCACGATCGAGGACTGGCTGGCGAACGTCGCCGCGAACGCGGACCGCATCGACGCGATCCGGCCGGGCACGGCGGCGATGCTGACCCGGTACCTGCAGGTCGCCAACGCCGGCTGGGGCTTCACCACGAAGCACTACGCGCTGGTCTGCCAGAAGTCGCGCGCAGGAGCGGGAGCACACCGACGATGACCAGTACTCCGACGATGACCAGCGCACCCTCGGTTACCAGTACGCCGGCACGCGAGCCGGTCCTGCGCGGCCCGGTGCGGGGGCCGTTCCTGGCCCCGGGCGAGCTGGCGCAGGCCGTGACCGACTTCCATCTGGCCTCCAGCCCCGCGCGGCGGTGGGACGTCGAGACCGCCGTCGACTGGGCCGCCGCGGACGCCGACCGGCTCACCGACGGCCAGCGTTCCGCCGTCCGCTTCGTGACCCTGATCGAGGACCATCTCCCGGGCTATTTCGCCGTCTACACCCGCCGGTTCCCGCTCACCGCGGACGTGGATCCGGCCGAGTTCGCCCACCACCGCGAGCTGTACCACTTCACGGTCCGCTGGGCGGTGGAGGAGGACAGCCACGCCCGTGCGCTGTTCCGCTACCAGACCGAGGCCGGCATCGCCGAGGCGGACGCGCTGCGCCACGAACTGGCGCTGGAGGGGCGCAAGCCGTTCGAGCTGCCGCACGACGACGCGGTGTCGCTGTTCGCCTACGCCCTCGTGCAGGAGAAGGCGACGCAGCTCTACTACCAGCAGCTGCGTGCCGTCGTCGGCGACCCGGTGCTGGGCACCCTGCTCGCCCGGCTCAGCCGGGACGAGGCCCGGCACTTCACCTTCATGGCGGACGTCATCGAGCGCTACCTCCGAACCCACGGCGACGCCGTGGTGGAGCCGATCCGTGAGGTGATCGAGCGGTTCCGGATGCCGCTGGCCGACACGATGCGCGGCTACTGGCGCTGGGCGCTGCAGATCGCCGACACCGCCCGCTATGACCACACCGACGCCTACGAGCATCTGATCCGGATCATCAACCGCGCGGTGGACGCGCGTTCCGACCGGGTCGAGGAGCTGACCAGGTTCGTCGCCAGCTGCCGCTCGGGCACGACCGCGACGGCCTGATCGCTTACCGTGTGATCGCTACCGTGTGATCGGATCGCCGCGGCGGCGGGCCCGTCCCGCCGGTCGCCGTTGTGTGACACTTCCGCCCAACAACGGAAACGGTTAGGTTTGCTTCCGGTTTCCACATCGTCCCTCCGTGGGTGCCCCGACGAAACCGACGGTGGGACCGACGGAGGGACACGCGGTGGACGACGTCAGCTACGCCCGGCGAATTCGCCAGCTCGCCGAGGAACATCCGGACGAGCCGGCCTTACGGCACATCGCACTGGACGGCTCGGAGCCTGTCCTGACCTGGTCTGACCTGGACCGACGCTCCAGTCAGCTCGCGGGGGCCCTGGCGGGGCGGGGTCTGGGCGGCGGCGACCTGCTGGGGCTCGGGTTACGCAACTCGCCGCAGTTCGCGCTCAGCGCGCTGGCCGCCTGGAAGCTCGGCGCCGTGCCGGTGCCGATCCGCTGGGACCTGCCGGACTGGGAGCTCTCCCGGCTGCGCGAGACGGTCGGCGCACCCGTGCATCTGGGGCCGGCCGACCTGCCCTGGATCGATGCCACGGCCGACCTGGACGTCCCGGACCTGCCCGACGCGACCTCGCCGCAGACGAACGGGATCTGCAGCAGCGGCTCGACCGGTACGCCGAAGGTCATCCTCAACACCAGGCCGGCCGTGTTCGACGCACGCTTCACCACACCGTTCATCGACCTGTGGCGGGCCGACAACCCGGTGCCCCGGCCGCAGGTCATCCTGGTGCTGGCGCCGATGTACCACGCCAACGGCTTCTCCACCCTCTACAGCCTGCTCGGTGGGGACCGGCTCGTGGTGATGGAGAAGTTCGACGCGGCTCGGATCGTCGACGTGATCGAGCGCTACCGGGTCACCACCTTCACCGCGACGCCGACCATGCTCAAGCGCATCGCGGATCTCCCGGACATCGAGGGCCGCGACCTCTCCAGCCTGGAATGGATTCTGCAGGGTGCGGCTCCGATGCCGCCGTCGCTCGTTCACCGGTGGGCGAAGCTGATTGGCTCCGAGCGCATTCTGATGGCCTATGGAATGACCGAGGCAATCGGCATCACAGCGTTGCGCGGTGACGAGTGGATGAGCAGGCAGGGCAGCGTCGGGCGCGGTATGCGGGGTACCGAGGTGAGCATTCTCGACGACGCGGGAAATCCCCTGCCGGCCGGTGAGATCGGTGAGATCTTCCTGCGTACCCCGACGGCGAGCTACGGCGGGTACACGTATCTCGGCAAGGCACCTCAGCTGCGGCAGACCGGGCAGGGCTTCGAGACCGTCGGAGATCTGGGATATCTCGACTCCGACGGCTATCTCTTTCTTGTCGACCGGCGTGTCGACATGATCATCTCGGGCGGTGCGAATGTTTTCCCGGCCGAGGTCGAGGTGGCGCTCATCGATCACCCCGAGGTTCTCGACGTTGTTGTGATCGGGCTACGTGATCCGGAGTGGGGCCGGCGGGTGCACGCCGTCATCGCGCCGGTCGACCCGTCGCGACCGCCGACCTCAGCGGAGATCATCGCCTTCGCGAAGAGCCGACTTGCCGCCTACAAGGTGCCCAAAACGGTGGAAATCGTGGACGCGATCCCACGCAGCGAGGCGACGAAGGTCAACCGGGGCGCGCTTGTCGAGGCGCGTGGCGGCTGACCGATCCGGGCCCCGGGCGTCCGCCTCCGTGCCGGGACGTGACCGCGGCCGCGTGGACCGGGACCGGATGCGGCGAAACCGAGGGAACCGGCCGGAAAGGCGCCACCACGATGTGACAGTCGGGTGTCGCCTTTTCTGGTCTCATCGGGCGGGCAAATGGTGCGGGTGAACCTCTCGCGGTGCGCGGGCGGCGGGCACCCGAAAGAGAGACGGACCGTTCCGGAATTCGCGGCTGTCGCTGCGTGTCGGCACTGTTCGCGGGCGCCGGGATCGCTCCGGTATGGCGATGTGACGACAGGCACACCACCACGACGCCGCGTGTGGGTCTGAGATTTTGTGTGGAGCGTTCCCCGAGGTGCCGACCCGGCAGGACGCTGTAAGGCCCATCGACTACCGTGGCGGGGCCCGCACGCCACGCCGGCCGTGCCTTGATGCGCCTGACCAGGTCTGACCAACCGCGCTCCGGCTGACCAACCGCATCCGGCTGACAACCGCATCCGGGCGCCCTGGCCGGCCGGCCCGACGAAGGAGTTTTCGAGAAGAATGCCTCTGCGTGCTCGCCGGTCTTGTCTGGCTGTTCCTGGCTCGAACCCGAAGATGCTGGGCAAGGCGCAGGGCCTTCCCGCCGACCAGATCTTCTGTGATCTTGAGGATTCCGTTGCTCCGGACGCGAAGGAGTCGGCGCGCGGCAACGTCGTGGCCGCTCTGAACGAGGGTGACTGGGCGGGGAAGACCCGGGTGGTGCGGGTCAACGACCTGACCACGAAGTGGACGTACCGCGACGTGGTCACGGTCGTCGAGGGCGCCGGCGCGAACCTGGACTGCGTGATGCTGCCGAAGGTGCAGACCGCGGCGCAGGTGCAGTGGCTGGATCTGCTGTTGACGCAGATCGAGGAGGTGATGGGTTTCGAGGTCGGTCGGATCGGTATCGAGGCCCAGATCGAGAACGCGCTGGGTCTGTCGAACGTGAAGGAGATCGCGTTCGCGAGCCCGCGGATCGAGACGATTGAGAAGCCCATCTTCGGGCCGGCGGACTTCATGGCGTCGATCAACATGCCGTCGCTCGTCGTCGGTGCGCTGACGCCGGACTATCCGGGCGATCCGTTCCACTACGTGCTGTTCAAGATTTTTGAGGCGGCGCGGGCGCGGGGTGTGCAGGCGATCGACGGGCCGTTCCTGCAGATCCGGGATGTGGATGCGTTCCGTGGGGTGGCGAAGAAGTCGGCGGCGTTGGGTTATGACGGCAAGTGGGTGCTGCATCCGGGGCAGATCGAGGCGGCGAACGAGATCTATGCCCCGCGGCAGGAGGACTACGACCACGCCGAGCTGATCCTGGACGCGTATGCCTGGTACACGTCGGCCGCGGGTGGTCTGCGGGGTGCGGTGATGCTCGGCGACGAGATGATCGACGAGGCGAGCCGCAAGATGGCGGAGGTGATCGCGGGCAAGGGCCGGGCCGCGGGGATGGCGCGCACCGCGACGTTCACCCCGCCGCAGGCCTGAGCGGAGGCCGGCTGCCCGCGCTGGTTACTCGCGGGTAGCCTTCGCTTGTTACTCGCTGGTAGGCTGCCGGGCTCCGGCTGGTATTTCGCTGGTTTTCGCCGAGATCAACGACACAGGAGCCGCGATGGGCAGGGTTGCGCAGACCGACGGGCTGACGGATGTCCAGGCGGACATCCTCGCCGCGGTGCGGTCGTTCGTGGACAAGGAGATCCTTCCGTACGCGAACGAGCTGGAGCGCAAGGACGAGTTCCCCGACGCGATCGTCGAGGCGATGAAGGAGATGGGGCTGTTCGGGATCACGATTCCCGAGCAGTACGGAGGCCTCGGTGAGTCGCTGCTGACCTACGCGCTGGTGGTCGAGGAGATCGCCCGGGGCTGGATGAGTGTCTCCGGTGTGATCAACACCCATTTCATCGTGGCGTACCTGGTGTTGCAGCACGGCACCGAGGAGCAGCGGGCGCGGCTGCTGCCGAGGATGGCGACCGGTGAGGTGCGTGGCGCGTTCTCGATGAGCGAGCCGGGCTGCGGGTCGGACGTCTCGGCGATCACGACCCGCGCGGACCGCGACGGTGACGACTACCTGGTCACCGGTCAGAAGATGTGGCTGACGAACGGTGCCCGCGCCGGGCTGGTCGCCACGTTGGTGAAGACCGACGAGGGTGCGGACTCGGTGTACCGGAACATGACGACGTTTCTGTTGGAGAAGGAGCCCGGTTTCGGGACGCACGGGGGGATCACGATCCCCGGCAAGCTCGACAAGCTCGGGTACAAGGGTGTCGAGACGACCGAGATGATCCTCGATGGGCATCGCACCCCGGCGAGCTCGATCCTGGGCGGGCCCGACGCGGCGGGCAAGGGCTTCTACCAGATGATGGACGGGGTCGAGGTCGGGCGGGTCAACGTCGCGGCGCGGGCCTGCGGGATCATGATCCGGGCTTTCGAGCTGGCGATCGCCTACGCCCAGCAGCGGCGGACGTTCGGTCATCAGATCGCCGACCACCAGGCGATCGCGTTCAAGCTCGCGGAGATGGCGACCAAGGTCGAGGCCGGTCACCTGATGATGGTCAATGCTGCCCGGAAGAAGGACAGCGGGCAGCGGAACGACGTCGAGGCGGGGATGGCGAAGTTCCTGGCGAGTGAGTACTGCCATGAGGTGACGACGGAGTCGTTCCGGATTCATGGCGGGTACGGGTACTCGAAGGAGTACGAGATCGAGCGTCTGTACCGGGAGGCGCCGTTCATGCTGATCGGTGAGGGCACCTCCGAGGTGCAGAAGCGGATCATCAGCCGCGCGCTGCTCCAGGAGTACAGGCTTCCCCGCTGAGCCGGCCGAACCCGCCGTACCCCGCCGGTCGGGTTCCCGCGGGGTGCGGTGAGCACGAGGAGTTGTTTCGCATGAGCGGGCGGGTGTACGACCCGTCCCAGCCCGCTCCTACCGCCAGGTAGCCGGAAAGAGGGAGTGGGGCATGCAGTTCGGCCGGTACTACGAGGAGTTCGAGGTCGGCGCGGTCTACAAACACTGGCCGGGCAAGACGGTCACCGAGTACGACGACCACCTGTTCTGCCTGCTGACGATGAACCACCATCCGCTGCACCTCGACGTGAACTACGCCGAGAAGACCACCCAGTTCAAGCGGAACGTCGTCGTCGGCAACTACGTGTACTCGCTGCTGCTGGGGATGTCGGTCGCCGACGTCTCGGGCAAGGCGATCGCGAACCTCGAGGTCGAGTCGCTGCGGCACGTGGCGCCGGTGTTCCACGGGGACACGATCTACGGCGAGTCGACCGTGCTGGACAAGGTGGAGTCGAAGAGCAAGGACGACCGTGGCATCGTCACGGTGGAGACCCGCGGCCTCAACCAGGACGGCACCCTGGTCTGCATCTACCGCCGCAAGGTCATGGTGCCCAAACGGTCCTACGGCGAGGCCCGCGGCGGCGAACAGCCCGGCCGCCCCGAACCGCGTAGCTGACCCCGGTCAGTTACTGACCCGAACCGGGCGCCTGACCGGGGTTCTGGCGCAGGCGCACCGGAGGCGGCAGGGGAGCGGCCGCTTGCGGCCGTTGGACAGAAGTCGACAGTGAACGCTGGATCCGGCCATGCTGGAGCAGGTCCGGGCGGTGTGTCCCACCGTGCCCGGGCCGCAAGCCCTGGGGTGCTGCCCCGGGCGGCCAGCCGCCGGTGGTCTCGTCGGCGATCCGCGTACTCGGGTACCGCTCGCGGTGCCGCGGGCCCGCGGGTCGCGCCGACGTCTCCACCTGCGTTCGCCTCGACGAAAGGTGACATTCGTTGGATCTCCACGGCGCGCCCGTCCGCCCTGCCGCCGCGCGGCACCTCGGTTCGAGGTAGCCGATGTTCTCCGTCGATTCCGTCCTCGCCACGCTCGCGCTGGAGCCGGTGGCCACCGATCACTACCGGGCCGGCAGCGTCGGCACCGGGGGGCCGGTCGTCCACGGTGGCCAGCTGCTCGCGCAGACCCTGGTCGCGGCGCAACAGGGCCAGGAGGGCAAACGGGTCAAGACGCTCCACACGGTGTTCGCGCGGGCCGCGAAGCCGGACGTCGACCTCGACATCGCGGTGAGCCGGGTGCACAGCGGCCGTAGCCTCGCGACGAGCCTGGTGTCGATCAGCCAGGGCGGCCGGCTGTGCGTGCAGTCCCAGGTGCTCCTGTCGGCCGAGGAGCCGGACTTCATCAGCTACGCGGCGACGCACCCGGCGCCCCCGATCCTGCCTGCCGCGCCGGATCCGGCCGAAAGCGCCGGCAACTGGCAGATCCAGATCGTCGGCGATGCCGACCTGAACGACCCCGACGCCATCGGGCCCGCCGAGCTGGACGTGTGGACACGCTGGCCCGGTGCCCCGGACGACCCGGTGACCAGCCAGGCGCTGCTGGCGTTCTCGACGGACAGCTTCCTCATCGCGACGGCGATGCGCCCGCACCCGGGCGTCGGCCAGGCACTCGCGCACCGGTCGATCTCGACCGGCGTGCTCAGCCACACCATCACCTTCCACGCGCCGAGCCCGGCCCGGGACTGGCTGCTGCTGTCGCACCGCAGCACGTTCGCCGGGCACGGCCGCAGCTACGGGCAGGGTGACGCCTACCGCGGCGGGCAGGGGCTGGTGGCGTCGTTCGTGCAGGACAACATGATCCGCGCCATGGCCGCCTCCGGGAGTCATCTCTAGATCTCCCCACCACCTCGGGTACCCGGTACCCCAGTACTCCCGGGGCGCCGAGTGCGGCCCGCAATCCCAGGGCGTTCCTCGATCGGGGGGAACGCCCTGGATGTGTTCGGGGTCCCGCGCGGCCCTTCACGGGTCACCCCGGCCAGATGTTGGGTCTTCGATGTGGCGGCAGCTGGTCCGCGGCGTCTTCCGGTCTCATCGGATCGCTCGCTTCCCATTGTGAGTACCGCACTCTCGGCCACTGATCTCATCGCTCTCGCCAGGCGGAAGGCAGAAGTCGACACTCTCGGATGCGGTCTGAGAGGATTTGGGCAGGTAGTCGCTGCCTGTCCGCGGATACCGCGCGGCTGGCACAGGACTGTCAGATTGCAGCGACGTCGGGTAATGGACGGGTTGCGCAGTGGAAGATCGGTCTGTCGGGCGGCGGGAATCCGCCCCCGGAATTGGCCGGCAAATCGCCTGCTGCGTCAATCTTTACTCGGACAAGAGAGGCTCCCGTAACGGTGGCTCAGCGGGTCCGGGTTTGTCTTGACATCGACATCGACATCAGTAGTATGAGGCACCTCACAGCCCCGGGGTCTGTACTGGATCGCTGTGAGGTTCGTGGCCCCCACCAGAGGAGCGAACGTGACGGATCATGAAGCGGTAATCGTTTCGACCGCGAGAACGGCGATCGGTACGGCGGTCAAGGGTTCCCTCGTGGACGTCGACGCGTTCGAGCTCGGCACGCGGGCCGTCGCGGAGGCGGTTCGGCGCTCGGGTGTCGACCCGGCCGACATCGACGATGTCGTGCTGGGGGAGTCGCTGTACGGCGGCGGTGACATCGCGCGCTACGCCGCCATCGAGGCGGGCCTGTTCGGCGCTCCGGGTGTCGCGCACAACCGGCACTGCGCCTCCGGGCTCGTCGCCGTGCAGACGGCGGCGGCCTCGATCCGCTCCGGTATGGACCGGGTCGTCGTGGCGGGCGGGACGAACTCCTCGTCCACCGCGCCGCGCGCGAAGCGGCGCCGGCCGGGAACCGACGAGGTGGAGGACTGGTACTCGCCCACCCACCGCAACTCCGCCGAGGCGCCCAACTACGACATGTCGATCACGGTCGGCTGGAACGCCGCGGTGAAGGCCGGGGTGTCCCGTGAGGAGATGGACGCCTGGGCCCTGCGGTCGCACCAGCGGGCCGTGGCGGGCATCGACGCCGGCTCCTTCAAGGAGGAGATCTTCCCGATCGAGGTGCCCCGGCGGGACGGGACGAGCTTCACCTTCGAGGTCGACGAGCACCCGCGTCGGACGACCAGCATGGAAAGGCTCGCCGGGCTCAAGGTGCTGCACCCCGAGATCGAGGGGTTCAGCATCACCGCCGGCAACGCCGCGGGCGCGAACGACGGTGCGGCCGCCATGGTGATCACGGACAGCTCCTACGCCGCGGCGAACGGGCTGGAGGCCCTGGGTGTCGTGCGCGCGTGGGCCTCGGTCGGTGTGCCGCCGGTGGACACCGGCATCGCGCCGACCCTGGCGATTCCGAAGGCCCTGCGGCGCGCGGGGCTCTCGGTGTCCGACATCGACCTCTGGGAGATCAACGAGGCGTTCGCCTCGGTGGCGGTCGCCGCGTCGCGGCTGCTGGAGATCGATGACAGCCGGGTCAACATCCTGGGCAGCGGCTGCAGCCTGGGGCACCCGATCGCGATGACGGGCGCGCGTCAGGTGATCACGCTGATCCACGAGCTGCGACGTCGCGGTGGTGGTCTCGCGGTGTCCGCGATGTGCGCTGGCGGCGGTATGGCCAGCGCGCTCGTGCTGGAGGTTCCGGCCCCGTAACACCGAGTGAGTGGGCTGGCTCGCCCGGATGGCCACCGGGCGAGCCAGCGCCGGCTCGGCGCCAGGACGGAACACGACAGCAGAACACTGAGCCTTCTCCACCCGTCGACACGGGCTCACGACCCCCCTGACCGTGGGCCGTGAGGTGGAAGAGGCTCACTGCCCCACGGGCACGTCGTGGCGGCAGTATTTCCCGTACCTCGATTTCAAGGGAATGACGACACGGTGAAGCGGCAGCGTTTCCGTTCTCGGCGGTCAACTCGTCCACCGGCCACCACATGCCCACCGGCCAGGAGTGCACGCAGCGCCCCGGCTCACTTCGATACTAGCTCCGGTAGCTGAGCGGTCGGGCCATGAACGATACTTCTGTTGCGCACGACTTCTTTCAGGCGCTGCTGCAGGGCCTGCCGCCGGGAGTCGTCTATTCCCTGGTCGCGTTGGGCTTCGTCCTGACGTACAAGACCTCCGGTGTCTTCAACCTCGCGTTCGGCGCGCAGGCCTACGTCTCCGCCGCCATGTACTTCAAGGCGCGGATCACGTGGGAGTGGCCGACCGTCCCGGCGGTCATCCTGGCTGTTTTCGTGCTGCCGCCGCTGATCGGCCTCGTCCTCGAGCGGCTGATCTTCCGGCCGCTGCGGACGGCGCCCGCGGTCGCCCGGCTCGTCGTCGCCGCGGGTCTCGCCGTCGCCATCCCGTACCTGTTCGACATCCTCGCGAAGTTCACGGCCGTCGCCGGGGAGACTCCGGTCGGTGTCGCACCCGACGGGGCGAACGTCTTCTACGACCCGTTCGGCGTGTACGCGTTCAGCCGCGACGAGCTGGTCAGCATGGGCGTCGTGCTCGTCGCCGTCGTCGGACTGGTCGCGCTGTTCCGGTTCAGCGCGATCGGCGTCCGGATGCGGGCCGTGGTCGAAAGCCCGAAGATGACCGAGCTCAACGGCATCGCGGCGGACCGCATCTCCGCGCTTTCCTGGGTGCTTTCGTCGTTCTTCGCGGGAATCGCCGGTGTGCTCATCGCACCGCGCTTCAACACGCTCGCCGCCGCCGACTTCTTCAGCGTCATGGTGGTCGCGATCGCCGCGGCGGCCATCGGCCGGCTCACCAGCCTGCCCGGGGCGCTGGGCGGCGGCATTCTGCTGGGCGTCGTCATCGCCCAGCTCAACACCTTCCTGCCGCGCTGGTCCGACGACCACGCCTGGGTCAAGACGGTGCAGGAGAACCTGACTCCGTCCGTGCCCTTCGTGGTGCTCTTCGCGGTCGTGGTCCTGGTTCCCAGCATCCGGCGGTCCCGCGACTCGGGTGACCCGCTGGCCGGGGTCGAGCCGCCGCCGCCCTCGCTCGGCGGTGAGGTGCGTGACCCGCGCCTGGCGATGATCATCAGGCTGGTCGGTCTCGCCGTCCTCGCGGTCACCGCGACCGTGGTCCTCACCAGGGGCGACTCGCTGTGGGTCTTCCTGGTGACGAAGGCCGTGGTGATGGGCATCATCTTCCTGTCGATCACGGTGGTCACCGGCATGTCCGGGCAGATCTCGCTGTGCCAGGGCACGTTCGCCGCCATCGGTGCCTTCACCGTGTACCAGATGGTGGTCCGCTACGACCTGTCGGTGCTGGTCGCGGCCCTGATCGGAGCCGCGGTGGCGGCCGTGGTCGGTGCCCTGCTCTCGCTGCCCATCCGCCGCCTCGGCGGCATCTGGACGGCGATCGCGACGCTCGCGTTCGCCTACTTCTTCGACGCCGTGCTGGTGAAGCTCTCCTGGGTCGGCGGCGGCGACGAGGCGGTACTGCAGGGAACCACGGTGCCCCGACCGGTCATCGGCCCCTGGGACCTCGGCGACGACAAGTACTACCTGGTGTTCGCCTCCATCGTCCTGGTCGTGGTGGCCGCCGTCGTGCTGCAGCTGCGCAAGGGGACGTTCGGCCGCACCCTTGTGGCGATGCGCGGCAGCGAGGTGGGCGCCGAGTCGATCGGCATCTCCTCCGCCCGGGTCCGCCTGATCGCCTTCGCGGTCTCCGCCTTCATCGCGGGGCTCGGCGGCGCGCTGCTCGCCATGGCGCAGAAGGACGTCAGCTACGGCACGAACTTCGGGCCGTTCGCGGCGCTGTTCTGGGTGGTCATGGTGGTCACCCTGGGCTCGCGGACGATCCGGGGCGCGCTCAACGCGGCCGCGGCGTTCGCGCTGTTCGAGCCGCTCATCCTCTCGGGCACGTTCATCGCCTGGATCGCGCGCAGCGAGGATGCCGTGCCGGACTTCTTCCCGATCACGGGTAACTGGGTGTTCGTGCTGTTCGGCCTCGCCGCGCTGCAGTTCGCACGGCATCCCGAGGGCCTCGTCGAACGGCAGATGAAGCTGCCCGCGTTCCTGACGAACCTCCTTCCGACGCCCACCCCGGCACTCGCGGGGGCTGGCGGCGTCGGTGCTGTGGGCACGGCGGCCGGGCCGGCCGAGCCGGCGGCGGCGGTGCCCGCCGCGGCCACACCCACCGAGCCCGGCGCGCAGGCCCCGGCGAAGACCCCGGCCGCCGAGGCGCCTGCCGCGGCGAAGTCCGAGGAAACCACGGCCGCCGCCGAGGCGCCCGCCGCAGCCGCCGAGGCGCCTGCCACGCAGACGGCACCCGCGGAGCCCGCGGCACCCGCGCCTGCCACGCCGAAGTCCGCCGAACCAGCGGTGTCCGCTGCGGAGAACGCCGAGCCATCCGCGACCCCGCCGGCGGCGTCGGCTGCCGAGGGCGAGGGCGCCGCCGCCACACCGACCGAGGCCGGCGTCTCGGTGAGGTCGGGTTCCAACGGAGAGTCGGAGCGGCCGGCCGCCTCCTCGCCGGCGCGAACTGAGGATGTGGTCTCGTGACCGAGGTACTGCGGGCCACCGGCGTCACCAAGCGCTTCGCCGGGATCGTCGCTCTCAACGACGTGACGATGGCGATCGACGAGGGCGAGCGGGTCGGGCTGATCGGGCCGAACGGGGCCGGGAAGACGACGTTCTTCAACTGCCTGCTCGGCGTGCTGCCGATGGACGGTGGCAGCGTCGCCATCGCGGGTAAGGACGTCACCGGCGTCGCCGCCTACCGTCGGGTGCGGGCGGGAATCGGCCGCACCTTCCAGCGGATCGAGCTGTTCCCGGACTGCACCGTTCGTGATCATCTGCTCGTGGCCGAGCGGGTCCGGCGCGGCACCGGCCGGCTGTGGAAGGACATGATCGGCCTGGGTCGGCCGACCTCCGCCGAGCTGGCCCAGTGTGACCAGGTCCTGGGGCTGCTGGGGCTGCTCGACCTCGCCGACGAGCCCATCGAGCGGCTCAGCCTCGGCCAGGGGCGCCTGGTGGAGGTCGGCCGGGCGCTGATGACCGAGCCGAAGCTGCTCCTGCTCGACGAGCCCTCCTCGGGCCTGGACCGGTCGGAGACCTCCGCGCTGGCGAAGACCCTCCAGGAGGTCCAGCGCGAGCAGGGCTTCGCGATCCTTCTGGTCGAGCACGACGTCGAGCTGGTCACCAGCTTCACGGAGCGGTCCTACGTGCTTGACTTCGGACGTCTGATCGCCGAGGGCCCGACCCGTGAGGTCATGGCCAGCAAGGAGGTCCGGGACGCCTATCTCGGGAACTTCGAGGTGAAGAGTTGAGCGACGCACAGGCGGTCGAGGAGGGCGCAGGCACGATGACCGGGCCGACCTCGGAAGAAACGGCGACATCCGAGCCGACGGCGGCAGCGGTGCCGGCAGCGGCAGGATCGAAGACGGAAACAGCAGAAGCAGCGCCGGCGGTGGTGCCGGCGCCGGCACCGGCGCCGCAGGCCCCGGTCCTTGAGCTGCGCGACGTGGTGGCCGGCTACGGGCCGTTCCGGGCCCTGTTCGGTGTCTCGTTCGAGGTGGCGCCAGGCGAGGCGCTCGCCCTCGTGGGTTCCAACGGTGTCGGGAAGACCACGGTCGCCCGGGTCGCCTCCGGCCTGGTGACACCGACGCAGGGCACCGTCCACGTGGACGGCACCGACATGACGGGCGCCAAGCCCTACCGGTACGCGCGTGCCGGCGTCGCCCACGCCACCGAGGGGCGGTCGGTGTTCGCGACGCTGACCGTCGAGGAGAACCTCGCCCTCTCCTTCGGTCGGGTGCGTGGCAAGCGCGGGGTCCGCGAGGCGCTCGAGCAGGCCTACGAGCTCTTCCCGGTGCTGGGGGAGCGACGCAGGCAGCTGGCGGGCAGCATGTCCGGTGGGCAGCAGCGCATGCTGTCGATGGCCCGGGTCATGGTCGAGGTTCCCAAGATCCTCGTCGCGGACGAGCTGTCGCTGGGCCTGGCGCCGATCATCGTCGCGGAGCTCTACGAGGCCCTGCGCAAGCTGCGGGAGCAGGGCACCGCCCTGCTGATCGTGGAGCAGCAGGTGGCGCACGCGCTCGACCTGTGTGACCGGGTCGTGCTGCTCGGCCACGGTTCGGTCGAGTGGACCGGTGCCAGCGCCGACGCAGGTGACGTCGTCACGCAGGCCTTCGAACCGGCGCACTGACTCGGTTCCGCACACTGGTGAACGCGAAGGCGCCTCCGGACCCCGCCTGGGGGCCGGAGGCGCCTTCGTTGATGGGGGGCCATGCAGGCCCGGCGCGGGCCGCGGCTGGGCCGCCGCTTCGGGCTAGCCCTGATGGGGGCGGGGATGCAGGAACGGGCGCGGACCGTCGGCGTCGTCATCGTCCGGCGCGTCCTGGGGCCGGGGCCGGTCACGCAGCTGCAGCGCGTTGCCGAACAGGCGGGCCAACTGCTCGGCCGCAAGCTCCAGGTCGCTTTCGACGAGGCCCTGCACCAACCACATCTCGGCGAAACGGGAAACCATCGCGCCGAGCGAGTGCGCGGCGATGGCGGGATCGATGTCGGGGGCGGCCAGCCCGAGCGCCTGCAGCTGGCGGATGGAGCCGACGACCCGGTCGCGGTCGCGCTGCTGATGATGGAAGCGCTCACTGTTGAGCTCGGCGTCGTAACGGGACACCTGCTCGATCACACCGATGATGCGGGCTTCCGCCCGATAGCTCTCCAGATACCGCCGGATCCCGGCCCGAATGCGTTCCCGGGGTGGCGCGGTTGAGGAGGGGATGAAGATTGCCGTGCTGAGCGGAGCGTTCAGGAGGTCGGTCATCTCCTTGGCGATCTCGCGGAAGATCTGCTCCTTGGAATCGAAGTAGTGGTAGAAGGAGCCGTGTGACAGGCCGGCCTGCTCGGCGATGTCCGAGATTCTCGCCTCCAGGAACCCGTCCTTCTCGAAGACGGTCTTCGCTGCATCGAGGAGGCGTGCCCGCGTCGCCGCTCCTTTGCGCGAACGTGGCCCGTTCGGCTTCTCGCGGTCGGTCGGCGCGGCCGTCGACAATGCCTTCTCCTCAGCGTGCGGGACCGGCCACATTGAGTGCCGCGGGCGGGGCCCGCATGTGCAGGTCGGTGGTGTCGGACTGTTGTTAGGGCTGGTGCTGCCGGTGGTGCTGACTATCGGCGGAGCCTGGTTATATCGGTGGTGTTCGGTTAGGGTAAGTACAGCCGACTATACTATCGGCGCCGTGGATTTCTGGTCTCTTCCCTGGATCTGGTAGGTGCGTGTCGAAGCGCTCTCCGCTAAAGGTGCCTGCCATCGTCCCGCGGCCCGGTGGGGCTGGCCGCGGTCGTTTACGGGTGGCGGCCGGTCCGGTCATGGGCCACGGCCGGCCGCGCGGGTCGGAGCCCCGGGCGGCCGGGAGCGCGTCGACGGGTGGGCATGGCGGTCGCCCGGTGGGTCGGTGCGTCACCGCACCATCCGTGGCAATGCGGCTACCAGGGCACATCGGTTGGTGGATTCGTCGTTGAGCTGATGCGGCGTGTCGCGGTCCGGGCCGGATAACCCGACACGCGGACCGCTTCGTGTTGTAGCGTCGCTCCTGATAAGGCACCTCTTTTATGCGGAGAATACCGTTTGCAGGGGAGTGGAACGATGCGGACAGTAGTTGTTGGGGCGTCCAGCGGACTGGGTCGCTGTATCGGGATCGGCCTGGCGCGGGAGGGTGCCCCGACCGCGTTACTCGCGCGGCGGCGCGACCGGCTCGTCGATGCGGCGAAGGAGGCCGGGGAGGGCACCCTCGCGATCGAGTGCGACGTGACCAGTGCGGACTCCTGCAAGCGGGCGATCGACGAGGCGGTGAATGGCCTCGGCGGTATCGACGCCCTGGTCTACTCGCCTGGCGTCGGGCCGCTCATCCGGCTGGCTGATATAGACGCCGAAACCTGGCACGGCACTTTTGCCACGAACGTGATCGGTGCATCACTGATCACCGCGGCGGCGATTCCTTACCTTACCGAGAGCGGTGGCACGGCCGCATACCTTTCGACGGTCAGCGCGTCGGTCACCGACCCGTGGCCGGGCCTGGGCGCCTATGCCGTCAGCAAGGCCGCGCTGGACAAACTGGTCGAGGCGTGGCAGGTCGAGCATCCGAAGGTCGGTTTCACCCGGGTTGTGGTCGGCAACTGCACCGGTGGTGAGGGCGACTCCATGACCGGGTTCACCTCCGGGTGGGACCTCGGTCTCGTCGGCGAGGTGCATCCGATCTGGCAGAGCCGCGGATACATCACGGAGAACTTCCTGCCCGTCGACGAGCTTGTCCGGGTGGTCCACAACGTCCTGCGCAACGGCGCGAGCACGAGTGTTCCCAGCGTCGTGGTGGGGCCTCGCCTGTAGCCGCCGAGCCCCTCCTCCGAGCCCAGCACTGCCGGCACGTCGCCAGTGCTGGGTCGCCATCGGCGACATGCCACTCGCCTGTGACTCGCTGCTGACGAGTCGATGGCGGCACGCTCCTGTGCGCTGCCAGTCCATACCGCCGTCCCGTGCCGCCCCGGCCTCGACCGTCGTCGTCCGGTGCTGTGGCACGGGACGTCGGGCTGCGCGGAAACAGCCCGGTCCGCCCTGGTCCCCGAGGGACGTCCGGGGGGCCTGGCGTGGGCTGCCTCCCGGAGTTCGTGCGGGGGCACGGGGCTTCGCCTCGACACGACGGGCCCGGACCCGCTAGCCTGCGTCGCATGTTAGTCGACGCTAACATCGACCGCCCGGCCTCCTGGGAGCGGACAGCGCCCGGCGAGCCCCTGCGGAGTCTGGTCGATGTCAAGGACGATCCCGCGCGCCGCAACGCCGCCGCGTTCGCGCAGCTCGTGGACGAACTGCGCGCCACCCTGGCCCGGACCGCGCTCGGCGGGCCCGAGACCGCGCGGCGCAGGCACGTCGAACGCGGCAAGCTGCTGCCCCGCGACCGGCTGGACACCCTGCTGGACCGCGGCAGCCCGTTCCTGGAGCTGTCCCCGCTCGCGGCCGCCGGCCTGTACGACGACGAGGCCCCGGGCGCTGGGATGATCACCGGTGTCGGCCGGGTGTCCGGGCGTGAGTGCGTCGTCGTCGTCAACGACGCCACCGTCAAGGGCGGCACCTACTACCCGATCACGGTGAAGAAGCACCTGCGCGCCCAGGAGGTGGCGCTGCACAACCGGCTGCCCTGCGTCTACCTGGTGGACTCCGGTGGCGCGTTCCTGCCGCGCCAGGACGAGGTCTTCCCGGACCGGGAGCACTTCGGCCGGATCTTCTTCAACCAGGCGACGATGTCGGCCCGCGGCATCGCCCAGATCGCGGCCGTGCTCGGCTCGTGCACCGCCGGCGGAGCCTACGTCCCGGCGATGAGCGACGAGGCGGTGATCGTCCGCAACCAGGGCACGATCTTCCTGGGCGGCCCGCCGCTGGTGAAGGCGGCCACCGGCGAGGTCGTCAGCGCCGAGGAGCTGGGCGGCGGCCTGCTGCACTCGCGACGCTCCGGCGTCACCGACCACCTCGCCGCGGACGACACCGACGCGCTGACGATCGTGCGGCGTATCGTCGGCCAGCTCGCGCCGCGCGCGCCCCGGCCGTGGGACGTCGTGCCGACCGAGGAGCCGCTCTACCCGACGTCCGAGCTGTACTCGGTGGTGCCGGCGGATCCGCGCACGCCGTACGACGTCCGCGAGGTGATCGCCCGGCTGGTGGACGGCAGCAGGTTCGCCGAGTTCAAGAAGGAGTACGGCTCGACCCTGGTCACCGGGGTCGCCCGCCTGCACGGGCACCCGGTCGGCATCATCGCCAACAACGGGGTGCTGTTCGGCGAGTCGGCGCTCAAGGGCGCCCACTTCATCGAGCTGTGCGACCGGCGCCAGATCCCGCTGCTGTTCCTGCAGAACATCACCGGGTTCATGGTCGGCCGCGACTACGAGGCCGGCGGTATCGCCAAGCACGGCGCGAAGATGGTCACCGCCGTCGCCTGCGCCCGGGTACCGAAGTTCACCGTCGTGATCGGCGGATCGTTCGGCGCCGGCAACTACTCGATGTGCGGCCGGGCGTACTCGCCGCGGTTCATGTGGACGTGGCCCAACGCGCGGATCTCGGTGATGGGCGGCGACCAGGCCGCGGCCGTGCTCTCCACCGTCCGCCGGGACGGCATCGAGGCCCGGGGCGGCAGCTGGACCGCCGACGAGCAGGCGGCGTTCGAGGCGCCGATCCGCGAGCAGTACGAGCACCAGGGCAACCCCTACTACGCCACCGCCAGGCTCTGGGACGACGGCGTGATCGACCCGGCGGACACCCGCACGGTGCTGGGTCTCGCGCTGTCGGCCGCGGCGAACGCGCCGCTGGAACCCGTCGGCTACGGCATCTTCCGGATGTGAGGACGATGTTCCACACGGTGCTTGTCGCCAACCGCGGTGAGATCGCCGTCCGGGTGTTCCGGACCCTGCGCGAGCTCGGTATCCGGTCGGTGGCGGTGTACTCCGACGCCGACGCGAACGCCCGCCACGTCGCCGAGGCGGACGTGGCGGTGCGCCTGGGCCCGGCCCGGGCGCTCGACTCCTACCTGAACATCGAGAAGGTGCTCGCCGCCGCGGCCGCCACCGGCGCGCAGGCGATCCACCCCGGCTACGGCTTCCTCGCCGAGAACCCGGCCTTCGCGCAGGCCTGCGCCGCCGCCGGTGTGGTCTTCGTGGGCCCGTCTCCCGAGGTCGTCGACCTGATGGGGAACAAGATCGCCGCCAAGCGCACCGTCGCCGCGGCGGGTGTCCCCGTCGTCCCCGGCCGGATCGAACCGGGCATGACGGACGACGACCTGGTCGCTGCGTCGGCCGAGATCGGCTACCCGGTGCTGGTGAAACCGGCCGCGGGCGGCGGCGGCAAGGGCATGCGCCTGGTCCGCGACCCCGCGGACCTGCCCGAGGCGCTGCGCTCCGCCCGACGCGAGGCCGCGGCCTCCTTCGGTGACGACACGCTGTTCGTCGAACGGTTCGTCGACATCCCCCGGCATATCGAGGTGCAGATCCTCGCCGACACCCACGGCAACGTCATCCACCTCGGTGAACGCGAGTGCAGCCTGCAGCGCCGCCACCAGAAGATCGTCGAGGAGGCGCCGTCGGTGCTGCTCGACGCCGCCACCCGGGCCCGCATCGGGGGAGCGGCGGTGGACGTCGCCGCCGCCGTCGGGTACGTCGGTGCCGGCACGGTGGAGTTCGTCGTGGGCACCGAGCGGCCCGACGAGTTCTTCTTCATGGAGATGAACACCCGGCTGCAGGTCGAGCACCCGGTCACCGAGCTGGTGACGGGCGTCGACCTGGTCGCCGAGCAGCTGCGGGTCGCCGCCGGGGAGCGACTGACCCTCACCCAGGACGAGGTCCGGCTCACCGGCCACGCGGTCGAGGCCCGGGTCTACGCCGAGGACCCCGCCCGTGGCTTCCTGCCGACCGGCGGCGACGTCCTGGTGCTGCGGGAACCGGCCGGCGCGGGAGTGCGGGTCGACTCCGGCCTGATGGCGGGCTCGCCCGTCGCCGCGACCTACGACCCGATGCTGGCCAAGGTCATCGCCTGGGCCCCGGACCGCGCCGGCGCGCTCGCCCGGCTCGACGCGGCGCTCGCCGACACGACGCTGCTGGGAGTGACCAGCAACATCGGCTTCCTGCGGCGGCTGATCAGACATCCCGACACCCGCGCCGGCCGGCTCGACACCGGCCTGGTCGAACGCCACCTCGAGGCGCTGACCGCCCCCGCGCCGGAGCCCGACCCCGGGGCGGTGGGGGGCGCGGTCGTCGGCGCTCCGACGGCGGACGAGGCGCTGGCGGTGTTCGCGCTGGTCAGCGCGCACACCCTGATCCCCACCGGGGCGGTCGTCGACCCGTGGGACGTCCCGTCCGGCTGGCGGCTGGGCGAGCCGGTGTGGGCCCGCTGGTCGGTGGCGGGCGCGGGTGCGAGTGGCACCGGAGGGCCGGTGCGCGAGGTCGGTGTGCTGCGCACCGCCGACGGCGGCCTGCGGGTGCGCGTCGACGAGGCCGACCCGCGTACCGCCGAGCTCACCTGGCTTCCGGCCGCGCAGGCGGCCCCGGCCGGCCCGGTCACCCAGGTGGCGCAGGCCCCCGCCGCGGCGGTGCGGTCGGGGCAGGCCCTGGTCACCCTGGACGGGCTGACCAGGCGCTGGCAGATCGCCGTGACCCCCGGCGCCCTCTGGGCAGGTGCCGACGGCTTCGCCTGGTCACTGGCGGAGCGCCACGCCGAGCGGGGCGGCGACAGCGCCGCGGGCGAGCAGGGCGGCGAGGCCCGCAGCCCGATGCCGGGCATCGTCGTCGACGTGCGGGCGCGGGCCGGGGACACCGTCGAACCCGGTGCCCCGCTGGTGGTCGTCGAGGCGATGAAGATGGAACACACGGTGGTCGCGCCGCTCGCCGGCCTGGTCAAGGACGTTCTGGTGCGGGTCGGCGACTCGGTCGCGCTCGACGCGCTGCTTGCCGTCGTCGAGCCCGCCGTCGTCGAGCCCGCCGTCGTCGAGCCGGGCGCCGGCGAGCCGGCGAGCGAGCCGCAGGCCGCCGGGCCGCAGGTCACAGACGAGGCACCGCGGCCGCGCGCCGAGCGGCCCTAGCCGGGACTCGTCACACCGCCAGCCAGCACTTTCCACAACGCAGGAGACAGGGACGGGCCATGGTCGAGGGTCGACTGAGCGAGGAACACGAAAGCCTGCGCAAGACGGTGGAGGAGTTCGCCCGTGAGGTGGTGGCCCCGGCCGCCGCCATCCATGACGAGGCGAAGACCTTCCCGTACGAGATCATCGCGCAGATGGGGGAGATGGGGCTGTTCGGGCTGCCGTTCCCCGAGTCCTACGGCGGCCAGGGGGCCGACTACTTCGCGCTGTGCCTGGCGATCGAGGAGCTGGCCCGGGCCGACTCCTCGGTGGCGATCACCCTGGAGGCCGGGGTGGGCCTGGGCGCGATGCCGATCTACCGGTTCGGCACCGAGGCGCAGCGGGAGGAATGGCTGCCGGTGCTGGCCAGCGGCCGGGCGCTGGGTGCGTTCGGGCTGACCGAGCCGGGCGCCGGCAGTGACGCGGGTGGCACCCGCACCACGGCCCGGCTCGAGGGCGGGGAATGGGTGATCAACGGCTCGAAGGCCTTCATCACCAACTCCGGGACGGACATCATCCGGGTCGTGACGGTGACCGCGGTGACCGGTGAGCCGGTGAACGGCCGCCCGCAGATCTCCTCGATCATCGTCCCGGTCCCGACCTCGGGCTTCAGTGCCGGCGCGCCCTATTCGAAGGTCGGCTGGCATGCGTCCGACACGCGGCCGCTGTCGTTCCAGGACGTACGGGTGCCGGAGGCGAACCTGCTCGGCGAGCCCGGGCGCGGCTACGCGAACTTCCTGTCCATTCTGGACGAGGGGCGCATCGCCATCTCGGCGCTTTCGGTGGGGCTCGCGCAGGCCTGCGTCGACGAAAGCGTGAAATACGCGAAGGAACGTGAGGCGTTCGGCGCCCCGATCGCGCGCAACCAGGCCATCGCCTTCAAACTCGCCGAGATGGAGACCCGGACGTTCGTCGCCCGGACGGCGTACTACGAGGCCGCCTGGAGAATGCTCGCCGGGCTGCCCTTCAAGAAGGAGGCGGCGATGGCGAAGCTGTTCTCCTCCGAGGCCGCGGTGACCAACGCCCGTGAGGCGACCCAGATCCACGGCGGCTACGGATTCATGAACGAGTACCCGGTGGCCCGGCACTGGCGGGACTCGAAGATCCTCGAGATCGGTGAAGGCACCAGCGAGGTGCAGAAGATGCTGATCGCGCGCCATCTCGGCGTCTGACGGACGGGAGCGACCACCTCATATGAAGCACATTGTTGACGCTGTCCAGTCAGCTGTTCCGCACACGGAGGATCGCCGCGCCCTGTTCGCGTCCCTACCAGTCCCGGAGTCGTATCGGGGTGTGGTGGTGCGGAAGGACGAGGTGGGGTTGTTCGAGGGGCGGGTGTCGCGGGACAAGGATCCGCGGGAGTCGTTGCATGTGGATGAGGTGGCGACGCCGGAGTTGGGGCCGGGTGAGGCGTTGGTGGCGGTGATGGCGTCGTCGGTGAACTACAACACGGTGTGGACGTCGATTTTCGAGCCGTTGTCGACGTTCGGTTTCCTGGAGCGGTATGGGCGGACGTCTCCGTTGGCGCGGCGGCATGATCTGCCGTATCACGTGGTGGGGTCGGATCTGGCGGGTGTGGTGTTGCGGACGGGGCCGGGGGTGCATGCGTGGTTCCCGGGGGATGAGGTGGTGGCGCACTGTCTGTCGGTGGAGTTGGAGCGGCCCGAGGGTCACAACGACACGATGCTGGATCCGGAGCAGCGGATCTGGGGGTTCGAGACGAATTTCGGTGGTCTTGCGGAGCTGGCGTTGGTGAAGGCGAACCAGTTGATGCCGAAGCCGGCTCATTTGAGTTGGGAGGAGGCGGCGTCGCCGGGGTTGGTGAACTCGACGGCGTATCGGCAGTTGGTGTCGCGTAACGGTGCGGGGATGAAGCAGGGTGATGTGGTCCTGATCTGGGGTGCGTCGGGGGGTTTGGGGTCGTATGCGACGCAGATGGCGTTGCGGGGTGGTGCGATTCCGGTGTGTGTGGTGTCGTCGCCGGCGAAGGCGGAGATCTGCCGGTCGATGGGGGCGGAGCTGGTGATCGACCGGGCGGCGGAGGGGTATCGGTTCTGGTCGGATGAGGCGACGCAGGATCCGCGGGAGTGGAAGCGGTTGGGGGCGCGGATCCGGGAGCTGAC